>NZ_JABXGB010000013.1:0-159956 GCF_022627935.1 Ochrobactrum sp. C6C9 | reverse complement strand
AGTGACGGGGCTCGAACCCGCGACCTCCGGCGTGACAGGCCGGCACTCTAACCAACTGAGCTACACCCGCGCATTTTTCTAAAGCCCGTAGGCTTCGGTCACCACCGGCGTTTCCGTCGGTGTGAGCGGTCGTTTAAGGGGTTCGCGAACAAGTGTCAAGCGCATGTTTGGAGAAGAATTGCGATATTCTGCAATTCATTCACAAGCTTTGCAAAACACCCCGAAAACAGGCCGCTAGTGGTCTGATTCCAACATTTGCCTCCCTCGGTTCACGCGCTGAGCAAATGTTGGAATCAAAAAGACCACTAGCAACTATATGTATCTAGTGGATTTTTCGAATTTGACGTTTGAAACAGCGTATGTGTCAGCCGGGATTCAAACGTCAAATTCAATCCACTAGAATAGGCCCACGGCGCAGCAGCACACAAATGCTTGCACGACATGAAATACAAAAAAAGGGAAACAAATGAGGAGGCGTGGAGCGCCACTTTCAGTTCAACAGTGCATTTGATTGTGTTGAAGGAAAGTGGCGCGAGTGACGGGGCTCGAACCCGCGACCTCCGGCGTGACAGGCCGGCACTCTAACCAACTGAGCTACACCCGCGCATTTTCTAAAGCCCGTAGGCTTCGGTCACCACCGGCGTTTCCGTCGGTGTGAGCGGTCGTTTAAGGGGTTCGCGAACAAGTGTCAAGCAAGTGCTGAAAAAGAAAGCAAAAGAATTTTTGCCTTTCTGTGAAAAGGCCGGTTTTCCCGGCTTTTTCAAAGACATCCTGTTATCCACACCACGCTGACCGCCGCAACAATGACGGCGACCAGCGCGATGAATCACCTGCTGCTTCGGATATTCGCCCTCTCACCCGAACTTGCGATTCAAAATCTCTCATAGCGGGACATTACGAAGAATGTAACTGTGGTGTTACGCGACAATTCTCTCTATTCCATGTATCCATGCCTCCCCGATCCCTTTTAGCCGCCAAGGCGTGCAGAAAACGGATCGGTATAATATGAAGATCGCGCCGCGATAGACTGACTTGCTGCAAGAGCAGATGGAAAGGAATTGAGATGAGCTGGACACCCCATGGACAACACCTGATAGCTGGCGAGTGGGTTGCGGGGGAGACGACTTTTGCCTCGACACCGGCGACGGGTCCATCACATGAATTCGCAGTCGGTACGCCCGATCTGGTGGCGCGCGCCTGCGAAGCGGCAGAAGATGCTTTCTGGACTTATGGTTATACAAGCCGCGAAGAACGCGCCCTGTTCCTCGAAGCCATTGCCGACGAAATCGAAGCGCGCGCTGCCGCCATTACTGAAATCGGCACGCAGGAAACCGGCCTGCCGGCGGGTCGCCTTGAGGGCGAGCGTGGACGCACCACCGGCCAGCTGCGCCTTTTCGCCAGCCATATTCGCAAGGCTGACTACCTCGACCGTCGCGTGGACGAAGCCCTGCCCGATCGCAAGCCCGCACCCCGTCCGGAAATCCGCCTGATGCAGCGCCCGATCGGCCCAGTTGCCGTTTTCGGCGCATCCAACTTTCCGCTCGCCTTCTCGACCGCTGGCGGCGACACCGCCGCAGCGCTTGCCGCAGGCTGCCCGGTTGTGGTTAAGGGCCACTCCGCCCATCCCGGCACCGGCGAAATCGTCGCTGACGCCATTCAGGCCGCCATCGCCAAGACCGGCGTGCCGAAGGGTGTGTTCAGCCTCATTCAGGGTGGCGACCGCAAGGTCGGCGAAGCGCTGGTCACTCATCCGCTGATCAAGGCTGTCGGCTTTACCGGATCGTTGGGCGGTGGCCGCGCTTTGTTCAATCTGTGCGCCAAGCGCCCGGAACCGATTCCTTTCTTCGGCGAGCTTGGCTCGGTCAATCCGATGTTCATGCTGCCGGAAGCCATGAAGACCCGCGCGACGTCGCTCGGCGAAGGTTGGGCTGGCTCGCTGACTATGGGCGCCGGTCAGTTCTGCACCAATCCCGGCATTGCTGTGGTGATCGACGGTTCGGATGCCGACAGCTTTGTGCAGTCAACCCGCAGCGCTCTGGAAAAGGTCGCGCCGCAGGTCATGCTGACCGATGGCATTGCCAAGGCCTATCAGGACGGCAAGGCGCATTTCGACAGCCGCAACTCCGTCAAGCCGGTGCTGACCACCGAAAGCAAGGGCCGTGAGGCTTCGCCCAATCTCTATGAGACCACCGGCGACGCCTTCCTCGGCGATCACAGCATCGGCGAAGAAGTGTTCGGCCCGCTCGGCGTTGTCGTTCGCGTCAAGTCGGTCGATGACATGGTGCATCTGGCAAAAGGTTTTGAAGGCCAGCTGACGGCAACCTTGCACATGGACAAGGACGATGCCGCCGCAGCGCGCAAGCTTCTGCCGGTTCTGGAACGCAAGGCCGGACGCGTTCTGGCCAACGGTTTCCCAACCGGCGTGGAAGTGGTCGATTCGATGGTTCATGGTGGCCCCTACCCGGCCAGCACCAATTTCGGCGCCACCAGCGTCGGAACCATGTCCATCCGTCGCTTCCTGCGCCCCGTCAGCTATCAGAACATCCCAGCCGATGTGCTCCCTGCTGACCTCGCGTAAATAAACAGATGAGACGCAGATCAAAGTCTCAAAGAGCTTTGGTCTGCGTCTCATCATTACGGCGTGCAGCGGCGACGGTCTCAAAAGTCCAAGTCAGTTTCCATGGACGGATTCCTCAAGGCGCGCACGTTCGCGCAAGCGAAAGCTGCGGGGCGTTTCGCCTGTGAAATTCTGGAAGAAGCGCGAAAAATAGGCCGGGTCCGCAAAGCCCAGCGAATAAGCAATATGCTGGACTGACGACGGCATGGCGATCAGATCGTGCTTGGCCACCTCGATCAGCTTATGCGCAATCATATGTTGTGTCGTCTCGCCGGTGAGCCGCCGCACCAGCCGGTTGAGATGGGTTGGCGACAGGCCGAGCTGATCAGCATAAAACGCCACCGGGCGATGCTCGCGAAAATGCCGTTCGATTAGTTCCAGAAATTTTTCCACGCGCACATCGCTATAGTCAGGGTGTCCGGTCTCATCAAGTGACCCACTCAATCCATGACGTGACACCAGCACAATCATCGTCTTGAGCATGGACTCCAATATGCTGTTTTTATATGACTTTCTGGAATAGAATTCGACCTGTATCCGATTGACGGTCAAGGCTGCCAGTTCACGATCCTCCAGCGCGGCATCTTCCATCGCCACAAGTCTCGGCTCATTCAGCCAAGCTCCGAACGGCCCACCGCGGCGGTCGCCGACAAAGGGCATTTGCGGGCGCAATATCGTGATGATGTGCCCATTGATATCGCGTGAGAACGAAAACCCATGGTTGAATCCGGGCGGCACAAGAATAGCGCATGGCGTGCGAAAACTGTGAATCACGCCGTTGAAACTGGCATTGCCTGCGCCATCCTGAATGTACAGGAATTGAAAGAAATTCTCGTGACGATGCAGCGATATTTCAAACTGATACAGGCTGGATCTGGAATACAGCGTCTCACAATGTAGCCAGAAATCGGGCTTTTTATCGGTCCCTTCCCCATAGAGTTCATAGGTTGGAACATCGACGCGCATCATTCTCTCCTGCAGATTGCGTTCGATTTGTACAATTAATTGCAGCAAGAATCCATTGCCAGTTTGCAACGATTCCAAAAAATAAGGGGCATCGTTGCGTTGGGAGGAAATCATGCGCACTAAAGTCGCCATTATTGGTTCGGGTCCGTCCGGCTTGCTGCTCGGACAACTCTTGACGCGCGCCGGTATCGACAATGTCATTCTCGACCGCGCCAGCGAAAATTATATTCTGGGCCGCGTACGCGCCGGGGTGCTCGAAGAAGGCACCGTTCGCCTGATGGAAGAAGCCGGCGCCGCCGAGCGCCTGCACCGCGAAGGCCTGCCGCATGACGGCTTTTCGCTTGCTTTCGACGGTCGTGATCACCGCATCGATCTTCACACCCTCACCGGCAAGCGCGTGACCGTCTATGGTCAGACGGAACTGACGCAAGACTTGATGGATGAGCGGCACAAATCCGGCACTGTCGGCATTTATGAAGCCGCGAATGTTACGCCGCATGATTTTGACGGCGCATCGCCTTACGTCACCTACGAAAAAGATGGCGTCACGCACCGGATCGATTGCGACTTCATCGCCGGTTGTGATGGCTATCACGGCATCAGCCGCAAATCGGTGCCCGAAAAGGCCATCACCAATTTCGAAAAGGTCTATCCTTTCGGATGGCTTGGCGTTCTGGCGGATATTCCGCCGGTCGATCACGAACTTATCTACGCCAATCACGAACGCGGTTTCGCGCTGTGCTCAATGCGGTCGGAAACCCGCAGCCGCTATTATCTGCAGTGCTCGCTGGACGAAAAGATCGAGGATTGGAGCGACGACCGCTTCTATGACGAATTGCGCCGTCGTCTGCCCGTGAACCATGCGGAAGCTCTGGTGACAGGCCCCTCTTTCGAAAAGTCGATAGCGCCGCTTCGCTCCTTCGTTGCCGAGCCGATGCGTTTCGGAAAACTGTTTCTCGTCGGCGATGCCGCCCATATCGTTCCGCCGACCGGCGCGAAGGGCCTCAATCTGGCGGCCAGCGATGTCCACTATCTTTTTGAGGGCTTGCGCGAGTTCTATCTCGAAAATTCTGCAGCGGGCGTGGATGCCTATTCGGCCAAAGCACTGGCGCGCATTTGGAAAGCGGAGCGCTTTTCCTGGTCGATGACGAAAATGCTGCATCGCTTCCCGGACATGGAAGCTTTCGATCAGAAGGTTCAGGAAGCGGAGCTTGACTATATTAGCCATTCTCACGCGGCATCGACCGCGCTGGCGGAAAACTATGTAGGATTGCCGTTCTAAACATAAGCAATCAAACATACGGCGCGCTGCTTTGTACTTAAGTGGCGCGCCATCGTGCCTATCGGTGCGCGTCGGGCTTGAATGCGAGGAAATATCGGACTTAAGTCCTCGAAAGAAAGTCTGTGTGCAGCGGTGTTGAATCATTTCTTATTTGGACACAAACATAACCATTGAGTTATGATTTCGGCAGACAATATCATTTTACATAAACAGTCAGATCGACATTCTAGAGCGCAACCCGAAAAGTGTGGAGACGGTTTTCGGAAAGATGCGCGTTAGGCAAAAGTTGGGACGCGCCGATCTGATGCAAACAGATCGAAACGCGCTCTAAAATAGGACATTCCATGCGATACTGAGACGGTCAGGCGCAGGAATGTTGGGCAACCGGGAGGAAGACATGAAGAAAATTGCACTCACCGCGCTGGCGGTATTGTCGCTCACCGCATCCGCGGCTTATGCCGATGCGGTCAAGGTTGGCGTTATCGGTCCGTTTTCGGGACCATTCGCCATTCAGGGCAAGAATTTCAAGGCCGGTATCGACGCCTATATTGCCGAACACGGCAACAAGGTCGGCGAGGACACGGTGGAAGTCGTTTATCGCGATGTACCGCAGGCCGATCCCGCGCAGTCCAAGGCACTGGCGCAGGAACTCGTCGTCAAGGAAGGCGTGCAATATCTGGCAGGCTTCTATTTCACGCCTGACGCCATGGCCGTCACGCCGATCCTGAAGCAGGGCAATGTGCCGATGGTGGTGATGAATGCCGCCACGTCCGCAATCGTGACCAAGAGCCCCTATGTGGTGCGCACATCGTTCACGACCTGGCAGACCTCAACCCCTATTGCCAAAGTGGCAATCGACAAGGGCGTGAAGAAGGTCATCTCGGTGGTCAGCGATTACGGTCCGGGCGTCGATGCGGAAAATGCTTTCAAAGCCGCTTTTACGGAAGCTGGCGGTGAAGTGGTGGAAGCCATCCGCATGCCGCTTGCCACCAATGATTTCAGCCCGATCATGCAGCGCATCAAGGATTCCGGTGCGCAAGGCGTTTTCGCCTTTCTACCGTCCGGTCCCACCACGCTCGGTTTCATGAAAGCCTATGTCGATAACGGCCTCAAGAAAGACGGCGTACAGCTTTTTGCGCCGGGCGACCTGACGCAGGAATCCGATCTTCCCGCCCTTGGCGAAACGGCGCTTGGCGTGCTGACGACCTTCCATTATGCGATTTCGCACGATTCTCCGGAAAACAAGAAGTTCGTCGAAGAAGCGGGCAAGGCCATCGGCAACCCAGCTGAATTGTCCTTCCCGTCTGTCAGCGCCTATGACGGAATGCATGTCATCTACAAGATGATCGAAGCAACCGGCGGCAAGAAGGATGCGGAAAAGGCTGTGGAAGCCGTCAAGGGCATGGAATGGATCAGCCCGCGCGGCCCGGTTTCCATCGATCCGGAAAGCCGTCACCTGACGCAGAATATCTATCTGCGTGAAGTCGCCAAGGCGGAAGACGGCACCTATTACAACAAGGAAATCCAGACCTTCGAAAAGCAGGGCGATCCTGGCCTCAAGGCCAAGTAATTCACCTGCTTGACGGTTCAGCCCGCCTTATATTCCAAGGGATATGAGGCACTTGCGCTCCCGGAACGTTCCGGGAGCGACTTTCTCTCCGCCTCCGGCCAGAGAATCGATCTAGAGCGTTCCGGCTAGAACGGAATCATGGAACCGCTCTATCTCTTTGTTTTACGCATTATCCTACGCAAAACCGCTATGCGCTTATGCTGGAAATGCTCCAATAGGATTACTCAATGCAGACTGTGCTCAGCATTGCTGTCGATGCCCTCGCCTATGGCATGGTGCTTTTCGTCATCTCTATCGGCCTTTCGGTCACCATGGGCCTGATGCGCGTCGTCAATCTGGCGCATGGCGCCTTCGCTATGATCGGCGGCTATTTCGCGTCTTACGCCGCGCATCAGCTTGGCCTCAATTACGGTTTTGCCATCATTATTGCCGTTATCGGCACGATGATCATCGCTGTTCCGGTGGAGCGCCTGCTCTATCGCCGCATCTATGGCGCACCGGAACTGACGCAGGTTCTGATGACCATCGGCATCACATTCTGCATCATCGGTCTGACAAACTATATTTTCGGCCCGACGCTGAAGACCATCCCACTGCCGGAAATGCTGCGCGGCTCGATTGATCTCGGCTTCCGCGCCATCGCCAAGCATCGCGTTTTCGCCATCGGCTGTGGCCTCGCCGTTGCAATCGGCCTCTGGTACATCGTTGAACGCACCGCCTTCGGCGTCAAACTTCGCGCTGCTGTCGATAACGCCAATATGGCTGCCGCGCTCGGCGTTCGGACCGAAATCGTCTATGCGATCAGCTTCGCGCTCGCCATCGGCCTTGCCGCATTCGGCGGTGTCGTCGGTGCCGAACTGCTGCCCGTCGAGCCCTATTACGCGCTGCGCTATATGGTGACGTTTCTCGTGGTCGTTTCCGTCGGCGGCGCTGGCTCCATCCCGGGCGCTCTTATCGCCTGTCTGCTGCTCGGCGCTATCGACACAACGGGACGCTATCTCGCGCCAGAATATGGCGAATTCTTCTTCTATCTGGCGGTGATCGTGATCGTTACCCTGTTTCCACGCGGCCTTGCCGGAAGGTTGGCCAAGAAATGACCGACATGTCGCAAACTCTCCCCCAAAACCGCAATTCCTATGCGGGCCTGATTGGCGTCATCGCCATCATTGCGGCCAGCGTCATCGGCTGGTTCCTGTTCCCCGACAATCTGGCGCTTCTGACACGCATCATCGCCATCGCGCTTCTCGTACTCTCGCTCGATCTCGTCACCGGCTATTGCGGCATCGCAACGCTCGGCCATGCAGCCTTGTTCGGCGCTGGCGCTTATGGCGCGGGCATTGCCGCAGCGCATTTCGGCGTGACCGACCCGCTGCTGATGACGTTTATCGGCCTCGCCGCTGGTGCCGTCACCGGCCTTGTTTCCGGTGTCGTCATCCTGCGCGCCCATGGATTGGCACAGCTCGTTCTGTCGATTGCCGTGGTGCATCTTTTCCATGAAGCGGCCAACAAGGCATCCAACTGGACCGGCGGCAGCGATGGCCTGAGCGGCATTTCGCCCGATCCTATCTTCGGCATGTTCGAATTCGATCTTTATGGACAGACCGCCTATATTTTCGGTGTCATCCTGCTCGTCGTGTCGTTCATTTTCCTGCGCTATGTCGTGCGTTCGCCATTCGGCATGTTGTGCCGGGGCGTGAAGGAAGACCCGATCCGCATTCATGCCATGGGCGCATCGGTTCATTCGGCGCAGCTTCGCATGTATGTCATTTCCGGCGCCATTGCCGGTGTTGGCGGCGCGTTGAACGCCATTTCCACGCAGGTCGTGGGTCTCGACAGCCTCAGCTTCACCATGTCGGCGGAGGCGCTGGTCATGCTGGTTCTGGGCGGCACGGGTACGCTGTTTGGCGGCCTGATCGGCACCGTCGTCTTCATGTGGTTCGAAGATCTGGTTTCTGCCGCCAATCCGTTCCATTGGCTTACCATGGTTGGCGCATTGCTGATCCTCGTGGTGCTGTTCGCCCCGCGTGGCCTTTATGGCACCGCTGTCCATTATTTCGAGAAGCGGAAGGCGCGCAACCCATGAGCACCGTGTTTGAAGTATCGAAGCTGCGCAAGAATTTTGGTGGCCTTGCCGTCACGAACGACGTCTCGCTCAGCATGGCCAAAGGCGACCGTGTTGCCCTGATCGGACCGAACGGCGCAGGCAAGACCACATTCGTCAATCTCGTGACGGGAAACCTTCCCGCCACCTCCGGCACAGTGACGCTGGGCGGCGAGAATGTCTCGAAACTCAACGCCATGCAGCGCGTGCGGCGCGGTCTGGTGCGCTCATTCCAGGTCACGCGGCTCTTCTTCGACATGACGCCGGAAGAGCATGTCGCGCTTGCGGTTCTGCAACGCGAAGGCAAGACCGGGCGCATTCTCGGCGACTACCATAAAATGCCGGCCGTGATGGATGAGGTGCGCGATATTCTCGACACGCTCGGGCTGCTGCCGCTCAGTCAGCTGCGCGTCAGCCAGATCGCTTATGGCCAGCAACGACTGCTGGAGATCGCGCTGGCACTGGCGCTGCGTCCAAAGGTGCTGTTGCTGGATGAACCTGCCGCCGGTGTGCCGCAAAGCGATACGGGCCGCATCGAAGAAGCGCTCGACCGCCTGCCCGCCGATCTTGCTGTTCTCATGATCGAGCACGACATGGATCTGGTTTTCCGCTTTGCAAAACGCGTTATCGTTCTGGCCGCTGGAACCGTGATTTTCGACGGACTGCCGCAAGATGTCGTGCAGGATACCCGCGTCCGTGAAGCCTATCTGGGGAGCTATGCGCAATGAGTGCAGCCTCGCTTGAAATCCGCAATCTTTCGTCCGGCTATGGTCCTACGCGGGTCATTGAAGATGTGTCGTTCAAAGCCGAACCCGGCTCACGGCTGGCCATATTAGGGCGCAACGGCGTCGGCAAGACCAGCCTCTTTGCGACCATCGCCGGACAAACCCGGCGCTATGGCGGCGAAATCCTGCTTGGCGGCCAGAATATCGCGACATTGCCGTCAGCTGCCCGTGCGCTTGCCGGTCTTGGCTATGTACCGCAGACACGCGATGTCTTCCCGACACTCACGGTGGAAGAAAACCTGTTTGTCGGCCTGAAAAAACGGCCGAAGGACGCGCTTGAGGAAGCCTATGCCATGTTCCCTCGCCTGAAAGAGCGGCGACGCAATCTCGGTTCGCAGCTTTCCGGCGGCGAGCAGCAAATGCTTTCCACCGCACGCAGCATTCTCGGCAAACCGACGGTGCTGCTGCTCGACGAACCGCTGGAAGGGCTTGCGCCGGTCATTTGCGAGGAACTGATGGCAGCCTTCTCGACGCTGGCGCAGAAAGGTGACATGACGATCCTGCTCGTGGAACAGCGCATCCAGAGCGCACTCGATTTCGCCGATCACGTCATCATTCTGGAGCGCGGCCGCATTGCGTGGTCGGGGACGTCCGAACAACTGGCGTCGGACCAGCACGCGGTTGAAGAACATCTCGGCGTCGGCGGCTTGCATTGATCGAGCGCCACTCGGCGCCAATTGATATATATTTATAGAGGTTATGGCGGGCATTGTCCCGCCATAGTTGTTTTAGCGGCGTGGCGCACTAAACGTGACAAACAGACAGCCAGATGAGGGCTGTGCTTACAATGCATATATTATAAAAGAGATAAATGGTGGGCGATGAGAGACTCGAACTCCCGACATCTTCGGTGTAAACGAAGCGCTCTACCAACTGAGCTAATCGCCCGACTGATTTGTCAGTCGCGTGAGAGCCGTTTAGGCAATTCGTGCGACAAGCGCAAGAGCAAATTTTGGCAATTCGCACAGTTTCGACCATTTTTCCAAAATGAACAAATTCGATGCGCCATGAACACCCCAAACTATCGGCAGCTGAGCGGACGGTAGAGTTGTTTTCAAGGGGATCGGGCTGGCGCTGCTAATGCCACGTAAGATAGGGCATTCGATAAAAGCACAGCTGCCTTTGGCTTCTAACGCACAAATATGACGCGGATTTAAAAATCAGAAGAAACTAATTCCATTTTATCACATTTCACTAATTAATCTTTCTTGAATTTTCCCCGTGGGGAAAATCGCATTATCTCGCAATGTATTTGGAACATGGAGAAGAATTATAATGCGTAATGTCATTCGCGTTTCTTTGACTGGCCTCTTTCTCGGTGCAAATCTCACAGCGGCCCTCGCGCAGGCGACGCCTGAGCAGATGGAAATGGCCTATAGTGCGGCCCGCAATCAGCTCGGCGTGCTGACCTATTGCAAGGACAAGGGCTATACCGACGATGCGGCCATCGAAATTCAGAACAAAATGCTTGGATTGATCCCTCCTCCCGCCGACACGTCCAAGGCCGAAGCTGCCGAAGAAACCGGCAAGCAGGGCAAGGTTTCCGTCATGGGTATGGAACAGGATCTGGCCACCAGCGCAAAGGCGCAGAATATTTCGGAAGAAAAGCTGTGCCAGACCATGGCAGACGCCGTAAAGCAGGCCGGTGCGCAGCTCCCCAAGTAGCGCAGCTGGATAAGCGAAAAGAACCCCGCTTAGGCGGGGTTTTGTTTTTCGGGCTTTGTGCGCCGGAGATGATCGTTCAGCCGCAATGCTTGGGTATATTTCAGCAATTTATTAATCATACAAAGCGCTTATCTTCTGTTTACCATGCAACTTAAGGGCGCAAAAAGAATTGCCCGTGTAATTTTGCCTCAGGTCAAGACGACCAGCTAATAAAAGCAGAGTCTCAGGAGCAACAAATGTCCAAGCTTTTCTCACGTTTCCGCAAAGACGAATCCGGCGCAACCGCAATCGAATACGGCCTCATCGCTGCACTTATTTCTGTGGCAATCATTGCCGGAGCAAGCACGCTAGGAACCGATATCGGTGAAAAATTTACCGAGATTAGCAACGCGGTAAGTGGCGCAAAAATTAACAACTGATTAAATACAAAAGAGTTGAGGGTAAAGGATGTGCTCAACTCTTTTCGGAAGGGATGCATCAGAGTTCTGTCTATGCCTTTCGGCTATCACACCGTAATCTTTAGTGATTTTGCCGCTTCACGCCGTTTCTGCATAATGTTTGTCGAAAGAATGTTTGCCAAATGCTGCAACATTCAGCGATGCACAGCGTTTGAGCTTTGAAGGAGCGAAGGCCATGTCATTAAAATCACTTCTGATCGCCGTTGGCATAGGCATATCCGGACTGACGCTCACCGGGTGCGTGTCCGAAGGCTATTACGGCAGCGGCGGCGGCTATTACGACCCCTACTATGTGCAGGGCAGCTATATCGGCACCGGCGTTGTCTATGATAGCGGACGCTATTATCGCAATTACCCGCGTTATTATCGGGATTCACGCTATCGCGATTACCGTTATCGTGATCGGGATCGTCGCCCGAACTACAACAGACCGGACCGTCCGCGCCCGCCGCAAGGTGAGCGTCCGCGTCCACCGCAAGCCGAGCGCCCATCGCAACCGCGCCCGGAAGCAAGACCTTCGGGCAGCAACCGGCCCCGCGCCTATATCAGGTCGCGAGGCAATGAGCCGCGGTAAGTCGAGAATCAAAAAGGCTGCGAAATTCGCAGCCTTTTCTTTGTCAGAGCTTGATCACATATTCCTTGCGGGTGGTTTCCAGCACGTCCCAGCTGCCCTTGAAGCCGGGGCGAATGACAAAACTGTCGCCCGCCTTGACTTCACGGCTCGCGCCGCCCTCCTCGCTCAAGATCGAGCGACCGGAGAGAATGTGACAGAACTCCCATTCGTCATATTCGATCTGCCATTTTCCGGGCGTGCTTTCCCATATGCCGGCAAAGAGCGTGCCATCTGCATTTTCTTCCAGATTCCATGTTCGGAATTTTGGATCGCCAGCGAGAATGCGCTCCGGCAGCGGAGCGCCCTCTTCCGGTTCAATGCCGGTCAAGTCGAAGTCGAGAAACCGACTCATCCGGTCAGACCTTGGCAAGAGCCTGTTCGATATCGGCTATGATATCGTCGGCACCCTCGATGCCAATAGACAGGCGCACGACATCCGGACCAGCGCCAGCCGCCACTTTCTGCTCGTCGCTCAGCTGCCGATGTGTGGTCGAGGCCGGATGAATCACGAGCGAACGCGTGTCGCCTATATTGGCCAGCAGCGAGAACAGGTCGAGGCTATCCACGAATTTCACGCCCGCATCATAGCCGCCCTTGAGACCGAAGGTGAAAACCGAGCCTGCGCCCTTCGGCGAATATTTCTGCTGAAGCGCATGATATTTGTCATGTGGCAGACCAGCATAGTTCACCCATGATACCTTCTCATGACCATGCAGCCAGGAGGCAACCTTCTGTGCATTGTCGCAATGGCGCTGCATGCGCAACGGCAGAGTTTCCACACCGGTCAGAATCTGGAAGGCGTTGAATGGCGAAATCGCCGGGCCGAAATCGCGCAGGCCAAGCACGCGGGCCGCAATGGCAAAGGAGATATTGCCGAAGGTCTTATGCAATTCCAGACCAGCATAATCTGGACGCGGTTCGGTCAGAAGCGGATAATTGCCCGACTTCGCCCAGTCGAAGGTTCCGCCGTCGATGAGGATGCCGCCCATGGAATTACCATGGCCGCCAATGAACTTGGTCAGCGAATGCACGACAATATCCGCGCCGTGTTCGATCGGGCGCACGAGATAGGGCGAAGCAAGCGTATTGTCTACGATCAAAGGCAGGCCATGCTTGTGGGCGATTTCGGCAATCGCTTCGATATCCACGACTATGCCGCCCGGATTGGCAAAGCTTTCAATGAAGATTGCGCGCGTCTTGCCATCGATCTGCTTGGCAAAGTCGGTCGGATTGCTGGCGTCGGCCCAGCGCACCTGCCAGCCGAAGGATTTGAACGACTGACCGAACTGGTTTATCGACCCGCCGTAAAGCTGGCGCGCAGCGACGAAATTATCGCCCGGCTGCAACAGCGTATGGAAAACGAGCAGCTGCGCAGCATGCCCCGATGCCGTCGCGACAGCTGCGGTGCCGCCTTCAAGCGCTGCGATGCGCTCTTCCAGCACCGCCGTCGTCGGATTGGTAATACGTGTATAAATATTGCCGAACGCCTGTAGCCCGAACAGGGAGGCCGCATGATCCGCATCTTCGAACACGAAGGACGTCGTCTGATAGATTGGCGTTGCACGCGCGCCAGTTGTCGGATCAGGCTTCGCGCCTGCGTGAACGGCCAGTGTTTCTATGCCGGGTGAGCGTTTGGACATCTATTCCTCCTGATAACGAATGCCACTCTTTGAGAGCGGACGTTAGGCTCTGCCAAAAAGAAAGCAAAGGAGGAATTTTTCGACTGATATCAAAGCGCGGAATTTTATTCCCGCTTCATACGCTATCCGATCAAGCGCGGGTATTCTATCGCGGGACAACGATCCATGATGACGGTCAGCCCTGCGTCTTCGGCACGCTTGCCAGCTTCTTCATGAACAACGCCGAGCTGCGTCCACAAAACCGATGGACGCTGCTTCATGGCGAGGATTTCATCCACAATACCCGGCAGCGAATAAGGCTCACGAAACACATCGACCATGTCGATCTGCTCTTCAATATCGGCCAGACGCGCCACGACGCGCTGGCCGTGAATTTCCTTGCCGACCTGCCCCGGATTGACGGGAATGACGCGGTAGCCCTTGGAGAGCAGAAACTCCATCACGCCATTGCTTGGGCGCTCTGGCTTCGGGGAGGCACCAAGAAGCGCAATTGTTTTGACGGATTGGAGAATGTTGCGAATTTGGTCGCCAGACGGATTGTTCATGTTCTTACCTCACCAGTCTCAGCTGCGCGACCGTATTTATCGTTCGCACGACAGGATGCCGCTTGCAACACAAGGGTCCACGCTTCTATTCCTATAAAGATTGGGAGGACTGGATGAATATCAATATGACAAGACACACAAGTCTGGCTCCGGTGATGGATATCGACGAGCTGCGCACTTTCATGAAGCGTGAGTTTCCGCAGCTTGGTACGAGTTTCGAGATTGTTGCGATTGATGAAGGTTCCACCACGATGCGCCTTCACGCCGACGAGCAACATTTGCGTCCCGGCGGGACGGTTTCCGGCCCTGCGCTATTCGCCCTGGCCGATGTTGCTGCCTATGCGGCTATTCTGGCGCATATTGGCCCGGTCGCGCTTGCGGTGACGACCAATCTCAACATCAATTTCCTGCGCAGGCCCTCACCCGGTGCGGTGGAAGCTGACGCGCAACTTCTGAAGCTTGGAAAACGCCTCGCCGTCCTCGATATCAGCCTGACCGATGGCGCGACTGGCGAACTGGTTGCTCATGCAACAGCGACTTATTCAATCCCACCGCGTTAAAAGCACCACAAAAACATAGGGTATTATAATACCAAATAAACAAGCCATTGATTTTATTATGCTTTTAAAATCATCGTGCAAATACGGGACTTGACGGTGGGGCAGAGTTTGTGTATCGACCCGCCGGAAGCGCGCGAAACTTAATTTTTGCACGCCCGTTCGGGTTGGATATCACCAACACAAGCAACAAAAAAAGCCCTGATGTTCATATCGGGGATTAGTCTAAGGAAGACTTCAATGGCAACTTTTTCTCAGAAGCCGGCTGAAGTGGTGAAGAAGTGGGTACTGATCGACGCCGAAGGTCTCGTCGTTGGTCGTCTCGCAACTATCGTCGCCAATCGCCTGCGTGGCAAGCACAAAGCAACCTTCACCCCGCATGTTGACGATGGCGACAATGTCATCATCATCAATGCCGACAAGGTTGTTCTGACCGGCAAGAAGTACACCGACAAGGTTTATTACTGGCACACCGGCCATCCGGGCGGCATCAAGGAGCGCACTGCTCGCCAGATTCTCGAAGGCCGTTTCCCGGAACGCGTTCTCGAGAAGGCTATTGAGCGTATGATCCCACGTGGTCCGCTCGGCCGTCGCCAGATGAAGAACCTGCGCGTTTATGCAGGTCCGAACCATCAGCATGAAGCTCAGCAGCCGGAAGTCCTCGACGTCGCAGCGCTGAACCGCAAGAACAAAGGGAATGCATAATCATGGCTGAGCAGCTCAACTCGCTCGAAGAACTCGGCACTGTTGCCAAGACCGAAGCTGCCGCTCCGGTTCACGTCCAGAAGCTGGACGCACAGGGCCGCGCTTATGCCACCGGCAAGCGTAAGGACGCCGTTGCACGCGTTTGGGTCAAGCCGGGTTCCGGCAAGATCACCGTCAACGACAAGGAATTCGAAAAGTACTTCGCACGTCCGGTCCTGCAGATGATCCTCCAGCAGCCGATCATCGCTTCGAACCGCGCTGGCCAGTTCGACATCGTTGCTACCGTTGCCGGTGGCGGCCTGTCCGGTCAGGCTGGTGCCGTTCGTCACGGTATTTCCAAGGCCCTCACCTACTACGAACCGGGCCTGCGCACGGTTCTCAAGAAGGGTGGCTTCCTGACCCGTGATAGCCGCGTCGTCGAACGTAAGAAGTACGGTAAGGCCAAGGCTCGCCGTTCGTTCCAGTTCTCGAAGCGCTAATCCGTTTCAAGGAATATTCCCAAGCGCTCCGGCGCTTGGGGCCAAATTTCCGAACGGCGATATTTCCATCGTTCGGATCTACAAAAAAGCGAGCCGCAAGGCTCGCTTTTTTGGTTTCTACCGTCCTCCGACCCCTATTCAAAGGAGGCTAATTTACACTATACTTATATTATTTTATATTTTTTCTAGTATTTTTATTTTATAATTTTTTAACAGGATGATTATTTTGACCTATATTCCTTTTGGGAAAGTCAATTTTATATTGACTGCGCTCACCTCTGTTCAATTTTTACTTTCTTCTGCAGCTTACTCCCAGAGCATAACCGACAATGTCGAGAAAGCTTATTTCGACAGGGCCATCATCTTCGGCGACAGCTTGAGCGATAACGGCGCATTCAGTGAGTTTTTCATAGAAAAACTTAAAAAAATGTACACGACCGACGGACGCTTCAGCAATGGACGCGTCTGGAACGAGTACCTTTTCCGAGACCAGGAAAGGGGCACGAAATTTCGACCAACTCGTCAGCCCACTGGTGATTTCGGCAGCAACACCCCGAACGGTGGCACCAGTGTGAACTACGCCATAGGCGGCACAAAATATGAGAACCACAAAATACCGGGGATGATCCCCTCTATTGCTGAGGAGGTGACCGAGTTCATTCGTGGGACGAATACCGTTTATCCTCAGACCATCTCTCCACACACCATCGTTTCTCTATGGGCGGGGGGCAATGATGCTTTGGATGCAATCAAGCACGATGAATCCACGCGAGTGAAAGCTGCATTTAGCGGAAATGAATTGTTCACTTCACTGGAACGCCTTTATCGGGTGGGAGCACGGCAATTTCTGGTGCCCGATATGCCTGATTTTTCGAAAGTTCCGCGCTATGCAAATGCGCCCGGCGTCATTGCTCGAGAAGCAACCGATGATTTCAAAAAGGCCATCGCCACCAGCATCGCTATCTTTAAGCAAAGGCACCCGGATGCTGTGATCTACGCCCCGCAGATACCCGATATCCTTGACATGGTGGTGAAGCACCCCGGCGTTTTCGGCTTCTCGAATGCGACTGGAAATTGTGTCGATACGCCCTCATGTCTCGACCAGCCGCGCGGTTCGGCGATACAGAATGAATATGTTTTCTGGGATGATATTCATCCTACAACCCGCACACACAATTACATTGCCAACTACATGCGGGAATATTGGTCAAACCCCGACTTGGCGGGTTTCTACGTCCGGTCTCCCAATGGCCTGTTCAAGACCGAGCGCAACTTCTTCTTTCCGACGTCCGATAAGATAGTCTCGGGCTATCTGGACGGAAACAGATCGCTATACAAGATGAATCCTGGAAAGCTGACGCTGACGGGAGAAAACAAATACACCGGCAACAGCTTCGTGGCGGAAGGCGGGTTGGCGCTTGGTAATGGCGGCGAAACCGGCTCCGTTATCGGCGACGTTGATTTGATGCAGAAAGACGCCTTTCTGTCGTTCAATCGCAGCAACCTGCTCGAATTCGACGGCAAGATTACCGGCGATGGTCGCGTACAGCAGGTTGGAGACGGCATGACCATCCTTAACGGGCAGAACAGCTACAAAGGGGTGACCGACATTTACGCTGGGGAATTAAAGGTAAACGGCTCAATCACTTCGCCGGTTCTGGTCCACTCCGGCGGTACACTGAGCGGCACCGGTTTTACCGGCAGCATAGTGGCTGGAGCCGGTGCGCATGTTTCCCCCGGCGACTACCGTTCGCCGCGCATGAAACCATTGAACGTGAATGGCGATATCGATCTGAAATCGGGCAGTGTTCTCGACGTGAAGGTCGATGCCAACGGCAACACTTCAGGGATTTATGCTAGCAACAAGGCTATGCTCGCCGGGAGCGTTAAATTCGGCGGCCATCCAAAGTTGACCGTTGACGAAATCAACGCCCGGGTAGGCAAAACAAGCGTATTCGTGAAGGCCGACAACGAAGTCAATGGCCGCTTCAGCGACGTTCTTCCCGCCTATCACTTCATCACCGAAAAACTTGAATACAGGCCGAATGAAGTCGAAGTCACCTTCGCAACGGCGGGCAAGTCATTTGCAGAATCTGCGGTAAGCAACCAGCAACGAAGGGTTGCAAACGCATTGCAAGCGCTCGGCCACGATCAAAAGCTCTACAAGAACATGCTTACATCGCGGATGGAAGACGATTTGTCAGAGGCCTATACCGAGCTGTCTGGCGATATTTACGCATCCACTTTAACCTCGCTTCTTTATGACAACCAGCTGCCACGCGAAGCCGTGACACAGCGCATGAATGATCTGTCCGACAGTCGCTTCAATCATTCGGCGCTGAATGCTCCGCTTAAAAACGGCGTATGGGGACAGGCCTATAATTCCAGAGCGCATTTCCAGAGCATTGGAGAAGCGCAAGCTATGAGCCGCAGCGCGACGGGCTTCATCACCGGCATTGACGGCCAACTGTCGGATAATTGGCAATTGGGTCTCTTCGCCGGTTATCTGCAATCCTCGCTCAATAGCGGCCTGTCGTCTGCGAAAGTCGATAGCTATCAGATCGGCGCCTATGGCGGCTATGCATGGAAGAACTTCAACCTGACTTTTGGTGGCAATGCCAATCTGCACGACATCGACAGCAAGCGCACAATCCGCTTCAAGGAAGTCTCAAACGATAATCGCGCAAGCTACAAAGGCAACAGCTTCCATGGTTTTGCGGAACTCGGCTACAACATCAACACCAGTCTGGCGCTGCTAGAGCCATTTGCGGGCATTTCCTATGCCTATGCGAAAATCAATGGCTTTACGGAAAATGCGGCTGTGACCGCCCTCTCCGGCTCTGGCGCAACCAGCGATCTTTTAACCAACTATCTCGGCGTGCGTCTTTCGAACAAATATGCGCTCTCCGAAAACACCAGCGTCAATACGAAGCTGGCGCTCGGCTGGCAGCATAATAGCGCCGACCACCCGGAAACAATGCTGCGTTTCAGCGACGGTCCCGGCTTCATGGTTGAAGGTCTGCCGCTCGACAAAAACATGTTCTACGCACATGCCGGGTTGGACCTCAATCTGGCGCACAACACGTCTCTCGGATTGCACTACCGGGGACAATTCGCGACCAAGGCGCAGGATCACGCGATCAAAGTGAACCTCGCGGTCAACTTCTGACGATCAAACAACGGAAAGCGGGCCTTCGGGTCCGCTTTTTGCTATGAATTTCAGGAATCAGCCAGCAGGGAGCCAGCATGATGTCGTCCAGCCGCTTTGCCGTCACACCGGAGCCACCTTATTACGTCGTGAGTTTTGCCTCGCAACGCATTGGCGACGACGATGGCTATGGCGATATGGCCGTTCGCATGGCCGAACTCGCGGCGCAACAACCCGGATATCTTGGCCTCGAAAGCGCCCGAGACGCGGAAGGTTTTGGCATAACGAATTCGTTCTGGGCGGACGAAGACAGTATTCGCGCATGGAAGCGCGAAGTGGACCACCTTGTGGCGCAAAAGCTTGGTCGCCAGCAGTGGTATGAGACCTATCGCGTGCGCATTGGCCGTGTCGAACGCGCTTACGGTTTTGATAGAGACTAAAACCTCTTCCCAATTTCTGGCGTGACCGGTTATAGAAGTCAGAACTTCACCGGGGAACGGCCATGCCATCCAAGACCATTGATCACGCATTTACCGCACGCAGCCTGACGAGCGCTGCGACCGACCCGACCCATGCGGGCGTGCTGTCTTTCATGCGGCGCGTCTACACCAAGTCGCTGAAGGGCGCGGAAGCCGTTGTCTGGGGCATTCCGTTTGATGCAGCTGTGTCCAACCGGCCCGGTGCGCGTTTCGGCCCGCAGGCGATCCGGCGCGCATCGGCGATCTTCGACAATGATCCGCAATATCCGTTCCAGCGCGACCTGTTCGAAAACCTCGCTGTGATCGATTACGGTGACTGCCTGCTCGACTACGGCAACCATTACAAGACGCCAGCCACGATCGAGCGTGAAGCAACAAAGATCCTCAAATCCGATGCATTTTTGCTGACACTTGGCGGCGATCATTTCGTGACATGGCCGCTTCTGAAAGCCCATGCCGCGAAATATGGCCCGCTGGCACTGGTGCAGTTCGATGCGCATCAGGACACGTGGTTTGACGACGGCAAGCGGATCGATCACGGTTCCTTCGTTGCCCGCGCCGTGCGTGATGGCATCATCGATCCCGACCATTCCATTCAGGTCGGCATTCGCACCCATGCGCCGGAAGATTGCGGCATCAAGATCATTTACGGTCACGAAGTCGAAGACATGACGGCAGCAGAGATTGCCGACACCATTTTGAAACGCACTGCGGGCAAGAAGACCTATCTGACCTTCGATATTGATTGCCTTGATCCGGCCTTTGCGCCCGGCACGGGCACGCCGGTGGCGGGCGGCCCTTCGTCCGCCAAGATGCTATCGATCCTGCGCAAGCTCACGGCGCTTGACTTCGTCGGTGCGGATGTGGTCGAGGTTGCACCAGCCTATGATCATGCCGATATTACGGCTATCGCTGGAGCGACAATCGCAATGTATTATCTGGGTCTGCTGGCAGAGCAGAAAGAACGACGATGACGGTGCCGCGTTTATGCGGTTGAGAAACTGATTCAAGCGGTTGAAAGACCGATTCCGGATATTGTCGTAACTTTATGAAATCAAAAGGCAAAAGCATGAAACCGAAAATCTTCATCGATGGCGAACACGGCACCACCGGCCTGCAAATCCGCAGCCGTCTGGCCGAGCGCGACGATCTTGAAGTGATTTCAATCCCGGAAGCCGAGCGGCGCAACAAGGATTTGCGCGCCGACTATCTGCGCTCTGCCGACATTGCCATTCTGTGCCTGCCCGACGACGCTTCGAAAGAGGCCGTCTCCCTGCTGCGGGATCACAATTCGACCCGCATCATCGACACTTCGACCGCCCACCGCGTGCATCCGGAATGGGCCTATGGTTTTGCCGAACTGGCCAAAGGCCAGCGCGAACGCATCGCCGAAACGAGACTCGTCGCCAATCCGGGCTGCTATCCAACCGGCGCGATCGCGCTTGTTCGCCCGCTGCGCGATGCAGGGCTGTTGCCGTCTGACTATCCGGTCAGCGTCAATGCCGTCTCCGGCTATACCGGCGGCGGCAAGCAGCTGATTGCGCAGATGGAAGACAAGAACAATCCGGACTATCTGGCCGCTAACAACTTCCTTTATGGCCTGCCGTTGCATCACAAGCATGTGCCGGAATTGCAGCTGCATGGACGCCTCGACCGTCGCCCGATCTTCAGCCCGAGCGTCGGACGTTTCCCGCAGGGCATGATCGTGCAGGTTCCGCTGTTCCTGAACGAGCTTGAAGGCAGGCCGTCGCTGACAAAGATTCACGCAGCCCTGAGCGAGCATTATGCCGGTCAAGACATTGTCGAAGTTGTGCCACTGGAGGAAAGCGGCAAGCTTCCGCGCGTCGATGCGGAAGAACTTGCCGGCAAGGACGGCATGAAGCTCTTTGTCTTCGGCACCGAAGGCGACGATCAGGTCAATCTGGTCGCCCTACTCGACAATCTCGGCAAAGGTGCTTCGGGTGCCGCTGTCCAGAACATGAACCTCATGCTTGGCAAAGCCTGATGACGACTGAACCGGTATTCCCCGGAAAATGGAATGTCGGTTCATTCGAACCACTGGCGGATACGCATTCAAGCCTCGTCTGGAAGGTCGAACGCATCGATCATCCGGGCGAGGTTTTTGTTATCAAGCAGCTGAAACCCGCCGGAATGGAGGAAATGCGCGGTGCGCATTATCTGCGCTGGCGGGATGGGCACGGCGCGGCGCGCCTGTACGATCTTGAAGATAGGTCGATGCTGCTCGAATATGCGGGCAACTATCATCTCGACGAACACCTCAAAAGCGGGCTTGACGCAGATTGTCTGGTGATCTTCGGGCAGGTTCTGGAAGCATTGCACACACCCTCGCCTGCGCCGGTGCCGTCAGACCTGCAACCGCTCGACAGGCACTTCTCCGGCCTTTTCGCAGTCGCAGATCAGACGCCGATCTATGCGGAAGCCGCCGCGCTCGCAAAAGAGCTGCTGGCGACGCCGCACAAGCCCATTCCGCTGCATGGCGACATTCACCACGAAAACATCCTGCGGGGACAGCGCGGCTGGCTTGCCATCGATCCGCACGGGCTGATTGGCGATGCGGCCTTCGATGCCGCCAATATCTTTTACAATCCGCTGAATCGTGACGATCTCTGCCTCGACCTTGATCGCGCAAAGCGCATGGCCGAGCATTTCGCGCCAATCATTGGTCGCTCGCCGTCCTATATTCTTGATTATGCCTTTGCCTATGGCTGTCTTTCAGCCGCGTGGCATCGCGAGGATTGCAATGGTGCCGACGAAGCGCGGGAGCTGAAGATTGCCACCGCGCTGAGATATTTGCGCCAGACGGCTTATCCTGCGTAAGCGCCCTTGGTGCCGCGCCAGTGCGCGACTGCGAAAGCCAGTACGATCAATGCGACGAACTGGTGTGTCAGGCCCATATGCAGCGGCACACTCATCAGCAACGTTCCGATGCCGATGACCGCCTGCACCAGCACCAGGCCGAGCAGAACAATCGTGCGGCGCGCATGGGTCGTGCCCGGCACGTCTTTCCACACCTGAACGGCATGGAGAACAGTGAGAACCAGCACCGTATAGGCGAACATGCGATGCACGAACTGTACGGTTTTCGGATTTTCGAACAGATTCCGCCACCATGGCGACTGGATGAAGAGGTCGGACGGAATGATCGCGCCGTCCATCAAAGGCCAGGTGTTGTAGGTGAGACCGGCATGAAGCCCGGCAACCAGACCGCCAAGATAGATCTGCACCAGAACGGCAAAGACCAGCCACCCGGCGAAGCGCTGCACCGACCGCTCCGCCGGACGCTCGGTATAGGTCACAAGTCCTCTGGCAATGTAGAAGACCGCCGTAATGATCACGCAGGCCGTGGTGAGATGGATTGCAAGCCGGTACTGGCTGACGCTGGTCAATTCGCTGAGGCCCGATGCCACCATCCACCAACCAATGGCGCCCTGAAAGCCGCCCAGCGCCAGAAGCCCCAGCATGCGGTATTTCAGCCCGCCCTTCAGACGCCCCGTCGCCCAGAAGAAAGCAAGCGGCACCGCAACCAGAAAGCCGACGAAGCGCGCCAGCAGGCGATGCGCCCACTCCCACCAGAAAATATACTGAAACTCTTCAAGGGACATGCCCTTGTTGATCTGTTGATATTGCGGGATCTGGCGATATTTATCGAACTCTTCCACCCATTCAGCATGGTCGAGCGGGGGAATGACGCCATGGATAGGCTTCCATTCGGTGATGGAAAGGCCAGAGCCGGTCATGCGGGTGGCCCCGCCCACCATCACGATGGCGATTAGCACGACAAAAACCGCATAAAGCCAATAGCGCACAAGGCGCCGGTCGCGTTCGTCCTTCGACGTTCTCGAACTCCGCTCTCCGCGCTGCGCCATCGATGCTGCCGTCATGCCGTTCTTCCTTCAAACCATCTGGAGCGATACATGCCGCATCGACCCGTCAGTTACAAGGCAAGTCCACGCGACATGCCGCCGCGTTTTTTGCCCTTTCGCAGATCAGGCACAGCGGTTAGTGATGGTGCGGGGAAAAGGAGAGACGCAATCATGCCCGTTAGGCTGAAGAAACTGATCGGCACATTTCTGCTGGTAACGCTGGTGATCGTCTATGCGGTTCTGGCCACGATCATCGCCGTCGCGCATCTCGGCAATTCTCCGGCATGGGTGCATCTCCTCTATTTCATTGTTTCAGGCCTGCTCTGGGTCCTGCCAGCCATGGCGATCATCTGGTGGATGGCGCAGCCACCGCGTAAAAAGCAGCTCTGAGCATATTCAAGGGGCGCAATACAGCATGACTGAGCGGGGCAACATGGCGGGATCGGCCACGCTTACGGAACGCATTATCAGCGATTTTTCCGAAATCGAGCGTCTCTGGGCGATAGGGCCTGCCCTGCACGGCGCACCGCAATCCTTCGCCTGGATTGATTGCTGGCATCGTTGCGTCAACACTGACTGTTTCGTCGCCGGAATTTTCGATGCTGAACGCCCGGTTTTTCTCCTGCCGTTGGAAGTCATCCGCCAGAAGGGCATGACGATCGCGCGCTATCCCGGCGGCAGCCATGCCAACGGTAATTTCCCATGGTTGGCCGCAGCACGGTCATCCGCAGTCAACCGCAAAGCTCTGGACCGGCTCATTGCCGCCATATGCAAGGCGCGACCGGATATCGACGCTTTGGCGCTGACGCGCCAGCTTGACGCCGTTGATGATATCGACAATCCGCTTTTTACCCTTGGGCAGAAACGAAACCCGAATCCGGTCCTGATGGTCTCGCTTGATGGTGGTTTTGACGCGGTGCTTAATCGCACCAACCGTCGCCGCAGATTGAAGAAGCACCGCCAGCATGAGCGCCGCTATCAGGAAGCCGGCGGCTGGCGCATTGAACAGCCGCAGACACAGGACGAATCCGACCGCGTTCTCGACCTTTACTTCGCCATGAAAGCCGGACGTTTCCGGCAGATGGGCATAAGCGACCCGTTTGCCAGCAAAGCCGTGCAGGCTTTTTTCAAGGCACTCTACGGGCAAGCTCTCACGGCACCAGCGCCCATCTGCGAATTGCGGTTTCTGGAAGTGGGCGGCATTATCCGCTCGATCGTCGGCAAGAACCTGACCGATAGCGGACCAACTGCCGAATTTGCCGCCATTGCCGATGATGATATGGCGCATGCCAGCCCCGGCGAGTTTCTCTTCTTCGAAGACATAAAGCGCTGTTGCGATGCCGGTTATGCGGTCTACAGCTTCGGTGTGGGCGATGAGCCCTACAAGCGCGACTGGTGCGATATAGAGCTTGAAATCTTCGACACTGTTCTGCCGCTGTCGGCAAAAGGCAGGCTCTTTGTGGCGCTGCAATCCACTCGCAGCGCTATTGCCAGCACAATCAAGCGCAATCCCCGACTCTGGCGGCTCGCCAAGCGTATACGGGCAAAGCTTGCCCGGAGATAAGTTGCGATTTTGATTCAGCTTTCCGCTTTAAGACGCTGTTTTTGAATCGAATTATGCGCGTGGCTGCGGGGTCTTGTCGTCCATCAGAATGACGACATCTTCATAGCCACCCTGATCAAGATCGAGTGCGGCAAGCGCTACATCATTGTTCTCGGGATCGACTATGCTCATCACAACCGTCGCGTCATTATCAGCAACACGGCGAATCTGTGCAGAGGAAGATGGGCCGCATTCCACGATCACGAAGTCATAAACGGTTTCGAGCGCATCGAGAATGAGCGGCAGACGATCGACGGCGCGCATGGCTTCAACCGGGTCTGCTGCACCGAGCGGCACGACATGCGCCTGCGAAAAGCGGTCGCTATGAATGACTTCATTGAAGCGTTTCTCGCCAGTTAGAAGCTCGGTGATGCCGGGCAGTTTATGCCCGTCGAGCATTGCGCTCCCCACCGTGCCCTGAGCTGTCATATCCACCAGAAGCGCACGCTTGCCACGGTCGGCCAGATCGCGCAACAGCCGCACACTCGTTGCCGACGCTTCGTCGCCTTCGGGCGAAACCACAACAATGCGCTTGTCGCGACCGTCCAGCAGACGATTGGCAATGGCTTCCACGCCATTCGGGTTCTTCGGTGCAGGCATGGTCGTCTCCTTCGCCGATGGCGCAGGTGTCGTCCGTGCGTCAGAGCCAGACGATCTCGTGATAAAAGGCACTGTCCAGGACCGGCGCGGAGCAGCAACCGGCACTTCCTGCTCGGAAAGGGTCGGCGGAACGGCAGCCGCTTGGGCGGCAGCGGTAATCACCGGCATTTCGATTTCCTCGACAGCCTCGACGCGTCGGCCATCGGCGGTCACGAAGGCCCGCCCGCTGAACAGTTCACGCAGCAACACGAAGATCGAGAGTAACAGCAGCCCCGCCACAAAGGTTGCAGCAACAGTCGGCAAAACCATTGGGAAATAGGGAAGCGCTGGTGCGTCGCCCGACAGAATGCGTGCATCGACAGGCACATAATTGCGATCAATACGGGAAGCTGCCTCACGATAACGGGTCAGATAGGTTTCCAGAAGCTCGCGCTGCGCTGCCGCCTCGCGTTCGAGTGCGCGCAACTCGACTTCCTGATCGCCTGCCTGCGCGGCTTGCGACTGCACGCGGTTGAGTTCGCGGGTCAGCTCGTCTTCACGCAGCTTTGCCGTCGTGACATCGTTTTCAAGACTGGCAAGCAGCTTGCGCCCTTCCGCCTTGGTCTGGCGATCAAGGTCGGCCAATTGCGAGCGCAGCGCCTTGATGCGCGGATGGCCATCAAGAAGCGTCGTCGACAAATCGGCAATCTGGGCGTTAAGTTCGATGCGGCGCTCGGCGAGCCGCTGCATCATGCCGGAAGCAACAACTTCGGGCAGCGTATCGACCGGTGTGCCTGCAGAAAGCGCCTTGCGAACACTTGCCGCCCTCGCTTCCGCCGTGGCGCGATCAGAGCGCACACGCGTCAGGTCCGTCGAAACTTCGGAAAGCTGCTGCGATGCAATCGTATTGTTGGTCTGCCCGGTCAATAATCCACGCGAGGCGCGGTAATCGGCGACTTTTTTCTCGGCATCGCGTACACGTGTTCGTAAGTCTTCGATTTCCGGCGCAAGCCAGTTAGTCGCATCGTCATTCGATTGCAGCTTCGCCGCGCTCTGTAGCGCGATATATTCTTCCGCGACTGTATTGGCGATTTGTGCAGCCAACTGAGGATTAGCAGAGGTGTACTGCACTGCGATAACGCGCGAGCCCGTGATATTATACACTTGCAGGTGCTTACGCAGTCGCTGCAGAACCCGCTCATCGGGAGAGAGTTTCTCCGGATCGGCTATCATGCCGAGAAGAATCAGAATCCGGCTGTAAGGCCTTACTTCAATTGAAGTAAATGCCTCATTGTTCGGCAAATCCAACTTGTCGGAAACACGTCTCATGAGATCGTTAGACGTCAGAATCTCTATCTGGCTCTTCACGCCTTCCGGGTCCAGCACCGGGCGCTCGGCAGGATTATCTCCATTGGGCCGCGTGAAGACGGACTCGCGGGTTTCGATAATGATGCGGGTTTCCGCGCGGTAATCCGGCGTCAAAAGCAGACAAATGATCCACGCCAGCGCCGCCATGAGAAGAGCGCCACCAACAATCAAAAGCCAGTTACGGCGCAAGCTTCCAAAAAGCGCGCCTATATCGATGTCTGCGTCTTTCAACGACGAATCGACTTCCGCCATTTCGTTACTCCGCGGGCGCCCGTCGATCATTGACAATCGTCATTCCATCCAGGCCGCATACCCATTTCCGGCCGGAAAAGTAAACGCTTAAGGTAACCATAGAGTTAAGCACTCGACTTTCTGCGTTCTTCATGGGGCAGCGCTGACAAAACCACGCAGGATCGTTTTCTATATATTTCAAAGTGCTTAAATGCTCTCGTTACTCTGTCGCCCTCTTCTGGAAAGTTTTTTGACCATCGCCGCACATCTTTACCAGCCATTAACCCTAATCAATCGATAACGCAGTGACAGGAATTCATCTGATCGCGCTTCGGCACCGGTCAGTTTCCATAAATGCGGGTGATGCTTTTCGGGGATACCGAGGCGAGACATGATGGCGAAGACAATTCACAACAAGCGCACAGGCCGTGCTTTGCTCACGGCGCTCGGTCTTGCGGCGATGACGCTGTCATCCGCCTGCACGAGCTACCGCCCTGCACCGCCGGCTTTTCACGAAGCGTTGAACCAGCCCTATATGCTGGATGCGGGCGACCGCGTGCGCATCACCGTTTTCGAACAGGCAAGCCTGACCAACACCTATAGCGTGGATCAGGCAGGCTACGTGGCTTTCCCGCTTGTCGGCAGCATTCCAGCGCGCGGCAAGACCGCAAAGCAGCTTGAAGGCCTGATCGCATCGAAACTGCGCGGCGGTTATCTGCGCGACCCGGATGTCAGCGTGGAAATCGACCGCTATCGCCCGATCTTCGTCATGGGCGAAGTGGGCGCGGCCGGGCAATATTCCTATGTGCCGGGCATGACGGTGCAAAAAGCCATTGCAGCCGCAGGCGGTTTCAGCCCGCGCGCCAATCAGGAGAATGCCGATATCACCCGCCAGTTCAATGGCAAGGTGCTGACAGGCCGGGTTCTGATCTCCGATCCGATCCTGCCCGGCGATACGATTTATGTCCGCGAACGTCTGTTCTGATGGCGATTGATGGCTGATGACAACACCGTTTCCCCTCTGCGTATCGTCCACTGCTTTCGCGAGCCCACTGGCGGATTATTCCGCCATGTCCGCGATCTGGTCGGCGTACAGGCGGAAAAAGGTCACCTTGTCGGGCTCGTCTGCGACGCAACAACAGGCGGTCCTAGAGAGGATGCGCTTCTAGAAGAATTGCGGCCCAAGCTCGCGCTGGGCCTGCATCGAATTGCCATGCAACGCCATATTGGTATCGGCGACGCAGCGGCAGCGTTCAAAGCATACCGTGTTGTCAAGACATTGCGGCCGGACATTTTGCACGGACATGGCGCCAAAGGCGGCGTCTATGCCCGATTGTTCGGCTCTGTTCTACGGGTTTTTAGGTCTCGCGTAGCCCGTATCTATTCACCGCATGGCGGAAGCCTGCATTTCGACCAGAAGACACGCCGCGGCGGCGCTGTCTTTCTGGTCGAGCGACTTCTCGCCCCGATGACCGATGCGGTCATGTTCGTTTCCAACTTCGAGAAACGAACCTATGAGGAAAAGGTCGGACGGCCTTATGGCCTCCATGCGGTGGTCTATAACGGCCTGGTCGATGACGAATTCATTCCCGTTCCCGACGCGCCCGATGCCAGCGACCTTCTGTTCGTCGGCACGATGCGCGATCTGAAAGGCCCGGATATCCTGATCCGCGCCATCGCAGAGCTGCGTGATCAGCACGACCTGCCGCTCAGCGCCACCATGGTCGGCGATGGCGCTGAAAAGCCGACCTTTACGGCACTTGCAAGCGAACTTGCCCTTGGCGCACAAATTCGCTTTCTGCCTGGCATGGCGGCGCGCGATGCGTTTGCCCTTGGCCGCCTGATGGTGGTTCCTTCCCGTGCGGAGGCTTTTCCCTATATCGTGCTGGAAGCGCTCGCTGCCGGAAAAACCGTCATCGCCAGCCGCGTCGGCGGTATTCCAGAGATATTCGGCCCCGCATCTCCCGCCCTGTTCGAGCCGACCGTGGAAGCGCTGGTCGCCAAAATCCTTGAACTCAGAGCCGACAACGGCGATTTCGATGTGCAAATGCCCGAAAATTCACGACTTCGTGAACGTTTCAGCGTGCAGTCCATGGCTCATTCTATAGAATTGATTTACCGTGAAACACATTCTTGAGTATTCAGCAGGTCCGATACCTGCGTGTTTCAGAGATTTCTTAGGAATCTGACGGTACACATCCTCCTGTAAACTGATAAGCGAGACATTATCGTGCGGGACAATGATGCTTTTTCTCCATTCGGACGCAAGGCGATTGAAGCCAGCGCCAAGCAGGATTCGAAGCCGCAAGAACCGGTGGAACTCAGCCCTCTGGCGCGCAGCATAGCCGCGCAATATCAGCGGGACACGTTTTCGCCGCTCATGCTCAGCGGCGTCGTGCGTCTGGTTGAGTTCGGCCTCATCTTTCTGATGGGCATATTAAGCCTTGGCTATTATGTCGGGCTTCAAAGCGATTATCTGCTCTATTACCCGCTGATCGTCATCGCTGGCGGCGTTCTTTATGTCGCCCTGATGGAAATCAACGACGGCTATCAGGTCAACATCCTCAGAAGTCCCACCCACCATTTGCGGCGGCTGATCATCAGTTGGGCGGCAACGCTCGGCACGCTTGCACTGGTTGGCTTTCTCTTCAAGGTCTCGGCGCATTTCTCGCGCGGCTGGTTCCTCATCTGGGCCGTCAGCACCATCGCCGTCATTCTGATATCCCGCCTTTTCATTGCCTGGAAAATCCGCCGCTGGGCACGCAATGGCACTATGGAACGCCGCGCCGTGATCGTTGGCGGCGGCCCCAATGCCGAAGCGCTGATCCGCTCTCTTGAGCAGCAGCCCGATAACGATATCCGTATTTGCGGTATTTTCGACGACCGCGACGACAAGCGCTCGCCGCCCGTGGTCGCCGGTTATCCCAAGCTCGGCAATATCAACGAACTGATCGAATTTGCGCGCATCGCGCATATCGATCTGCTAATCGTGTCGCTGCCGATCAGCGCGGAAGCGCGTGTCCTCGCCCTTCTCAAGAAGCTCTGGGTGCTGCCCGTCGATATTCGTCTGTCCGCGCTCAACAATCACCTGCGCTTCCGTCCACGCTCTTATTCCTATGTCGGCTCGGTGCCGATGCTGGATATTTTCGACAAGCCGATCAACGACTGGGATTCGGTCGCCAAGCGTATTTTCGACATCGCCTTCAGTCTCGTTGGCATTGTGGTGCTGTCGCCGATCATGATTGGCGCTGCTATCGCCATCAAGCTCGACAGCAAGGGGCCGGTTTTCTTCAAGCAGAAGCGCCATGGCTTCAACAATGAAGTCATCAACGTCTGGAAGTTCCGCTCGATGTATACCGAGCAATGTGACCCGACGGCGCGCAATGCGGTGACGAAAAACGATCCGCGCGTTACCCGCGTCGGACGCTTCATCCGCAAGACATCCATCGACGAACTGCCGCAGTTCTTCAACGTCGTCGCCGGGTCGCTGTCGCTGGTCGGCCCGCGCCCGCACGCCGTGGCGGCACATTCCAACAATCTTCTCTATAATGAAGTGGTCGATGGCTATTTCGCACGCCACCGCGTCAAGCCGGGCGTAACCGGCTGGGCCCAGATCAATGGCTGGCGCGGCGAGATCGACAATGAAGAGAAGATCATGATGCGCACCGAATACGACCTTTATTACATCGAAAACTGGTCGCTCTGGTTTGATCTCAAGATTCTCTTCCTGACACCCATTCGCCTTCTCAACACGGAAAACGCTTATTGAGCCAGGCAGTGCCCATAGTTGCGCCGATGCGCAATTCAGCGCCCCCCCGGGGCGCGACGGAGCATCAACGCCGGGCGCTGAACCGCCTGATCGTCAACTTCGCAGTTGGGTTGGGCGTGTTTCTGCTGGGTTTCGTGCTGAGCGAACCTGCGCCTTATGAAGTTTATATGGCGGGGCTGATTGCTATTGCGCTGCTGTTCGGACTTCGCCTGAGCCGAACCAACCTCGTTCTGCTGGCTATCCTCGCGGTCTTCAACTTTGGCGGGGTCCTTTCGACCTTACAGATGGCCGACCTCAAAAACGCGCCGCTTTATATCGCCGTTTCGCTGTTCCTCGCCTTCACTTCGGTTTTCTTTGCCGCAATGATCGAGATGGATTACCGGCGGCTGCAAACGATCTTCAAGGCCTATCTGTTTGTCGGCCTGATCGCCGCCTTTCTCGGTATTGCGGGCTATCTCAGTCTATTCCCCGGTGCCGATCTCTTCACGCGCTACGGGCGTGCCAAAGGCGCGTTTCAGGACCCGAACGTGTTCGGCCCGTTTCTCATTCTGCCGTTGAGTTGGACGGTCTACCGCATCCTCACCGGACGTGCGCGCGACATGCTGGTCTATCTGCCTGCTGCCGCCATCCTGACGCTCGGCGTGCTGTTCTCGTTTTCGCGCGCAGCCTGGGCGATGGTGCCCCTCGCCTGCATGGTAATCCTGCTTACCCTGTTCCTACAAACCAACAATAACCGCTTTCGCCTGCGCCTCATCGTGCTGTCCTTGCTGGCGGTTGCCGCTGTGGTGATCGGGCTGCTGATCCTCATCGAAATCCCCGGCATCGGCGATTTCTTTCTGCAGCGCGCGCAACTCGAACAAAGCTATGACGCGGATCGTATGGGGCGCTTTGCCCGCCACTGGTATGGCATGGTGCTTGCCACCCAGCATCCGCTCGGCATCGGCCCGCTGGAGTTCGGTCCGATGTTCGGCGAAGACACGCATAACAACTGGCTCAAAGCCGCGCTCGATTATGGCTGGGTCGGCTTTGTGGCTTTCGTCACGCTGACATTCATGACGCTTGGCATCGGCTTTCGCCAGCTTTTCCGCAACAGGCCGTGGCAGCCTTATCTGCTCTGCGCTTATGCGACCTATCTGGGGCATGTGCTGATCGGCAATGTCATCGACACCGATCATTGGCGGCATTTCTATCTGCTGTTCGGGATCATCTGGGGTTGCGCCGGGCTTGAATATAAATACCGGCGTCAAAATTCCCGGCCCGTCGTCCGCCAGCCAGCACAAGCATAGGAGCCCACTTGCAGTTCATCACCTATGCCGCCGCCGCAATCTGCGAAATCGCCGGTTGTTTTGCTTTCTGGGCGTGGCTGAAACTCGATAAATCGCCGCTCTGGCTCATTCCCGGTATGGCGTCGCTGGCGCTCTTCGCCTACTGCCTGACACTGATCGAGAGCGATACGGCGGGCCGCGCCTATGCGGCCTATGGCGGCATCTACATTGTCGCCTCCATTTTATGGATATGGATTGCCGAAGGCGCAAAGCCGGATCGCTGGGATATCACCGGAGCCTGCGTGGCTCTGGCAGGCACCTGCATCATCCTGTTCGCCCCGCGGACTTAAGCGGTACTGGTAGTTTTCCAGATATCAATTGTGCGCATTTTGCCTTTTTGCCACTTTTAGGGCTTGCGGAAAATACCTTTGCATTCTAAGGCTTTCCCCGGCTCGGAGCGTAGCGCAGCCCGGTAGCGCACTTGACTGGGGGTCAAGGGGTCGTGGGTTCGAATCCCGCCGCTCCGACCATTTTCTTCCCCATATTGTTTTTTCTGCACAATCTCCGCTTTGCGGAGAGCGAAAAACTGGTTTAACTCCACCATAAATCATGCGGAGGAGTTCGAGCTTGAAAAACGTCCTGATAACCGGCGGTAGCCGTGGCATTGGCAGAGCAACGGCATTGCGTTGCGCCGCGGACGGTTGGTCCATCGCCCTCAATTACGCCGGAAACACCTCGGCAGCAGCGGAAACTACCGACGGTCTGAAACGTGCAGGCGCCAAAGCCATTGCGCTGCAAGGCGATATTTCACACGAAGAAGACGTTATTTCCATTTACGACCGCGCGGAACAGGAATTGGGCAAGCTGCAAGGCGTTGTTTTGAATGCCGGTATCGTCGCGCAGACGATGCCGCTCGCCGAGATGAGCGCGGAACGTCTGCGCACCATGTTCGATGTCAATGTCTACGGCACCTATCTCTGCGCACGCGAAGCAGCGCGCCGCGTTCAACCGGGCGGTTCCATCGTCATCGTTTCCTCTATGGCGGCAAAGCTCGGCTCACCGTTCGAATATGTGGATTATGCAGGTGCCAAAGGCGCACTCGACACGTTGACCATCGGCCTGTCGCGGGAGCTCGCGCCGAAAGGCATCCGGGTCAATGCGGTTCGCCCCGGTTTGATCGAAACGGAAATCCACGCGAGCGGCGGCAATCCCGACCGGGCCAAAACGCTCGGTGCCGGAACCCCGATGGGACGCGCAGGAAAAGCCGAGGAAGTCGCGGAAGCAATCTATTGGTTGCTCAACGACGCCCCCGGCTACACAACCGGCTCGTTCATCGAGGTCGCAGGTGGGCGCTGACCGGGATTACATGTCCCGGAGCTGATACGACTCTGGAACATAGCGGTAGCCCGCGCCGTCCTTCTCCAGATAAGCCACTGCCGGGAAAGGCATATGATATCCGATGAAAGGCAGGCGCTCGGTCGCCAGCATGTCGAAGACGCGCTTGCGCGTCGCGACGGCGGCCTCCTTGTCCACATCGAAAGCCACGTGCCAGTCGGGCCGCTGCAACGTGATGACAAAATGATTGGCGGTGTCCGAGATCAGCATCAGCTGCTTGCCGCCGGATTCGACGCGGAATATCAGGTGGCCAGGCGTGTGCCCGAAAGCCGCCAAAGCATGAATGCCTGAGACGACTTCGCTGTTGTCTTCCAGAAAGGTGATCTTCTCGGCCAGCGGTTTCACATTCTTGCCGACAAGCTCGGCACCACCCTTCATCGGACTATCCAGTCGTGCGGGGTCGGTCCAGAAATCGAACTCCTTTTGTCCGGCTGCATAACGGGCATTGGCGAAGGCAGGCTTACCGTCTTCCATAAGGCCGCCAATGTGGTCGCCATGAAAATGGCTGAGCACGACGAGCGAAACGTCAGAGGCCTTATAGCCTGATGCTTCCAGCGCACTGACAAGTTTGCCCTGCCCGTTTGCGCGCGCACCGGCACCCATGCCCGTGTCGAATAGGACGAGGTCCTTGCCAGTGTTGATCAGCACCGGCGTAAAGCTGTTCACAAATCGGTCGGCAGGCAGCATGTTCGTTTCAAGCAGCGCAGCGACTTCCTTCGGGTCCTGATTGATCGCATAGGTTTTTTCAGGCGCCTCGCCTGCCCGGCGTCCATCAGACAATGTGGTGATTTCAAATTCACCGAGCTGGAAGCGATGGAAACCCGGATTTTCAACTTGCGACGGTTTTTGCACGTTTGAACTGCCCGTTTCGGCTGCTGCTTGGGCAAGGGCCAACGGCGAAAGCGCCATCCCCGCACCGGCAGCAGATGCTGCAACAATGAAATTACGTCTTGAGATGGTCATTGATCGATCTCCTGGCATAATTGTGAGTAAGAATGACAGGATAAACGAAAACAACAGCCGATCCACGACAGAAGCAATCAAGTTAATGTTGGCAGCAATTTCGTCATGCATCTTGCCACAGCACCAGCGAGACACTATCTATCTGGCGCGCGGGACGACCCGCGCCACTGTTTGCATAGGGGACGGCCCCATAGGAGCATCCTATGTTACGGCCAATCGAACCAACCAGCATCAAGCACATCGTCAGGTCTAGAAACACTGGCGGCCAATTGGCCAGCCTTGGCGGTTCGCACGTTTTTTTGCTTGGGACACCAACCACACCGGGACTTTGAGAAACTGATTCATCGAAACAGTTTAAGTCTTTGATTTTACCCATTTCCAAAAATGGAGCATACAAATGGCATGGGTCTATCTGGCTATCGCCGGCATTCTTGAGGTCGTCTGGGCATTCTTCATGAAAAAGTCGGAAGGCTTCTCTCTTCTGACACCCAGCATCATCACACTGGTCACGATGATCGGCAGCTTCCTGCTGCTTTCCATCGCCATGCGCAGCCTGCCGCTCGGCACGGCCTATGCGATCTGGACCGGCATCGGCGCAGTTGGCGCTTTCGTAGTCGGCATCTTCATTCTCGGGGAAACCGCAAGTTTCTTCCGCGTTGCAAGCGTTATGCTCATTCTCGCGGGCATCATCGGACTGAAACTCTCGTCCAGCTGACGATATAAAAAAGGGAGGCCACGGCCTCCCTTTTGTCGATCCTAGCGAACCTGATCCAGCAATCGCTTGCACTCCAGAAGATCGAAAAGCGCTTCCTGCAAGAGCGAGCGGTTGTCCTTCGACGGACGCTTACCGTCCGCGCCAATGGGGCCGTCATCCTCGCCTTTCAGCAAACCGAACAGCTTGCGTGACGGCTGCGGCGCCTTGATGCCACTCGGCAAGGCCATTTCATTGTCGGCAGCTTCTTCCGCTGCACGCTTGTCAGCCGCAGCCTGCTTCTGGCGCGAGATGACTTCGATGGCCTGCACATCGCCATTGCCCAGAGCAATGATAAACTGCGGATTGTTTTCGCGCAGCAGACGCTGTACGCCCTTGATCGTATAGCCTTGATCGTAGAGCAGATGGCGAATGCCCTTGAGCAGCTCAACATCGATTGGACGATAATAGCGGCGACCGCCGCCACGCTTCATCGGCTTGATCTGTGTAAAGCGCGTTTCCCAGAAACGCAGCACATGCTGGGGAAGATCAAGATCCTCCGCAACCTCACTGATCGTCCTGAATGCATCAGGGCTCTTGTCCATCCACCTGCCCTTTCCAGCAGCAACGGCCCGCTCACCGAGCGATATCCGTATAGGCTTTGAAATCCACTTGCGGTCCGCACGATACACGGACAGTGACAATAAGGCGGAATGCCACCAGTTTTCAAAAACCGTGGCCTACTTATACTGTCCGAACGCCGATTGAAACCCGAGGCGTTTCACGCTGAAACTCTTTCCGAAAAGCCTGTGCGCTCCCGGATTCGAATATTAGCGAAATGATTCGTTCCACTATCTCCATTATATAATATCAGAGCTTTATGCGCATCCCTTCACATGGATGACGCTCAACAGCCAGCTTTTGACAGAGGAACAGCGGGGGCACATGGGGCGAGACAGCACCGCCTTCCGGCGAAGCAGGCCCTGTTCCGCGATGTGAGATGGATCAAGACGGCAGCACAAAAGCAATCATCGTCTTGCCCCAGAACGCGCAAGCCGCCGCTTTTGCCACCTGATCTGGAAAAACAAATGCCGCCCGAAGGAACTGGGGCGGCATCGATCTGGATTATTTGCTCTTGGTTTCGCGCTTCTGATGTTCCTGCAGAATGCGCTGCTTGAGAACATTGGAAGCCTTGAAGGTCATCACGCGTCGCGGAAGAATTGGTACTTCTTCGCCGGTCTTCGGATTGCGACCGATACGTTCGTTCTTGTCGCGGACCTGAAAAGTGGCAAATGACGACAGCTTCACTGTTTCGCCATTGACGATTGCGTCACAGACCTCATCGAGAATCATCTCGACCAAAGCCGCCGACTCCGTCCTGGAAAGACCGACCTTACGGTAAACAGCCTCTGCCAGATCAGCCCGCGTGACCGTTTTACCTCCCATAACCGAACCCACCTGGTTAGCGTTTGAACAGATAATATCCTTACGTGACAGGACGTTACACAAATAAAAGCGGCTCGGTCAAGCCGCGAGTTCCCTCGCGGTGGATCAATTTTGTTGCTTTTCTTTTCCGATCCGATTCCGAACGTGACCCGACGCGCCTGTTTTGTGGCAATTGGCTTACCAGCGCAGCAAAACCGCACCCCAGGTAAATCCGCCGCCCATGGCTTCGAGAAGAACCAGATCGCCCTTCTTGATCCGGCCGTCGGCAACGGCTGTCGCCAGCGCCAGTGGCACCGATGCAGCCGAGGTGTTGCCGTGGCGGTCAACGGTGATGACGACCTTGCTCTCGGCGATATTCAGCTTCTTGGCCGAAGCATCGATGATGCGCTTATTGGCCTGATGCGGCACAAACCAGTCGATATCGTCTGCCGTAAGGCCCGTTTCCGCGAAGGAAGCTTCGATAACGTCGGTGATCATGCCGACAGCGTGTTTGAAGACCTCACGGCCTTCCATGCGCAGGTGGCCGACGGTCTGCGTCGTCGAAGGGCCGCCATCCACATAGAGCTTTTCCTTGTGGTTGCCGTCCGAGCGCAGATTTGCAGCCAGAACGCCACGGTCCGAGGTCAGGCCCTTGCCTTCGGCAGCTTCCAGCACAACAGCGCCAGCGCCATCACCAAACAGAACGCAGGTTGTGCGGTCGGTCCAGTCCAGAATGCGCGAGAAGGTTTCCGCACCAATGACCAAAACGCGCTCGGCCATGCCGCCGCGAATATAAAGGTCGGCGGTGGTGATCGCATAGATGAAGCCGCTGCAAACGGCCTGCATATCGAAAGCGAAACCGGAGGTAATGCCAAGCTCACGCTGGATTTCTACCGCACTCGCCGGGAACGTGTTGTTCGGCGTCGATGTGGCGACCAGCACAAGGTCGATATCGGATGGCTGCAGGCCTGCATTTTCGATGGCCGCGCGCGCGGCGGCAGCACCCAGCGAAACCGTGGTTTCGCCCTCACCCGCGATATGGCGTTGGCGAATGCCCGTGCGCTGCACGATCCATTCGTCCGAGGTCTCTATGACACCCTCAAAATCGGTGTTCTTCATGACCCGCTTCGGCAATGCCGAACCGATACCCCGCACGACAGATCGTATCATTTTTTATTCCTGTCCTCATAAGCGAACGGAACGGGGCTATTGCCCGCACCGTCGAAATCCGCGCCCGTTCAGGGCAAATAATTACCTGGCCGCTTCGCCGCCTTCACTGGACGAAACATGAGGGTGACTGTGGTGAAAATGCGCCAGATCGGCTTCAATTTTCTGCAAAAGACGATTGCGCACCATGTCGTAGCCCACTTCGACTGCCGAGCAGAAGCCTTCCGCGCTCGCGCCGCCATGGCTCTTGATGACAATGCCGCTCAAGCCAAGGAACACGCCGCCATTGACCTTGTTCGGGTCCATCTTTTCGCGAAGGCGATCAAAAGCACCCTTTGCAAAGACATAGCCAATCTTGGCCAGCAAAGTGCGGCTCATGGCCTGACGGAGCAATGTCGCCATCTGACGCGCCGTGCCTTCAGCGGCCTTCAGAGCGATATTGCCAGTGAAGCCTTCGGTCACCACGACATCGACGCTACCTTTGCCAATGTCGTTGCCTTCCACGAAGCCGGAATATTGCAGACCATCCAGCGGCGTATCGCGCAGGATCTGCCCGGCTTCCTTGATTTCATCGAGGCCCTTGACCTCTTCCGTGCCCACATTCAGCAGGCCGACCGTCGGCTTGCGCACTTCAAACAGCGCCCGCGCCATGCCAGCGCCCATGACGGCGTAATCGACCAGCTGACGCGCATCGGCCCCAATCGTCGCGCCAACGTCCAGCACGATGCTTTCACCGCGCAGCGTCGGCCAGATGCCTGCAAGCGCCGGACGTTCGACATCCGACATCATGCGCAGGCAGAATTTCGACATGGCCATGAGTGCGCCGGTATTGCCCGCGGAAACACAGGCATCGGCTTCACCCGTCTTCACCGCTTCTATGGCCTTCCACATCGTGGACTTGCCGCGCCCGTTGCGCAGCGCCTGGCTTGGCTTGTCGTCCATACCGATGGCGACTTCGCAGGCACGAAACTCGGATGCGGCCTGCAACTTCGGAAAACGCGCCAGCACCGGTTCAACCTGTCCGGCCAGACCGAAAAAGATAAAACGCATGTCGGGGTGGCGCTCAAGCGCCTTTGCCGCGCCGGGGACGACCACTTCAGGACCGAAATCACCGCCCATCGCGTCAATCGATATTTTTACCACTCTTGATTATTCCTGTTCGATCCCTGCTCCCGGGCCGCGCTCGGGGCGCGACAGGGCTTTCGGCGAAAATAGTGGTTTTGCGTTACCGTACAACAATATTCTGTCAAACGCGGCGCAAATCACCGTCAATTACGACTTGTCGCGCCATTCCGACAGCTTTGCAAAGGGCGAAACAGGCTTGTCACCCTCATCACCGGCATCGCCAAAGACCTGAGGTTCTGCTTCGTCAGGCAAACCGGGTTTGCGCGGATAAGGATCGATAGCCAGTTCGAAGAACTCTTCGGCAACCGCGGCCACATCAATCCGGTCGCCGACAAAGGTTTCCGGGCTATCGGCACCGTCTGCATCCAGCATCATTTCACCGCTTTCGTCGAGTTGAACCCGGGCCAGACGCGAATTTTCCGGCACGAAGATCGTATCGACTTCTTCCGCAATCACATTGGTCAGCGGCTCCAGCGTGGTGACACAAGCCTGCACGATTTCCGCATCGATGCGACCGCGCACACGAATGCCGTCTTTTTTCCACGGCGTCAGCAGAAATTCAGCCGAGAACGCGTTCACCGCCTCAAGCGCATGGCTGGCGGCAAGCGCGGCGCGTTCTTTCTCATCGGTGCCGATTGTCACTGTCACGCCCTTCTGGGGCAGGTGCAGAACCGGAACGGGATAGGTCAGCGCCGGCTTGTCAGTCATTTTGTTTTGCCTCTTCAGTATTATCATGCGTCAGCGCGAGCGCTGGATCTTCGGCATCCATAAAGGAAATCTCGCCAGCCACCAGAGTGCTGTCGTCGATTGCGCGCAACCGGTCGCGACAACGCAGAACATATTCGCCTAAATGGCGAGCTTGTGGCCAAAATTCCAGATCAGGCCGAATATTTCGCGTCAGCGCGGCTGCTAGCGCTTCAGCATCGTCGGTGTCTAGCGCCGCGCCGTAGGTGGCGACCCGGCCATAAAACATGCGGGCAAGTTTTTTCATGCGTTTTGGAACACCCTGATCGCCGATTCCCAACTCGCGCAGCGAGTGGTCGACATCCTTGAAAAACTCGTCGGCCACCTCCTGGGCAAGCGCCATCAGAGCCGGATTGTCGCCGCGCATCCGGTGCAGTGTCAGGAAAATATGCACCGACAACATCTCATACCGGCCAAGTGGCGTATCCGGCACATGAAATTGTGCATAAAACCGTTTTTGCCGCGCCGCTGCCACGATCGCCTCGTAAACGCGAAGCACGATAGCCTCATTGGCCTTCGATTTGCGGCGGAAAAGTTGGAGAATCATCCCTGTACGACCGTTCCAGTTGCATATAGAAGCAAGGTGGTTTACCGAAGTTCTCCCGACGGCGAAAGTGCCGCGCTGATAATAGAATTATGGAGAGGTCTTTGTTGCAGCGGATTTTCTCAACTGTGCGTTCCGGCGCATCAACAGGCGCACGCAAGCAGCGTGCTCTTCTGGCTGGTACGGCAATTCTGTTTTCGGCCGCCCTCGCCGGATGCAACACCGCGTCCACGCTGAACCCGTCCGAGACGCTGACGGAAGGCTATGTGCTGGATCAGCAGGCGCTTGATTCGGTGCCGGTCGGCTCCAGCCGCGAGCAGGTGCTGCTGGCGCTTGGCACGCCGTCGACCACCGCGACCTTCGACAACGAAGTGTTCTATTACATTTCGCAGAAGCGCCATCGCATGGCTCAGTTCATGAAGCCGAAGCTGGTTGATCGCCAGATTCTCGCAATCTATTTCGACAAGGACGGCAAGGTTCAGAATATCGCCAATTACGGCATGCAGGACGGCAAGCTGTTCGATTTCGTATCGCGCACCACGCCAACCGGCGGCAAGGACCAGACCTTCTTGGGCCAGGTTATCCAGGGCGTTTCCAAAGCTCCGACCTCCGTGCCCGGAGCGGGAGCAGGCGGACCGGGCGGCAGCTGATCGCCGCAATATCTTATCCAAAGGAAAACCCGCCTCTCGGCGGGTTTTCTGTTTTCGGGATTTGAAAACGGATCAAGCCATATGCGCCAGCACTGCAAGCAGCAGAAGCGCCACGATATTGGTGATCTTGATCGCCGGATTGACCGCGGGACCGGCAGTATCCTTGTACGGATCGCCAACCGTATCGCCCGTCACCGACGCTTTATGCGCTTCCGAACCCTTGAGGTGCTTCACGCCCTCGGCGTCGGTAAAGCCGTCTTCGAAGCTCTTCTTGGCATTGTCCCATGCACCCCCACCGGAGGTCATGGAAATGGCCACGAACAGCCCATTGACGATGACGCCGAGCAGCGACGCGCCAAGCGCTGCGAAGGCCGCCGCCTTGGAGCCCGAAATCATCAGCACGCCGAAATAGACGACGAGCGGCGCCAGCACCGGCAGAAGCGACGGAATGATCATTTCGCGGATTGCCGCTTTGGTCAGAAGATCGACCGCGCGGGCATAATCCGGGCGTTCCTTGCCGGTCATAATGCCCGGCTTTTCCTTGAACTGGCGACGAACCTCCTGCACCACGGCCCCGCCTGCGCGACCCACAGCCGTCATGGCCATACCGCCGAACAGATAAGGGATAAGGCCGCCGAAGATCAGACCTGCCACCACATAGGGGTTGGACAGATCGAACGAAACCGGCCCCATATCCGCAAAGTACGGATAGGTCTGACCATTGGCAGCGAAGTAAGCAAGGTCGTTGGAATAGGCTGCGAACAGCACCAGAGCGCCCAAGCCCGCTGAACCGATGGCATAGCCCTTGGTCACGGCCTTGGTCGTGTTGCCGACCGCATCCAGCGCATCAGTGGACTTGCGCACTTCCGGGTCGAGACCGGCCATTTCCGCAATACCACCAGCGTTGTCAGTCACCGGTCCGAAGGCATCGAGCGCCACGATCATCCCGGCAATGCCCAGCATGGCCGTGACCGCAATAGCCGTGCCGAAGAGACCAGCAAGCTGATAGGTGCTGATGATGCCGCCAACAATCACGATGGCAGGCAAGGCGGTTGATTCCAGCGAAACGGCAAGGCCCTGAATGACATTTGTGCCATGCCCCGTCACGGAAGCCTGTGCGATGGAATTGACGGGACGCTTGTTGGTGCCTGTATAATATTCGGTAATCACCACGATCAGACCCGTCACGATGAGACCGATCAGCCCGCAGATGAAGAGATTGGTGCCGGTGATGCTCTTTCCGGCCACAGTGCCGATTTCGCCCCAGCCAATCGTCAGCGTGTTGGCAACGCCAAGCCCGATGATGGACAAGAGGCCCGTCACGATCAGGCCTTTATAGAGCGCGCCCATGATGGAGCCGTTGACGCCAAGCTTGACGAAGAACGTGCCTGCTATCGAGGTGATCACGCAGGCTCCGCAGATCATCAGCGGATAGAGCATGACGCTCGACAACACGTCCGAACCATTGAAGAAGATCGCGCCCAGAACCATGGTGGCGACCACGGTAACGGCGTAGGTTTCGAACAGATCGGCCGCCATACCGGCGCAATCGCCTACATTATCGCCGACATTATCGGCGATGGTTGCTGGATTGCGCGGATCATCTTCCGGAATACCCGCTTCCACCTTGCCGACGAGATCGCCGCCGACATCCGCACCCTTGGTGAAGATACCGCCGCCGAGACGCGCGAAGATCGAAATCAGCGACGCGCCAAAGCCGAGCGCCACCAGTGCATCGATAACCGTGCGGTCGGCAGGCGCATAGCCCAGCCAGACAGTGAGAATGAAATAATAGACGGAGACGCCAAGCAGCGCGAGACCGGCCACCAGAAGGCCGGTAACGGCACCGGACTTGAAAGCCATTTCAAGCCCGCCTGCCAGACTCAAGGAAGCGGCCTGTGCTGTGCGCACATTGGCGCGCACTGAAACATGCATCCCGATAAAGCCTGTGACGCCGGACAGGATTGCGCCGATCAGAAAGCCGATAGCGGCGCTCAACGACAGCAAATACCATGCGGCGAGGAACACGACGACGCCGACAATCGCAATCGTGGAATATTGTCGTGTGAGATAGGCCGACGCACCCTCACGGATGGCGCCAGCGATTTCCTGCATACGTGGAGTTCCCTGATCGGCCGCCAGGATCGAACGGATCGACCAGAAGGCGAAAAGAACGGAAACCACGCCGCAGGCAATAACGAGAAGTAAAACTGCCACTCCCATTTGCATAAAGGCCAACTCCTATTGAGTTTGCGCCGGCTACCGTCAGCTTGACCTCAGATAACATCCGTTTACTCGGCAATTAACGGCAGGCATATGCGCATGAAGGCCCGAAAACCCCTCCCCGGGCCGATTAGAGCGGCATGGAAAGTGCTTGAAGCCACCACTTCGTACCGGGCTTCAACGGTATAGTTTCATCAGGAACTTAACGCCTTGAAATCAAATAATTACAAAGTTCCCTTGCAGTCGGTCATTCTCAATGCCGCATGACCAACATGCGAAACGGTTTAACAAACGTCAAGACGTTCTTTGCCAGCATACAATGAAAGAAGGGCTGTGATTTCTCACAGCCCTTCTTGCTTTTATCAATCTCTAAAACCGCTCTTAGTGGCGCGGCTTGGTCCCACGGCTTTCACCGCGAATAACGAAGGCAAGGCGGTCGAGCACGGCATTGACGAGCTTCGGCTCGTCTTCGGTGTAGAAAGCCTTGGCGATATCGACATATTCCGAGACAATCACGGCGGTCGGCACATCGTTGCGCGAGGTCAGCTCCCATGCACCGGCGCGAAGGATCGCGCGCAGCGTGGAATCGAGACGCGACAGCGGCCAGTCCTCGGTCAATGCCTGATGGATCATCGGATCAAGCTTGAGCTGGCTGTCGACAACACCGGCGACGATGGCGCGGAACCATTGCGGATCGGCATCGAGATATTGCGTACCATCCACTTCCTTGCCGAGGCGGAAGGCTTCGTATTCTGCGACCACTTCCATCACGCCCGTACCGGCAACGTCCATCTGGTAGAGCGCCTGCACGGCTGCAAGCCGGGCAACGCCACGCTTGTTCGCCGTACGCGGCAGGTTTGGTGTCGGGCGACCTTCTGCGGAAGAACTCATAATATTCACGCTCCGAACTTCTTGCGCAGATCAATCATGGTCAGTGCGGCGCGGGCAGCAAAACCGCCCTTGTCATTGTCTTCACGACGCGCGCGCACCCATGCCTGTTCGTCATTCTCGACGGTCAGAATGCCGTTGCCGATGGCAAGGCTTTCTTCAACGGCCAAATCGGTCAGCGCACGGCAGGATTCGTTTGCAACGATGTCGAAATGATAGGTCTCACCACGGATCACCGTGCCCAGCGCGACATAACCGTCATATTCGGTGCCGTCATTGTCGGCGCCATCGAGGGCAAAGGAAATGGTGGCCGGAATTTCCAGCGCGCCCGGTACGGTCACGACGTCATAGGTGGCGCCCGCATCGTCCAGAGCCGCCTTTGCGCCATCAAGAAGTGCATCGGCAAGATCGTCGTAGAAACGTGCTTCAACAATAAGCAAATGCGGCGCGCGCGCCTCGTGATCGGACATGAGAAACTCCATGACAAATTTTGCGGACCGCAAGACCTGCGGTCAACGCTTAAATCGGGATATGCTTTTACAGCCTGGAATTTTAGGCTGTAAGCCTATTTCCGATATTGCGCAAGCCTTGCCGCATAGCGTGCGAGCTGGTCGATCTCGATATTCACCTTGTCACCCGCTTTTCGCTGACCCCATGTTGTCACTTCCAGCGAATGGCGGATGAGCAAAACGTCAAATTCATTACCGTTCACACCGTTGACCGTCAGCGACGTGCCATCGAGCGCGACCGAACCCTTCTGGGCGATGAATGGCGCAAGTTCTTCCGGCGCACGCAGGGTGAAGCGCACCGCGTCGCCCTCATCCTTGCGTGCAACGATTTCCGCCTGTCCATCGACATGGCCGGAAACCAGATGCCCGCCCATTTCGTCGCCGAGCTTCAGCGAGCGTTCCAGATTGATATTGGTTCCATTTTCCCACGTGGAGATGGTGGTCAGGCGCAGGGCTTCTTCCCATGCTTCCACTTCAAACCAGCGGGCATTGGTGCCCTTTTCCGGCAGCGCAACGACGGTCAGGCAAACACCGGAACACGCAATCGATGCGCCAAGCTCGATGGTTTCGGGATCGTAGACGGTCTCGATACGCAGCAACACGCCTTCATTCAGCGGCTTGATCCGGTCAACCTTGCCGATATCGGTAATAATGCCTGTAAACATCAAGACTTCCTTACATATTCCGCATAAGCATCGTCACCGAAACGCGCCTGCCTGAGAATTTTGAATTCTTCTGCGATATGGGTTTCAAGACCGGGGACGGCAACCCCATCGGCAGCACCAATTTCAATCGGTGAGCGGAAGGTAATCAAGCGGTCAACCAGCTTTTCTTCCAGAAAGCTCTTGGCCACACCCGCGCCGCCTTCCACGAGAACGGAACCAATACCCTGCGCGGCAAGGTCGTCCATCAATTCCGGCAAGGCAATCCGGCAATCATGCGCCTCGGTCGCCAGAATGCGGCACCCTGCCGCCTTCAGTTCGTACCGCCGTTCCGGCGATGCATCGTCTGCACAGGCAATCCAAAGCGGCTGCGCATCCGCCGACTGAACCAGCTTCGAAGCCAATGGCAACCGCAAACCACTGTCGAGCACGACGCGGATGGGCGAGCGCTGTTCAAGCCCCGGCAGGCGGCAGTTCAAAACCGGATCGTCTGCAAGCGCCGTTTCGATACCAATCAGGATAACATCAGTTTGCGACCGTAAGATGTGGGATTGGGCGCGCGACACCTGGCCGGTAATCGGCACCTGCCCCTCGCCCTTTTTTCCGATCATGCCATCTGCGGAAAGTGCAAGTTTCAGAATCACTTCCGGGCGTTTCCTGGAAGATCGATTCAGGTAGCCAGCGAGATCATCGGCTGCCTTTTCGGCGAGGATGCCCGGCTCCACTTCAATACCCGCTTCGCGCAGGATGGCGAAGCCCTTTCCGCTGACCCGATCATCCGGATCGGTGGCCGCGACGACAACGCGGGCCACACCGGCACGCACCAGCGCTTCAGCGCAAGGCGGCGTGCGACCATGATGGGCGCATGGTTCCAGCGTCACATAGGCCGTTGCGCCTCGCGCCGCCTCGCCTGCATCGGCAAGCGCCTGCGGCTCGGAATGCGGCCTGCCGCCCAGTGCGGTCACGCCGCGTCCGACGATGACGCCATCCTTGACGATCAGCGTGCCGACGGATGGATTGGTGCCCGTCAGCCCCTTGTGACGACGGGCATAACGGATTGTCGCTTCCATGAAGCGGATATCGTCCGAAGTTACGTCGGAATGCGGAAATTCCAGTGCAGTCATGCCTATCTATCCAGATCGTCCTCGGTATCGGGAGCTGCCAGTTCATCGATCACATTATGGAAATCGACGGCCTTGCTGAAATTGCGATAGACCGATGCAAACCGGATATAGGCAATATCATCCACCCCCTTCAGCGCATCCATCGCCAGACGACCGATCTCGTCGGATGTCACCTCCGCCTCCCCCGAGCTTTCAAGCTGGCGAACAATTCCGGAAATCGCACGTTCGATACGCTCGCTGTCGACTTCGCGCTTGCGCAGCGCCACTTCGATGGAGCGGGTCAGCTTGTCACGGTCGAAAGGCACACGGCGTCCGCTTTTCTTCACGACCATCAGGTCGCGAAGCTGGACACGTTCGAATGTGGTGAAGCGCCCGCCGCAAACCGAGCAGACACGACGCCTGCGAATGACCGCACCATCCTCCGCAGGACGGGAATCCTTCACTTGCGTATCTTCAGATTGGCAATAGGGACAACGCATGGAACTCTTTCACTCACTCTTCGAAGACTGATTCCTACAGATCATAGCTGATCTGCGCCAATCAACCTACCGAATGCGACACACCGGGTATGACGGGCAAAAAAGCCCCGCTCAACAGGGTTGAACGGGGCTTTTGAAATTCAGGCGATCAGGTTTACCCCTGATAGCCATACATCGGGAAACGGTCAGTCAGAGCGACGACCTTATCCTTCACAGCCTGTTCGACGGCGGCATTGCCTTCATCGGAATTAGCGACCTTCAAACCGTCGAGAACTTCGGCAATCAGCGAGCCGATTTCCTTGAATTCGGTTACGCCGAAACCGCGCGTGGTGCCGGCTGGCGTGCCGAGACGAACGCCGGAGGTGACAAACGGCTTTTCAGGGTCGAACGGAATACCGTTCTTGTTGCAGGTGATGTTGGCGCGACCGAGAGCGGCTTCCGCACGCTTGCCGGTTGCGTTCTTAGGACGCAGATCAACCAGCATCAGATGGTTATCGGTGCCGCCGGAAACAATATCGAGGCCATGCGACTTCAGTTCTTCCGAAAGTGCACGCGCATTGTCAACGACGTTTTTGGCATAGAGCTTGAATTCTGGCTTCAGCGCTTCACCGAAGGCAACAGCCTTACCGGCGATAACATGCATGAGCGGACCGCCCTGAAGACCGGGGAACACAGCCGAGTTGATCTTCTTGGCAATGTCCGCATCGTTGGTCAGAATCATGCCGCCACGCGGGCCGCGCAGAGACTTGTGCGTCGTCGTCGTGCAGACATGGGCATGCGGGATCGGCGACGGATGCTGGCCACCGGCAACCAGACCGGCAATATGCGCCATATCGACCATGAGATAAGCGCCAACTTCATCGGCGATCTCGCGGAAACGCTTCCAGTCCCAGATGCGCGAATAAGCGGTGCCGCCAGCGAGAATCAACTTCGGCTTGTTTTCGCGGGCAAGGCGAGCCACTTCGTCCATATCGAGCAGATGGTCGTCCTGACGGACGCCATAGGACACGACATTAAACCACTTGCCAGACATGTTGACCGGCGAACCATGCGTCAGGTGACCACCCGAATTGAGATCGAGACCCATGAAGGTGTCGCCCGGCTGCAGCAGAGCCAGGAACACGGCCTGATTCATCTGGCTACCGGAATTCGGCTGAACATTGGCGAATTCGCAGCCGAAGAGCTTCTTGGCGCGTTCGATTGCCAGTTCTTCCACCACGTCCACATACTGGCAGCCACCATAATAGCGCTTGCCCGGATATCCTTCGGCATATTTGTTGGTGAGGATGGAGCCCTGCGCTTCGAGAACAGCCCGCGAAACGATGTTTTCCGAGGCGATCAGCTCGATTTCATGGCGCTGACGACCGAGTTCGTTGCGAATTGCACCGAAAATTTCGGAATCGATGTCCTCGAGGCTTGCATTGAAGAAAGCGTCGGAAAACGCATTCTTGGCGGCGGCGTTGGCTTGAGACATTTTCACACCCTCCGGGTCAGCCGGTAAAAGCTATTGGATGAGGCGCATTATCACACTTGAATGCCCAAGGCCAATGGCCGCAAAGCGAAAAGCATGTTCCAAAATGCGGCAAACCGATTTGATATCGGTTTAACAACTAAAAAAGCCGCTCCGAATATTCGAGGCGGCTCTTTTTCAGTCGGAAATATCGAAAAATCAGGTGTCTGTACCAAGCGCCAGCGAGGCTGCGCCGTCCATCTTGTAAATGTCGTCGCGGAACTGCACGACACCGTCACCCGTCGACCAGGCCGAAATATACACGAAGTGCAGCGGCACGGGATCGGCGACCTGAATAGGCGTGTTGTTGCCCGTACGGATCGTTTCTTCGATGTTCTGGCGATCCCAGCCAGCGGTGTTCTTCAAGAGCCAGACGTCCAGATCGCGAACATTCTGCACGCGCACGCAGCCCGACGAGTCGAAACGCATGAGCTTGTTGAAATAGCTCTTCTGCGGCGTGTCGTGCATATAGACGGCATACTGGTTGTGGAAGTTGATCTTGGTCGAGGACATGGCGTTGATCTTGCCCGGGTCCTGACGGAACATCAGCTTCACGGCGTCGTCCGTGTTCCAGTCGATGCTTTCCGGCGGAACTTCCTGACCGGCCTGATTGTAGAGCCGGATCTTGTTCTTCGCCAGATATTGCGGGTCCTTCCGCATCAGCGGAATGATGTCCTTCTGGATGATGGACTTCGGCGCCGTCCAGTAAGGATTGAGAATGACTTCATGAATCTTCGAATTAAGGATTGGCGTCTGGCGGTCGATCTTGCCCACAACGGCGGTGTGGCGCTGCATGACGCTGCCATTTTCAACGGCTTCAATCCGCGCAGCCGGGATATTCACCATCACGAAACGCTGTTCCTGCATACCGGCGCTGACCAGCGGCGAAAGACGCTGCAAGTTGGTCTGGAGCTGGCCGAGGCGCGTATTCACGTCTACATTCATCGCGGCATAGGTGAACTGGCCCATCACGCCGTCTGCCGGCAGACCATGACGCGACTGGAAGCGCTTCACTGCGGCATCAACATAGGTGTCGAAGGCGTTGGAAAGACCAGCGCCCTGCGGCAGATCGCCAGAGACCATGAGGCGCTTGCGCAGATACTGGACCGACTGGTCATTCACGCCAAGCTGAAGCTTTGCATTGCCCGGAACGGTCGGCCAACCGCCGCGACCGGCAATATCGCTATATTGTGCAATGGCATTTTGAAGATTGCCGACAGTCTGCTGGCTCAGAACTGGCTGGTTGGTCGCAACCTTCTGGCCGCCTGTCGCGCGCGCATCGAACTGGTCATCCCAGTTACCGCGCCGCGGCGACGCGAGCACATCGTTAAAAGCCTGCTGTGCAAAGGACGACGTCGCAAAAGCCGAGGCTGCCACGGAAAGGCCAGCTGTTGCAGCACCGCGCAGGAAGCGGCGGCGGTCCACTTTGAAAGCTTCGGCATTCTTGTCAGTTTTGGTCATTTGCTTGGTCCCAAAAAGGCGCGCCGCTCATCGGTCAATGTCGGCGGCAGTCGTCCGAGAATATCAGCAACAGTGTTTCAAGGCGATAGCCGACCCGCAACCATATGCGCGCCCGCTTATATCTCCCGACCTGTTGGAAGATGGCACATTCTTGCCCGTACAGTCTTGAGGACTGCTTATGTCGGTTTTTATGGCTTAATCATGTCGCGCGGCCCAGTTTGCAAGCCACGCGCGTCAAGATCGAAGCATAATTGCCCATCCGCCTCAGTAAATGCCGGTCCGTTGTGTCCGTTCTGCAACAAACGCGCCCGAAGGCCGGTCCATTTATCAGAGACGGTAAGCGATGCTGTCGTTCCAGAAGCGGTCGAGACGCTGCAAGGACTTGTTCATCGCCATGAATTCTTCAACCTGAATTCCGCCGACCTGTTCGATGGACAGGACGTGACGTTCGTAAAGTGCTGCAACCTGATTGGCGATCTCATTGCCCTTGTCGGTCAGGCTGACGCGCACCGAACGGCGGTCGACACGCGAACGCTGGTGATGAATGAAGCCCATTTCGACGAGCTTCTTGAGGTTGTAGGAAACATTCGAGCCGAGATAGTAACCGCGTGAGCGCAGTTCACCGGCGGTCAGTTCCGAATTACCAATGTTGAAAAGCAGCAGTGCCTGCGTTGCGTTGATGTCGAGCTGACCGTTGCGGTCGAATTCGTCCTTCACAACATCAAGCAGACGGCGGTGCAGACGCTCCACTAGTTGAAGGGCTTCCAGATACAGGCTGCGGAGTGCGGCTTCCGGAGCATAGAGCGGAGCGTCGATTTTGCGCTGAGCATTCATCATTGTCTTTGCCTCTCTGTCGGAGCCGCATTCGGGAAATCCAAGATGCCGCTCTCTTCCTGTTTTATGCAGCGATGTTTCTCGCTGTTCTGAGAGGACTTTAGGCGAGATGCATAAAATTCGACTTAAAAGTCAGACTTAACAGTAGCTTACCAAGGGGAATGCAAATTCAGGCTTAATGTTTACTTACCTGCGCCCGCGATCAGACCGGAATGCTGGCCTTTGCCTGCCGCCGTTTTTCCAGCGCCAGCAGGACGCGGAACACGATATAAACGAGGATGCAGACGGCGTTGAACGTGACCGTCAACGGCCTGCTTTCAAAGTTCCGTTCAAAGACCGAATAGATGCTGATCTCGCCGATTGCGGCCACGAACCAAAGCACGGGCCCCCAGGTTGCCCGCATCCAGAGACCCGTTGCGGCAACCGGCATTAATACCGCCAGCGCGACCACGGCGGTCTGCCACATCCATGGCATCAGATCGAACCGCCAGAGCAATCCCGGATGAATGCCGATGAGCCGCACCCAATAGAAAACGCCGCTTGCAAGCGCAGTCAGCGCCAGCAATCGAATGAACCATGTAAATGTCCATTCCAGGCCGCTCGGTTGCGTGTGCTGGCGCAACTCATCCATATGCATCAGCAATTCCTCATGAGAACGTCAGTTCCTTTTCGCCAAGATTGACGAAATAGGCGTTCACCTGTTCCGGCTTCACGTCCTCGATGGAAGCCGGTTGCCAGGATGGCGCGCCATCCTTGTCGATCAGAAGTGCCCGCACGCCTTCATAAAAGTCGTGCGCTTCCAGCATGCGGCTGGCAATGCGATATTCCATGCGCATGCAATCATCGAGATCGAGCGGGCGACCATCGGCGATCTGCCGGAAGGTCACCGCCACGCTGGTCGGCGACCGCGTTGCGATCACGTTCAGAATATCCGTCGCCGGTTTGCTGCCCGAAGCTGCGGCCTTGTCCAGCAGGTTCATGCAATCGGCAAGCGTCGCGCCGGAAAAGCATTCTTTGATCACATTCCGCGCTTCTGCCGGGGTTTCGAAATCGGGATACTGGCTGCGGGTCAATGCAGCGTCGATATCGGCCGTCGCGATGAGGTCCTCGCGCACGTCATTGAGATCGCTGGCTGCAACCGCATGGGTGGCAATTCCGCTCTGGAGGCAATCACCCCAGCGAATACGATTGCCCGTCAAGGCGAGATAATAGCCGAAATTGTCGTGGAGATGCGGCAGGAACGCGCTTCCTCCAACATCGGGAAAGAAACCGATTCCGGTTTCCGGCATGGCGAACATGGTGTTTTCGGTCACGATGCGATGCGAGCCGTGCACCGAAATGCCAGCGCCGCCACCCATGATGATGCCGTTGATCAGCGAGATATAAGGCTTGGGGAAACGGCCAATGCGGGCATTGAGCCGATATTCATCGCGGAAAAATTCGTAAGCGGGCGTTCCCTCGCGGCCAGACTTGTAGGCAGCCACCACATCGCCGCCAGCGCAGAATGCCCGGCCCTCGCCTTCCAGAATCACGCAGGCGACTTCGGGATCGTTTTCCCAGGCCTGCAATGCGCGGTCGAGCGCCAGAATCATCTTGTGCGTCAGCGCGTTGAGCGCTGCGGTCCGGGTCAGCCTTACCAGACCGGCTTTTCCCTTGCGTTCGAAGCCGATTTCGTCGCCACCGCCAAAGTCAATCTGCATATCTTGTCTCCCGTTCCCCCAAATGGGTAGAAAGTGAGACGCCCCGCGTCAATCCCACACAGGCGAGAGTGGGCCAATCTTCTTGGTTTCACCACTTTTCCCGTGATAAACGGTGCGCATCCGAAGTCAGCCCTTTGATTGCATTTGCATCGCGGCTTCCATTCTCGGGAATAATTCAATGAGCGACCGTCAATCCAAATATCTCCCCCCTCATATCGGCAGGCATGTCGATGACGTAACCGGCAGCCGCCGTTTGCGCCGTATGCGCAAGGCCGACTGGTCGCGCAGGCTGGTGCAGGAAACGCAGCTGACGGTGGACGATCTGATTCTGCCATTCTTCCTCACCTATGGAAACGGCGTTTCCGAACCTGTGGAAGCCATGCCGGGTGTGGAGCGCTATTCGGTTGATATGGCGGTGCGCATGGCAGAGAAAGCCGCTAAGCTTGGCATTCCAGCCATTGCCCCCTTCCCGCGCGAAAAGGCCGAAGTGAAGACGGATGACGGCGCCTTTGTCGCCAGCCCCGACAATCTGATCAATCGTGCAGTGCGGGCAATCAAGAAGGAAGTGCCGGAAATCGGCATCATTACCGACGCCGCGCTCGATCCGTTCACCACACATGGCCATGACGGCATTTTGCGCGATGGCGAAATCGTCAACGACGAATCCGTCGCGATGGTTGTTCGCGGCGCGCTTTCGCAGGCCGAGGCCGGTGCCGACGTCATCGCCCCGTCCGATATGATGGATGGCCGTATCGGCGCGATACGTCAGGCGCTGGACGAGAACGGCTTTCACCATATTCCGATTATGTCCTATGCGACGAAATTCGCCTCGGCTTTCTACGGCCCTTATCGCGAGGCCATCGGCACGCAGGGCCTGCTGAAAGGCGACAAGAAGACCTATTATATCGACCCGGCCAATCCGGAAGAAGCCGTGCGCGAAGCCGAACAGGATATTGCCGAAGGCGCGGACATGCTGATGGTCAAGCCCGGCCTGCCCTATCTCGACATCATCCATCGCCTGAAAAGCGAATTCCGCCTGCCGACCTATGCCTATCAGGTGTCGGGCGAATATGCGATGATCAAGGCCGCCGGTATCAATGGCTGGATCGACGAGGAAAAAGTGATGATGGAAAGCCTGCTGGCTTTCAAGCGCGCCGGTTGTGACGGTGTCCTCACCTATTTCGCGATCGAGGTCGCGGAAAAGCTGAAACAGCAAAGCTAATAATAGCAGGGTGTCAGTGCTTTCTCTGACACCTTCCTTGAAACGGCCTATTTCATTTACCATGTTGATTGCTGTTCCGCCCGGAAGGCGGAGCGACGCCGGACATGGTTTTTACTCCATGAGTTTTATTCCGGTTGTCTTGTTTAACGACTGGAAGGAAAAATGTCCGACCATATCCTGCACGGCGAGATTATGGCTCCGCGTTACGACAGCCGCGCCTTTTTCGAAGGTGTGCGTACGCGCCGTATCATGGCTTTCCTCATCGACTATCTCATCGTCTTTCTGCTGTGCATTCCGGCTGCAATCGTGATCGCCCTGTTTGGCGTGCTCACACTCGGCATCGGCTGGATGCTCTATGGCATCATGTTCCCTATCGTCGCACTGATCTATGTGTCCCGCACCATGGGTGGCCCGCAGCAGGCGACCAAGGGCATGCAGATGATGAATCTCAAGCTGGTTCGGCTTGAAGGCGGCACGGTGGACCCGATGCTCGCCATCGTTCACTCGGTGCTGTTCTGGGGCCTCAATGTCGTGCTGACGCCGCTGATCCTGCTGGCTACGCTGGTTCTCGACCGCAAGCGCACGGTACACGATCTTTTGCTCGGCACAGCGGTCATCCGCTCGGATCGTTAAGATCGGGGCCTATCAGGCTTAAGTTCAAAAAAATTCAGAGTCGGCTGCGCAAAATGCCACTTGACGTTTTGCGCCGTCGGTTCGATCCTTGTCCAATATCGTGATGGTTTCGGTATTGCCATTTCGTGGATATTGAATGACCCATCAACCGCAACAGTCTCCGCAGTTTTTCTTGACGGCACCCTCGCCCTGTCCGTATCTCGACGGTCAGATGGAGCGCAAAGTGTTTACGCATCTCGTGGGCGACAAGGCCAACGAGATCAACGATCTCCTGACCCAAGGCGGGTTTCGCCGATCCCAGAACATCGCCTACCGCCCGGCCTGCGAGCTTTGTCGCGCCTGCGTTTCCGTGCGCATTCTGGCGGGAGAGTTCGAGATGACGCGCAATATGCGCCGCGTCTGGAGCCAGAATCGCGATCTGGTCGGTCGCGTCCACAAGGCGCAACCCAGCACCGAGCAATATGCGCTGTTTCGCGATTATCTCGACGCGCGCCACCGTTCAGGCGGCATGTCGGACATGACCGTGCTTGATTATGCGATGATGGTTGAAGATACCCATGTCAACACGCAGATCATCGAGTATCGCCGTCGCGGCCCCGACAGTTTTATCGACCCGAAAGGCGATGGCGAGCTGATCGCCGTGGCACTGACCGATGTGATGGCCGACGGCCTTTCCATGGTCTATTCGTTCTTCTCACCGCATATGCATGACCGCTCGCTCGGCACCTATATGATTCTCGATCATATAGAGCGGGCGCGAGCGGCAGGCCTGCCGCATGTCTATCTCGGCTATTGGGTCGAGGGCTCGCGCAAGATGCAGTACAAAATTCGCTTCACACCGCAGGAACATCTCGGCCCTCGCGGTTGGCAGCGGTTTGAGGGGTAACGTCGCGTTTTCTGATCTTGTCGAAGGATCGAAGCGCTGAGGGAAAACGCACAACGTATACCCCTATCCCCTCACCCTTCGAGACGGTTCCCTTCGCTTCGCTCAGGGCACCTCCTCAGGATGAGGGGTGGTGCTATACCTGTCAGAACTTACCCGAACGTGGAAACCCCTTCGGAACAACGCGGCCGGCGGAAGCGCGTGCACCGATCCATTCGATGAGTTCTTCCTTGCTGCGCGTAAAGGTGCGTTCTGCCGAATCCTGCCATGACAGCCCTTCGGCAATTGCAAAAGTGCGGATATCGGACACGCCGCCATCCTTGTATTTTTGCAGGCGCACGCCCTTGCCGCGCGTCATTTCCGGGATTTCCGTCAGCGGGAACACGACCATCTTGCGGTTTTCGCCAACGACCGCAATGTGATCACCCGAAACACGCGTGCAAATTTTGGCCTCGTCCGGTGCCTTCACATTCATCACCTGCTTGCCCTTGCGGGTGTTGGCGACGGCTTCGTTTTCCGGAACGATGAAACCATTGCCTTCATGCGAAACGAGCAGCAGCTTTGCCGACGGATCGTGCACGAAGGCCGTCAGGATATCCTGATCGTTTTCCATATCGACCAGAATGCGGATCGGCTCGCCATGGCCGCGACCGCCCGGAAGCGTATTTGCACCGATGGTGAAGAACTTGCCGCCTGTCGTGAAGAACAGAAGCTTGTCGGTGGTTTCCGCGTGGAAAGCCAGTTTGAGCTTGTCGCCTTCCTTGAAGGAAAGCGTCGAGAAATCGGCCATATGGCCCTTCATCGCGCGCAGCCAGCCCTTTTCCGATACGACGATTGTGACAGGCTCGCGCTCGATCATGGCATTGTGGATGTCTTCAAGATCGTGGGTCGGGGCTTCCGCGAAATTCGTGCGGCGCTTGCCGAGCTTGGTAGCAGGGCCGAATTTCTCGCGCACCGCCTTGATTTCGGTGCTGATCTTCTTCCACTGGCGCGTGCCGGAAGCGAGCAGTCCTTCCAAATCGGTCTTCTCGACGGTCAGAGCGTCGAACTCTTTGCGGATCTCGAATTCTTCGAGCTTGCGCAACGAACGCAGGCGCATATTGAGGATGGACTCGGCCTGAACATCGGTCAGTTCGAAGGCCCGCATCAATTCCTGCTTCGGCTCGTCTTCCTCGCGGATGATGCGGATAACCTCATCCAGATTGAGATAGGCGATCAGAAAGCCGCCGAGGATTTCCAGACGCCGTTCAATCTCGGCCAGACGATATTGCGAGCGGCGAACCAGAACTTCCTTGCGGTGTTCCAACCATTCGCGCAGCACGCCGCCCAGCGAGAGAACATTCGGCACCTTGCCGTGCGACAGCACATTCATGTTGAGCGAAACGCGATTTTCGAGCTCGGTCAGCTTGAACAGCGATTCCATCAGCAGTTCAGGATCGACCGTGCGGTTCTTCGGCTCCAGAACGATGCGGATATCTTCCGCAGATTCATCGCGAATATCGTCGAGCAGCGGCAGCTTCTTGGCCAGCAGCAATTCGGCAATCTTCTCGATCAGGCGCGACTTCTGTACCTGATAGGGAATTTCGGTGACAACGATCACCCAGGTGCCGCGATTGCCCTCTTCCTTTTCCCAGCGCGCGCGAACGCGAAACGCGCCGCGACCGGTGCGATAGGCTTCGACAATATTGCCGTGTTCTTCAACCAGAACACCGCCCGTCGGGAAATCCGGCCCGCGCACCTTGGCTTTCAAAAGTGCAGACGGATCCGTTTTCGCTTCCTGCTCGATTTCCGCATATTGCTCCGGCGAGGTGATGAGTTCTTCCACGCCTGCATCGGGATGGTTGATCAGATAAAGCGCCGAGGAGCACAGCTCCGCCACATTATGCGGCGGAATATTCGTGGCCATGCCAACCGCGATACCCGCCGAGCCATTGGCCAGCAGGTTTGGGAATGCGCCCGGCAGAACGATGGGCTCCTCGTCTTCCTCATTATAGGTCGGACGGAAATCGATGGCGTCCTCGGTGATGCCTTCGAGCAGCAGCGTCGCCACTTCGGTCATGCGCGCTTCGGTGTAACGCATGGCGGCGGCATTATCGCCGTCGATATTGCCGAAATTGCCCTGCCCGTCGACCAGCGGATAACGCACCGCGAAATCCTGCGCCAGTCGCACCAGCGCATCGTAAATCGACGCGTCGCCATGCGGATGGAACTTACCCATCACATCGCCCACGATACGCGCGCATTTCGCATAGGCCTGATCGGGATTGAGACGCAGCAGGCGCATGGCATGCATAATGCGGCGATGCACCGGCTTGAGACCGTCGCGCACGTCCGGCAGCGCACGATGCATGATCGTGGACAGCGCATAAGCGAGGTAACGTTCCTCGAGGGCCGATTTAAGATCGACCTTTTCGATGTGTTCTTCGCCGTCGCCCGGCGGAATCAGACTTTTTCCCATGCTTCTCAGTACCAAGTGCGCGATTCGTCAGCAAGCGTTCAGGAGAACTAAACCAGTACATTACAGTGCGGCTGCGCCAAATAGGACACGCAAAGCGCAAGGCTGCGCTTGAAATCCACTGCATAGTTGCACAAATCCAGATTGGAGTGTGCAACAGAGCGTCAGTCGCAAATCCGCCGCCATTTACACACTATAGAGCAACCGGAAACTAGTTTTCTCGTGCTGCAACCACAGGATTAGCAAATCTGGTTGTTAAATTAGAACATTTGCGCCTATGAATGCCGCACCCAAATCAAGAGATGAGCCAGGAGCTTCGAATGCAGGTTTTCGTCAACATCAAGCCAGCGGCGCGCATTTTTGCTGCAAGCACAGCGCTTTCGCTGATTTTCGGCAGCGCCGCCATGGCTGCGGATGCCAATGCCGTCGCCGAGCGCCTCAAGGCCCTCTACGAAAAGCAGGGCGGTGAACTGAGCTTTGCCAATGTAAAGGCCGACGGTTCGAATATCGTCCTCGAAGGCACCAAGGTCAAACTTGCCACGCTGTCTCCGAAAGACGTGGAAGTCGGCGATGTGACGCTTGAAGATGTTCAGGACGCACAGGATGGCGGATTCACCATCGGACAGGTTGTCGTTCCCGACCTCACGCTCGATAACACCGACGGCAAGAACGATCAGGCCTCCATCAAGGGCATGTCGATGCAGAACCTGCAGATTCCAGCCGAATCCGCCAAGGGTCCGCTCGACAGCATGGTTCTTTACGACAAGATGAAGATCGATGAACTCGCCTTCGGCAAGCCGGGCACGGATGGCGCCACGGTGAAGGGCATCGATGTCTCGCTCGACACGTCGAACAAGGCTGAAAAGATCGGCTACAGCGCCACTGTCGCCAGCATTGACGCCACCTTCGGCAAGGACGGCCAGAACCCGCTTGAGCCGCTGGGCATGAAGAGCCTTCAGGCCGCCGTCAACATGAAGGGCCAGTGGTCGCCGAAGTCGGGCGATGCCACGCTCGATCAGATGGAAGTTGATGCGCAGGACCTCGGCAAGATCAACATTACCGGCAGCCTTGGCGGTTACGATCTGGCCTTTGTCGAAGCCGTGCAGAAGACGCAGGAAGCAATGACCAAGTCGGACGCCGACAAGGACGCCGCCGGTCTTGCCATTCTCGGCCTCGCAGAACAGCTGAACCTCAAGAACCTGACGATCCGCTTTGACGATGCATCGCTGACCGAAAAGCTGCTGACCTATTATGCCAAGCAGCAGGGTTCGGACGCCAAGGCGCTTGGCGAACAGCTGAAGATGATGGTTCCGCTGATGGCCACGCAGCTGAAAAACCCGGATTTCGCCCAGCAGCTGAAAGCGGCATCGGACAAGTATTTCTCCGATCCGAAGTCTCTGACGCTGAGCGCCTCGCCTGACCAGCCGGTCACCTTCGCATCGATCGTTGCAACCGCCTCGCTCGATCCAACGAAGATCATCCAGCTGTTGAAGGTCGGCATCGACGCCAACAACTAAAATCGAAGAAGCCCGGTGAATGCACCGGGCTTTTTTCCGAGATTTGATCCAAAATAAAAAACCCGGCTCAAAGGCCGGGTTTTTTGTTCTCTGAAAAAAAGCTTAGCTCTTCTGAGTCTGGGGAGCCAAACGGATATGAAGATCGCGCAGCTGGGCTGGCGTCACTTCCGAAGGCGCGTTCATCAGAAGATCGAGCGCCTGCTGGTTCATCGGGAACAGCGAGATTTCACGCAGGTTCTTTGCACCGACCAGCAGCATGATGACGCGGTCGATACCGGCAGCCATGCCGCCATGCGGAGGCGCGCCGTACTGGAACGCACGGTAGAGACCGCCGAAACGATCTTCCACATCCTGCTGGCTGAGGCCGACCTTTTCGAAGGCCTTGACCATGACGTCCGGCAGCTGGTTACGGATCGAGCCCGAGGCGATTTCAAAGCCGTTGCAGACGAGATCGTACTGATAGGCCTTGATGGCGAGCGGGTCCTGATTTTCCAGCGCATCCAGACCGCCCTGCGGCATGGAGAACGGGTTGTGCGCGAAGTCGAGCTTCTTGTTGTCTTCGTCCCATTCGTAGAACGGGAAGTCGATGATCCAGGCCAGTTCGAAACGGTCGCGATCCACGAGGTTCAGTTCTTCGCCTGCACGGGTGCGCGCATCGCCAGCGAACTTGTAGAACTTCGACGGTTGGCCAGCCACGAAGAAGCAGGCGTCGCCATCGTCGAGGCCCATCTGCACACGGATTGCTTCGGTGCGTTCCTCGCCAATGTTCTTGGCGATCGGGCCAGCGCCTTCAAGCTTGTCGCCTTCCTTGCGCCAGAAGATATAGCCAAGACCCGGCTGGCCTTCGCTCTGCGCCCAGGAATTCATGCGGTCGCAGAATGCTCTGGAGCCGCCGGTCTTGGCCGGAATGGCCCAGACTTCGACCTTGGGATCATTGGCGATCATGTTCGCGAAGACCTTGAAACCAGAACCCGCGAAATGATCGGTCACAGCCCGCATTTCGATCGGGTTGCGCAGATCCGGCTTGTCGGAACCATAGGTGCGGATCGCGTCGTCATAGGCGATACGGCGGAATTTCTGCGTCACCGGCTTGCCTTCGGCAAATTCTTCGAAAATGCCGCGCATGACCGGTTCCATCGTTTCCCAGATTTCTTCCTGGGTCACGAAGCTCATTTCAAGGTCGAGCTGGTAGAATTCGCCCGGCAGGCGATCAGCGCGCGGGTCTTCGTCGCGGAAGCAAGGCGCAATCTGGAAGTAGCGGTCGAAACCGGCAACCATCAGAAGCTGCTTGTACTGCTGCGGTGCCTGCGGCAGCGCATAGAACTTGCCTTCGTGAATACGACTTGGCACGAGGAAGTCGCGTGCGCCTTCCGGCGACGAGGCCGTCAGGATCGGCGTGGTGAACTCGTTGAAGCCGATTTCGGTCATGCGGCGACGCATCGCGGCAATGATCTTGGTGCGGCTCATGATGTTCTTGTGCAGCGTTTCGCGGCGCAGATCGAGGAAGCGATACTTCAGGCGGATATCTTCCGGATAATCCGGCTCGCCGAAGACAGGCAGCGGCAGTTCCTTGGCTGCGGCCAGAACTTCGATCTCGGTCGCGAAGATTTCAACTTCGCCGGTCGGCAGGTTCGCATTGACCGCATCACCTGCGCGGGCCTTCACTTCACCATCGACGCGGATGACCCACTCGCCGCGAACTGTTTCGGCAACCTTGAAAGCGGGCGAATCGGGATCGGCCACAATCTGGGTAATGCCGTAGTGATCGCGAAGATCGATGAAGAGAATGCCGCCATGGTCACGGACGCGGTGAACCCAGCCGGACAGACGAACGTTCGAACCGACGTCCGTCTTACGGAGGGCTGCGCAGGTATGGCTGCGGTAACGGTGCATGATTTCTGCCTTTTGGTAAGATAAGTCAGTGCAGGCAAAGCGCTGCAAATTCTGGCGGAAAAGCGCATTTTGACCGGGTTTTGTCAAGTCTGCACTCTCTACAAGTGGCGCGGTTCGGACCGCATGACGTAACGTATCGACAAAAAACACGATTTGCACTTGTTATGCTATCGCTTTTGCGCATTCTTTCGGGACAATCAATGTCGCTTTGTCTGAATGCAGCGCGCATTTCCAGACGCAAAACCGCTTCACACTTTTGCTGGAAATGCAGATCTTTATCTTTCGCATTATCCGGCGCAAAACCGCTTCGCACTTTTGCTGGAAATGCTCTAGAAGAAAACCATGCAACTCATTACGACCACAGAGGCCCTTGAAGAGGCCGTATCCGCCCTATCCAAGTCAGATTTCGTCACTGTCGACACGGAGTTCATCCGCGAAACGACGTTCTGGCCGGAATTGTGCCTTATCCAGATGGCTTCGCCGGATCACACCGCGCTGGTGGATGCGCTTGCGCCCGGTCTCGACCTTGCACCCTTCTTCCGCCTGATGGCCGACGAGAAAATCGTCAAGGTTTTCCATGCTGCGCGGCAGGATATCGAAATCGTGTTTCATCTTGGCGATCTCATCCCGTCTCCTGTCTTCGACAGTCAGGTCGCGGCGATGGTCTGCGGCTTCGGCGATGCGATTTCCTACGACCAACTCGTTCAGAAAGTCACCGGCAAGCATCTCGACAAGTCGTCACGCTTCACCGACTGGCGTCGGCGTCCGCTTTCGGACAAGCAACTCGACTATGCGCTGGCCGATGTCACCTATCTGCGCGATATCTATCTCTATCTGAAGGAAGAGCTTCAGAAAGAAGGCCGCAGCGAATGGGTGAACGAGGAAATGGCGGTTCTGACCGCCCGTGAGACCTATGATCTGCATCCGGACGACGCATGGCGGCGCGTGAAGGCCCGCGTGCGCAAGCCGATCGAACTAGCCATCATGCAATCCGTTGCTGCATGGCGCGAGCGGGAAGCGCGCGAACGCAACGTGCCGCGTGGCCGTATCATCAAGGACGACACGATTGCCGAAATCGCGCAGCAGCAGCCGCGTGATGCCGAAGCGCTTGGTCGTCTGCGTTCGATCCCGAAGGGTTGGGAACGCTCGGCACAGGCCGCCGGTCTGGTCGCCGCAATTCAGTCAGCGCTCGCTATCCCTAAAGAAGACCTGCCGAAGCTGCCGAAGCCGTCGCATTCGCCGGAAGGCAGCGCCGCCGCAGCCGATCTTCTGAAGGTTCTGCTGAAGCTGGTGACAGAAGAACACGGCGTTGCCGCCAAGATCGTCGCCAGCTCGGATGATATCGACAAGATTGCAGCCGAAGGCGATGAAGCGAAAGTGCAGGCCTTGCAAGGCTGGCGTCGCGAAGTGTTCGGTCAAAAGGCACTGGACCTGATCGACGGCAAGATCGGCATCAAGTTCGAGAACCGGCGTATTCGGGCGGTGGAATTAGGGGAGTAAGGGAATAAGGCAGTAGGGGAATAGGTGAAAAGGGCTGTATAAACATACTCCCCTATTCCCTTACTCCCTTATTCCCCTCCCTTGTCGCCAATCGCGAAATAGAGGTTCTTGCCCGTCAATTTGGCAAGCTGCTGCAGGCGACCTTCCGGGCGGTCCGAGACAAGATCGGCAAGATCGCCCGGCACGACCAGCGCAATGCCGTTTTCTTCCTCACGCCAATAGAGGCGCGGAATGACACCCGGCATCGATGCCGACAGAAGATAGACGACGCGTAGCAATGCACCGAGTAGCTTGGCCCTTTCGCGCAGGCGCGGTGTGGCAAGCTGCACGATTTCCGGCGCAATCTCGTCTTCGATCAGCCCTTCATGACGATAGTAATTGGCCAGCGCCATATAGGAACGGCCCGGATGGTCAATGCCGCCGAACGAGCCGTGAGCAATGATGTTCAGCGCCTGCGAACCGCGATAATCGGGATGCGCGCGCCAGCTTATATCCGCCACAAGACATGCGGCTTCGCGATAACGCGCCTCATCCTCGGTTTCATCAAAGCCGAGTTGCGGCAATGAAAGCGTCGTCCAGACGGCAAGTTCACGCGCATGGCGTGGCGAACGCGACCGCAGTATCGCCAGTTCTTCCGCAGAAGCCAGCAATGGGTCGAGTTTCTGCTCGTTCTTCGGCAACAGCGAATAGAGATATCCTTCGCGCACGCCCAATGCCGAGAAAACGATCTTAGATGGCTTCATGCGGCGGATGGTTTCCAGCATCACGGTCGCGCCGTAAGACAGAAGCTGGCGACGGTTCTTCGATACCGCCTCAATACCGCGCATCGTGTCGATATTGCCCTTGGCGACGCGCTTGAGAAAACTCTGCGCCTCAACCGGGTCCATCTCGTAACCATGCATGACCAGTAGTGGATAATGCTTCGCGGTCATATGCAGCTTGGCAAGGTTACGCCACGTGCCACCAACCGCATAGAAGACCTGCCCCTGATGCATTTCAAGCAGCGTCGCCTTTGCAAGCTCCGTGCGTGTGATCTTCGCGGCTTCCGTCAGCTTTTCGTCGGACATGTCCTGAAGGCGCAAGCCGCCGAGCGGCAGGGTGATGCCCTCGCCGATATCGTGATCGTTGACGGCCACCAGCTCAAGGCTGCCGCCACCGAGATCGCCCGCTACGCCCTGGGGCTTGTGGAAGCCGGAAATGATCCCCAGCGCCGAATAATAGGCTTCTTCCTTGCCGGACAGAACTTCAATGTGCCGTCCAAGAATGGCCTCGGCCTGCGCGATGAAATCAGGTCCGTTCTTCGCTTCGCGCGCGGCAGCTGTCGCCAGCGCGTGCACGGAAACGGCGCCAGCCTGTTCGGCCAGCGCACGGAAGCGCCGCAAGGCGCGCAGCGCAATATCGACGGACTTGTCGTTGAGCCGACCTGTCTTGGCGAGTCCCTTGCCGAGACCGCAAAGGAGTTTTTCGTTGAAAAGCACCGTCGGTGAACGGACGATACCTTCGTAAATGACGAGACGGATCGAATTCGAGCCGATGTCAATGACCCCGATGGGCTTGAGACCCTTCAGACGGCCTTGTGCTATAGCTGGGCTCATGCAGTCGTTTTTCTTTCCGCCTGCGCACGCTTGCGATGTGCGATGAGGCGGGGGGCCGAAGACTTCAGCGACTTTCCGCGACCCGAAAGGCTAGGATTGGTCATGAAATATTCCTGCGCGTTGAAAGCTTCCTCTCCTTCTTCTTTTTCTATCCGGCGAGAGGTGCCATCCGCAAGTAGCTGATAGCTCTGTTGGTTATCAATTATGTTGGCAAACATGATTTGTGATAAAATTTGTTGATGAACTGTTGCGTTGGTGATGGGTACTAAAGTCTCCACACGGCGGTCGAGATTGCGCGGCATCATATCGGCGGAACCAATATAGACAATCGCCTTGTCGGACGGCAGATCATGCCCGTTTCCAAAGCAGAAAACGCGGCTATGCTCGAGAAAACGCCCCACAATCGACTTGGCGCGGATATTGTCCGATAAGCCCGGAACACCCGGCCGCAGGCAGCAAATGCCGCGCACCACCAGATCGATATGAACGCCCGCCTGACTTGCCTTATAAAGCGCATCAATAATCTGTGGATCGACCAGCGAATTCATCTTCATCCAGATCGCCGCCGGTCGCCCGGCCTTCGCATGCGCCACTTCATCCTCGATGTGCTTGATGATGCGCGCGCGCAAGGTGAAGGGCGAAATGGCGATTTTCATTTCCTCGGCGGGCTGGGCATAGCCGGTGATGAAATTGAAGATATGCGCCACATCGCGGGCGATATCCGCATCCGAAGTGAAGAAGGATAGATCCGTATAAATGCGCGCGGTGATCGGGTGATAATTGCCGGTGCCCAGATGCACATAGGAGCGCAGCTTCTGGTCCTCGCGCCGTACGACAAGCGACATTTTTGCGTGCGTCTTCAATTCGATGAAGCCGAACACCACCTGCACGCCCGCGCGTTCAAGATCGCGCGCCCAGCGAATATTGGCTTCTTCATCGAAGCGCGCCTTCAGCTCGACCAGCGCCGTCACCGACTTTCCCGCTTCCGCCGCATCGACCAGCGCACGCACAATCGGGCTGTCGTTGGAGGTGCGGTAGAGCGTCTGCTTGATGGCCAGCACATCCGGGTCCGCCGCCGCCTGACGCAGGAACTGCACCACAACGTCGAAGGATTCATAAGGGTGGTGAACCACGATATCCTTTTCGCGAATCGCGGCAAAGCAATCGCCGCCATGTTCGCGGATACGTTCCGGGAAACGCGGATTGTAGGACACGAATTTCAGGTCATCGCGCGGGATCGAGACGATTTCCGAGATCATGTTGAGCGCCAGAAGTCCTTCATGCACGCTGACACGATTTTCGGAGACGCCAAGTTCGGTCGCCACAAAGACGCGCAGGGCTTCCGGCATTTCGCCATCGAATTCGATACGGATCACCTGACCGCGACGGCGGCGCTTCAGCGCCGTTTCGAAGAGACGCACGAGGTCTTCGGCTTCTTCTTCAACTTCAATATCGCTGTCACGAATGATGCGGAATGTGCCTGCTCCGCGCACCTCATAACCAGGGAACAGCCGCCCGATAAACAGGCTCACCGCATCTTCAATGGTGATGACACGATAGACGTTTTGTTGGTCTGTCGGCAGCTGGATGAAACGCTTCAGAGCCACCGGAATGCGCAAAAGCGCGGTCATCGGGTGATTGTCGGCGCGACGCGCCAGCTGCAAGGCAATTGAGAAGCCCAGATTCGGAATGAACGGGAAAGGATGAGCCGGATCGATGGAGAGCGGCGTCAAAACCGGGAAGATCGTTTCAAGAAAATGGCTTTCCAGCCATTCCTTTTCCGAATCCGACAAGCCCGACGGGCGAACGATGTCGATATTTTCCTGCACCAGTTCATCACGCAAAATGCGGAAACGTCCCTGCTGCTCGGCCTGCAAACGGCTCACTTCATCCAGAACGAAATCGAGCTGCTCCTGTGGCGTACGACCATCGGCACTGCGCAGCGCCACACCGGCCCGCACCTGTCCGGCAAGACCGGCAATGCGCACCATGAAAAATTCATCGAGATTGGTGGCCGAAATAGACAGAAAACGCAGGCGTTCCAGTAAGGGCTGGCGCATATTGGCCGCCTCGTCCAGAACGCGACGATTGAACTGGAGCCAGGAAAACTCACGATTAACGAAGCGATCCGCGCTGTTCATCAGCTCCGCGATTTTATCTTCATTCAAAGCTTTGTGAGCATCGGGAGCGTTTTGCATGTCCGAACCGATATCGGAGGTGCGGGCTGGTTCAGCTGTCATCTCATGAGCCCCGTTCTGGGTTTGGCTTGCCAACGCACTGTTTTCGTTCATTTTTCCTAATCCGGCATCTGCCGGAACGAACCGGCGCATCGTAAAGCCTATGGCTGTCGCATGACAGTTTGATAGCAAATCACTTAAATATCCCTAGAATTGATGAAAACGCTTCCGGAAACAAGCGTTTCGCGGTAAACGCAAGCAGAGTTTTGAGCGCGCTGGTCTGAGGCGTGCTATATACCGCGAACGACAGCCCGGAGCGTATTATGTCCGATCACATCATTCCTCATTTCCAGAACGACGCCGGCCATAATGCCATTGAAATCGGCGTAAAGGAATTCATGTGCGTCGGCGCAAACCCGCCTTTCGACCATCCGCATGTCTTCCTCGACATGGGCGATGAAAGCGAAGTGGTCTGCCCGTATTGCTCGACCCTTTATCGCTACAATGCCAAGCTGCATGCCGACGAAACCGTCCCGTCAGGCTGCACCTACGACGCCCCAGCCGACAAAGCGGCCTGATCGGCGTCTGTTAAAGCCCATCTCGTCACAGCATTGGGCAAGAAGACCGATATGGGCAAAGGCCACATATTGATAGCAGGAGCCGGTGTCGCGGGATTGAGCGCGGCGCTGGAACTTGCAGCACGGGGCTGGACCATCCGGCTCATCGAGAAAGCCTCAGCTCTTTCTGAAGTCGGTGCGGGCCTGCAGCTGGCCCCCAACGCCATGCGTCACCTCGAACGCCTCGGTATCGCCGACAGCTTGGCTTCCCACGCCGTAACACCTGAAAAGCTCTACCTCGTTGACGGGCGCAAGGCGCGTCCCCTGCTTGCGATGGAGCTGGGCGACAGGGCTTTTAAGCGCTGGCATCATGCCTATGTGGTCTGCCATCGTGCCGATTTGCAATCGGCCCTGTTGCAAGCTTGCGCGGAAAACCCGGCGATCCAGATCAGTCTCGGCAGCGAAATCCTCGACCATAGCGCTCGCGACAAGGGCATCGTGGCGACCGTCAAAAGCGAAAGCGGAACGGAGACCATCGAGGCCGATTATCTGATCGCCTGCGATGGAGTCTGGTCGGTCGAGCGCGCACTTGCCGGTTATGACAAGGCGCAGTTCAGCGGCCATGTTGCGTGGCGCGCAACATTGGCAACCAATGCCCTGCCCGCCTCTTTCCTGAGCGCCCTTCCTGAACGCAAGGCCGTATCGGCCTGGCTCGGCCCGAGGGTTCATTTCATCGCCTATCCCGTCAAAGCCGGGACATTCTTCAATTTCGTTGCCATAACGGCAGGTGAAAATGCGGGCGAAAACTGGTCCGGAACAGGCGACCGCGCAAAGCTGCAAGCCGCCTATCGGGATTGGGCCAAGCCGGTTCGCGATGTTCTGGCAACTGCCGAAGATTGGACCTATTGGCCGCTTTTCGAAATGTCGGAACCGCAGTTTCTGGGGCCGAACCGCACCATATTTCTGGGCGATGCGTCTCACGCCGTCACGCCATTTGCCGCGCAAGGTGCGGCGATGGCGATTGAGGATGCTGCGGCACTTGCCGAAGCGCTTGATGCCGCCGATCAATCGGCGGGACTGCGCCGCTTCGAAACCGTCCGCAAGGAACGGATCGCGGCGGTCGCCAAACGCGGCCAGCTTAACCGCTTTGCCTATCACGCCACCGGACCGATGGCGCTTGGCCGCAACATGCTGTTTGTCTTGCGCCGCCCGGATACTTTCCTGAAGGATCTGGACTGGCTCTACGGCTATGATGCGGTTGCGGCCATACGTGGATAGTCGGTTAAAACTCAGGCAGCGTCGCGCGCCGCTTCCAGTGTTGCAACATCGATTTTGACCATCTTCATCATAGCGTCCGCTACGCGCTGACGGACATCGGGCGCACCGTTTTCGAGAATATCGAGCAACATATCGGGCACGATCTGCCATGCGAAGCCGTATTTGTCGGTCAGCCAACTGCATTCCATCGGCGAACCGCCTTCCAGAAGTTTTTCCCAGAAGGCATCCACCTCTGCCTGATCCTTGCAGCGAACGATCAACGAAGCCGCTGGCGTAAACTTGAACGACGGACCGCCGTTGAGGCCGCATATTTTTTGCCCATCGAGCGTGAAGTTCGCGGTGACTGCCTGTTCTTCGTTCTGCTGATGGCCATGCTTGAAGCGGATGAAGCCATCAATTGAAGCCGGTCGCCCGCAGGCGCGAAAAATCGAGACGTAATGATTGGCGGCTTCCTCCGCCTGCCCATCGAACCACAGGCAAATGGTGAGACCAGACATGGTCAATTCCTCCCTGTCTATCCGGTTTGATGTCAGCCCATGACTTTGGCTGCTTCTTCCATATCCATCCACATCAGCTCCCAGATATGGCCGTCCGGGTCCTCGAAGCTGCGCCCATACATGAAGCCGTAATCCTGTTTGGCCGCTGGATCGGCACGACCACCAGCCTTCGCGGCCTTTTCGACCGTATCATCCACCTCGGCCTTGCTGTCGGCGGAAAGGCAGACCAGTACTTCGCTGACCGCGGTGGCATCGGCAATTTTCTTCGGCGTGAACTGGCTGAACTTGTCATGATCAAGGATCATGGCGTGGATCGTATCGGAGAAAACCATGCAGGACGCGGTTTCGTCCGAGAACATCGGGTTCTTCTGCGCGCCAATGGCTTCATAAAAGCTGGTCGAGCGCGCAACGTCTTTCACAGGCAGATTCACGAAAATCATTTTCGGCATGTCATTTCCTCCATTGGCAGGGTGTGGCCCTGTCTCCATTGCTAACGTTAATCGTCGCTGGGCCAGACATTTTCTGCCTCTAACGGCCATGTCTGGATTAAGTTTGCTTGAACATAATGACAGATAAGTTATATTAGGCAACCATGAAGTTAGAAAAAATAACTAAAGGCGAAAAACAAGCCGCCAAGCGCAGCTATGACGATGCGTGCGCCGCAGCGCATGGCCTTGATTTAATTGGAGAGCGCTGGGCGCTGCTGGTCATGCGAGAGCTGATGCTGGGCCCAAAGCGCTTCAGCGATTTGCGCGCCGATCTGCCGGGCGTCAGCGCCAATGTGCTGACCCAGAGGCTGGAAGGGCTGGAACTGGCGGGCATTCTCCACAAGACCAAATTGCCGCCGCCCGCCTCGGTGCAGGTCTATGAACTCACCGAATGGGGCTATGAAAGCGAGCCTATCCTGCAAGCACTCGGTCGTTGGGCCGCGCGTTCGCCAATGCACGATCCGAACCTGCCGATATCAACGGTGTCGTTCTTGCTATCCCTGCGCACTATGTTGGATAGCGAAAGCGCGCATGGGATGAATGCGACCATCCACCTGCAGCTGGATGGAGAAGATTTCACCGCCCACCTGCATGATGAGGCGCTGGATATCGCCCGTGGTAAGCCAGAACGATGCGATCTTTCGCTGCAAGGCGCACCGCGCATGGTCGCCGCAACGATCTATGGCGGGCAGCCATTATCAGCGCTTGAGGAGGCCGGTCTGCTGATCGTCGAAGGAGATCGCGCCTTGGCAGAAAAGCTTCGCACGCTGTTCCCCTTGCCCGACAAAGCACCCTCCCCGGAATAAATATGCAACTTTTCGGTTGCTTATTTTTCCTGGGCCTGTAAATTAGCAACCATTGAGTTGCCAATTACGGAGGATTTACACCATGACCCTTGCAAGCACGACAGATCGCATTGAGAAAACCGTCGATATTCGCGCAGGCATTGACCGCGTTTGGCGCGCCCTGACCGACCATGACGAGTTTGGAAGCTGGTTTCGCGTCAAGATCGATGGCCCGTTCGTCGTCGGCACCGCTTCGACCGGCCACATCACCTATCCGGGCTTTGAGCATGTGCGCTGGGAATCCTTCGTCAAGGATATGGAGGCGCCGAACTATTTTGCCTTCACCTGGCATCCTTATGCGATCGAGCCCGATGTCGATTATTCCAAGGAGCCGCCGACGCTGGTGGAATTCAAGCTAGAACCGATCGAGAGCGGCACCCGCCTGACGGTTGTTGAAAGCGGTTTCGATGCCCTGCCCGCCGAGCGCCAGCCATTGGCACTGCGCATGAACGATGGCGGCTGGCAGGAGCAGGTCGGCAACATCAAGGCCCATGTCGAAAAATGAATGAAAGCCCGGCCAGTCACGCCATGGAAATATCCGCTATTTTCGGGGCGCTTGCCGACCCGACCCGACTTGCGCTCATCGAAACATTGAGTGACGGTGAGAGCCGCTCCATCGTGGTGCTGTCGCAGAATGGCAGCATCACACGGCAAGCCGTGACCAAGCACCTGTCCGTTCTCGAACAGGTTGGCCTTGTGCAGCGGGAAAAGATCGGGCGGGAAAGTCACTTCCGCCTGCATCCTGCTCCACTTGTCGATGCCCGCGCCTATCTGGCGGCCGTTTCGACGCAGTGGGACGATGCCTTGCAGCGCCTGCGCCATTTCGTGGAAGATTGAAAATCATACAGTCGACACAACATAGATAATACGAAAACACCCGCCAGTGACACTGGCGGGTGTTTTCCAATGCAAGGCAATCGGCCTGATCAGTGCAGGATCTGGCTGAGGAACAGCTTGGTGCGTTCGTGCTGCGGATTGTCGAAGAACTCGTTCGGCGAGTTCTGTTCGACAATCTGGCCCTGATCCATGAAGATCACGCGATTGGCGACCTGACGGGCAAAGCCCATTTCGTGCGTCACGCAGATCATGGTCATGCCTTCGGCGGCAAGGCTCACCATCGTATCAAGCACTTCCTTGACCATTTCCGGATCGAGCGCAGAAGTCGGTTCGTCAAACAGCATGACTTTCGGATTCATGCACAGCGCACGGGCAATTGCCACGCGCTGCTGCTGGCCACCGGAGAGCTGGCCCGGATATTTATTAGCCTGCTCCGGAATTTTCACGCGCGCCAGATAATGCATGGCGATTTCTTCCGCCTTTTTCTTCGGCATCTTGCGCACCCAGATCGGGGCCAGCGTGCAGTTTTCCAGAATGGTCAGATGCGGAAAAAGGTTGAAGTGCTGGAACACCATGCCGACTTCGCGGCGCACTTCATCGATCTTCTTCAGATCGTTGGTGAGTTCGATACCGTCAACGACGATCTTGCCCTTCTGATGCTCCTCCAGACGGTTGATGCAGCGGATCATCGTCGATTTGCCGGAACCAGACGGACCAGCCACGACGATACGTTCACCGCGCATGACCTTCAGGTTGATGTCGCGCAGAACGTGAAACTCACCATACCACTTATGCATATTGGTGATTTCGATGGCGACATCGGTTTTGGAAACCTGCATCTTGGAGCCGTCGACATCGACACCGAGCTCGGATTGCGGGAGGGCGCTTTGTGCACTCATTCCATTATTCCCTTTTGTTCTTTTTATCGTTTGTGACCCGTGTCGAGCCGTCGTTCCATGAATATAGAGTATCGCGACATAGCGAAACAGAAAATCCAGAAAACGAAGCCCGCAAAAATAAGGCCGGTAGCAGGCGTCTGTGGAGAAGCCCAATTGGCATCGGAGAAATTCTGGCGAACAATACCCAGAAGATCGAACATGCCGATGATGTAGACGAGGCTCGTATCCTTGAAGAGACCGATGAAGGTGTTCACGATGCCGGGAATCACCAGTTTCAGCGCCTGCGGCAGGATGATGAGACCCGTCTTCTGCCAGTAGCTGAGGCCGAGCGCATCCGCGCCTTCATATTGCCCGCGCGAAATGGCCTGTAGTCCGCCGCGCACCACTTCCGCCATATAGGCCGAGGCAAACAACGCCACGCCGATCAACGCACGCAGCAGTTTGTCGAAGGTGACACCCGGCGGCAGGAACAGTGGCAGCATGACGCTCGCCATGAACAACACTGTGACCAGCGGAACACCGCGCACCATCTCGATGAAAATGATGCTAAATGTCTTGATGACAGGCAGATGCGACCGGCGACCGAGCGCCAGCAAAATGCCGAGCGGCAGTGAGACGGCAATGCCCACGAAGGACAGAACCAGCGTCACCAGAAGGCCGCCCCAAAGCGGCGTTTCCACGAAGGACAGGCCAAACCAGCCACCAACCAGCAGGAAGAAAGCGACGAACGGAAACACGAAGAAGAACAGAATGGCGTTGAGCGCCTTCTGCGGCACCTTCGGGATCAGCAGCGGTACCAAAAGCACGACGAAGATCAGCGCCGTGAGATTGACCCGCCACCGCTCATCGATCGGATAGCGCCCATAGATGAACTGCTCATACTTGGCCTGAACAAAAGCCCAGCACGCGCCGGACCAGCCATCCGGCTGTGCGCCGCCCTGCGCAACGGTCAGACAGGCGGTGCGGTCGGTTCCGCTCCACACCGCATTGATGAAGAGCCACTGAATCGCCGAAGGCAGAAACCAGACCAGCAGAAACAGAGCGAAGATCGTCAGGGCCGCATCGGTTGGAGAAGCGAAGAGATTGACGCGCAGCCAGTGCGAAAAGCCCTGTACGGAACGCGGCGGCTTTTCGCTATCGACCATTTGCGTGCGGATATATTGGAGATCGGCATTTTCCATGGTCATCTCTCCACCAGCGCCATTTTGGCATTGAACCAGTTCATGAGGGCGGATGTAACCAGACTGATGCCCAGATAGATCACCATCCAGATCGCCACGACTTCAACCGATTGGCCCGTCTGATTGAGGATCGTGCCGCCGACGGCGACCAGATCCGGATAGCCGATGGCGATTGCCAGCGAGGAATTCTTGATAAGGTTCAGATACTGGCTCGACAGTGGCGGAATGATGATGCGCAGCGCCTGCGGCACGATGATCAGCCGCATCGTCGGGCCGGGCCGCATGCCCACAGCATAAGCGGCTTCAGTCTGCCCTTTGTTGACGCCAAGAATGCCTGCGCGCACCGTTTCGGCAATGAACGACGCCGTATAGAAAGACAGAGCCAGAAACAGCGCCAAAAATTCCGGTTTGACCTGCGCGCCACCCGTCAGATTGAACGTCCCGAGTTTCGGGACATCGAAGGATACCGGAAAACCGGTCGCGATGAAGGCAAGTAGCGGCAGACCAATGATCAAAGCGATCGCGACACGGATTGTATGGAAGGGCTGCCCCGTCGCCATCTGCCGGCGCTTGGCCCAGCGCGCCACCACGAAAGAGGCGACAATGCCCAATGCGAGCGCCGCCAGTATCAGCCACGCCCCCTCACCCCAGACTGGCGCGGGCATGAAGAAACCGCGCGTATTGATATAGGTGTGCAGCGGTCCGCTGATGCTCTCGCGCACATTCGGCAAGGTGGCCAGAATGCCGAAATACCAGAAGAAAATGACCAGCAGCGGCGGAATGTTGCGAAACACCTCGACATAGACCGTGCAGATCTTTCGGATCAGCCAGTTGCGCGACAGACGACCGATACCGACAAGAAAGCCGATGATCGAGGCCGTGATAACGCCCAAGCCCGCCACATAGAGTGTGTTGACCAGACCGACCAGAATGGCCCGGCCATAGGTGGAATCGCTGTTATAGGAAATCAGTGTCTGGCTGACATCGAAACCCGCGCGACCGTTCAGAAAGCCGAAGCCGGAGGCGATATTCGCGCGCTGAAGATTGGTGATCGTGTTTCCGACGATCCAGTAGATCGAGCCTACGACCGCGACGAACACAATCACCTGATAGAAGATGCCGCGAACGCGCGGATCGTAGAGAAGTGAGGTTCCACCGCCATCATGGCGTTCGGTTGCAGAATAGGAAGCCATATGTTTCCCGTATCTTGGGGCTCTGGCGCAAATTTTTCGGAACGGAAACGGCGCTCCCAAACGGAAGCGTAATTCTCGAAACGTCAATGCAGCCGAACCATACTTTTTTGCGACGGGCCGGTTCAAATGTCTGGCCAGCGAAATGCTATGCGCTCTTGTGGGCAAACGCCCATTTCAAATGCCTGCTACGAAACAGGTCCGATCCCGAGGGAAACCTGTTCTCAGGGAAATAAAGAGCTGACAAATCCGGCATGAGGCGGGTGCAAATGCCCCCACCCCATGTCAGATGCAAAAGCCGTCGTCCTTAGCGGATCGGCATGCCGTATTGCAGGCCACCCTTCGTCCACTGGGCATTGAGGCCGCGCGCGATCTTGAGTGGACTGCCGCTGCCGAGATTGCGTTCGAACAATTCGCCGTAATTGCCGACGCCCTTGATGATCTTGACGACCCAGTCATTGTCGAGGCCGAGATCGGTACCGATCTTCGTATCGGCTTCGGTGCCAAGCAAGCGCTTGATTTCGGGGTTGTCGGAGTTCTTCATCTCATCGACATTGGCCTTCGTGATACCGAATTCTTCGGCGTTCAACAGGGCATAATGGGTCCAGCGGATAACGTCTGCCCACTTGGAATCGCCCTGACGGACAGCTGGTCCAAGCGGCTCCTTGGAAATGATTTCCGGCAGGATGACGTGATCGTCCGGATTGGCGAGCGTCAGGCGGATCGCATAAAGGCCGGACTGGTCGGTGGTATAAGCGTCGCAACGACCGGAATCGTAAGCCGCATTGGCTTCATCGACCTTTTCGAAGACGACCGGATTATATTCCATTTTGTTGGAGCGGAAATAATCGGCCATGTTCAGTTCGGTCGTGGTGCCAGCCTGAACGCAGATCGAAGCGCCGGAAAGCTGAAGCGCCGAATTGATGCCGGAAAGCTTCTTCGAATTGATCATGAAGCCCTGGCCGTCGAAATAGTTCACGCCCGCGAAATCAAGACCGAGCGACGTATCGCGGCTGATAGTCCAGGTGGTGTTGCGGATCAGAACATCCACTTCACCAGACTGCAATGCCGTGAAGCGTTCCTTGGCATTGAGCGGCGTAAACTTCACCTTGGTCGGATCGCCAAATATCGCGGACGCGACCGCGCGGCAATAATCCACGTCGAAGCCCGACCATTCGCCCTTGTCGTCCGGCGAAGCAAAACCGAGAAGACCGGTGTTGACGCCACATTGCAGGAAGCCCTTTGCCTTCACATCCGAAAGCGTGTCGGCAGATGCCCCTGAAGCCGCGCCGAACAGCGCTGCCGCACCCAATAACCCCATTACGATTGTATTTTTCATCTGGCCTGCAACCTTTTTGTTCCCTGGAAACGTCGGGCAAACTGCCCGTGCGTCTCTCTCGTTGTTGTTGCATAGGTTTTTCCGGGAAAAGCGTTGCGCTCGTCCTCAACCCCACGCTGCATAGCAGACCGCCTCTCGCCCTGACCAGTTTATCCGGCCTCTTGATTATTTTCGAGCACAGCGGCGCCTGTCGCCTTCACCGCCTTATCGAAGGCGATATTTGGGCATTGGTCAAGTTAATAACGGCGGCAAAATCCGCGTTTCGTGGAAAAGCCCGAAACAGCGGTTCAATTTTTTACACGGTTTCCCAATTTCTGGGTAGCGCGGCTAACAAAGTGTGAGGTTCGACACTTGCTGGAATCTCGAAAGTGAAAATAGAGTAATAACAGTTATTTAAATGAACATAGCCCTAGCGCGGCTGTCGAAAACAGCCGCGGTCAGGGCCAGAATCACACAGTGGGGAGCGTGTGCTTATCATCCAGTGAAAAAATAATATTTCGCGTCGCCATGTAGCGCGCCACCCACCAGGTTGCGAGCAATCCAATCGTACAACCTGCCACAATGTCGGTCGGGAAATGCGCTCCGGCAGCAAGCCTGCTGATGCAGAACAACAGACCGATAACGATAATCGGAAAGCGCCAGCGTGGCAGAAAAATGCTCAGCGACATCATCATGATACCCGCCATCATCGAATGGCCCGACGGGAAACTCTCATAGAGAAACTCACCCTTGAACGGCGAGAAATAGGCTGCACCATATTGATCGAGCAGAAACGGGCGCGCGCGACCGATGGCAAGCTTGCCGATTTCCGTTGGAATACTGCCCGCGACGATGGATGCCAATACCAGCGTGGCCCAACCGTGCCAGCGCATGAGAATGGGGCGCATCTGCCCCCGATAACCGGGCGACAAGATGAAAGCCGTCACGAGCCAGACGATCAGCGCCACCGCCAGCCACACCAGCGTGCGGATCGCGTCGGTCACGGTTCGCAGGATTTCCATGACGATATTGGTGCTTCCAGCCGCCGCACGAACGATATCGGCGTCCCATAGGTGCAGGATCAGGATGATGAAGGGCAGCAGCACGACGATTGCTGTCATCTGCATCGTCCAGGAATAGGGAGCTCCCTTATAAGCAGGACGCAGAAAGGAGCGGATAAGTTCAATGGCCGCATATACCGGATTGAGAAGCGTGTTTTTCATATCCGGTGATGACATTCCATTATTCCCTTTTCGCATCGCATCTTGCACTTCGAGCACTGACCACAGGGTTGCATCCAGCCCAGACGCGGCTTATCGAATGAACTTCAAAACATTCCGTTATCGGCGGAATCATTGATCTTTCTGCCAACCGCATCTGGCCGCATCCGGTAGACGGTACGACCATGCAGAGCTCTCTAAAAGAGAACCGGCGGAACGCATGCAACACGGTCTGGAGGCAATTTCGTGGCTAAGCAGCAAGTCAACACGGCGAAACTGGGGATAAACACTCGACTGGCGCATGATGGCTATCAGCCACGCGACTATCACGGCTTCGTCAATCCGCCGGTTGTCCGCGCCTCGACCGTGCTTTTCCCGGATGCCGAGACCATGGCGACCGGCAACCAGAAATATACCTATGGCACGCGCGGAACGCCCACCAGCGATGCGCTTTGCGATGCGATCAATGCACTGGAAGGCTCTGCCGGAACCGTCTGCGTTCCGTCCGGTCTGGCGGCTGTGACCGTGCCACTGCTGGCCTTCCTGTCTTCCGGCGATCATGCTCTGCTGGTGGATTCGATCTACAATCCGACCCGTCATTTTGCCGATACGATCCTCAAGCGCATGGGCGTGGATGTCGAATATTACGACCCGGAAATCGGCGCGGGCATCGCGGCTCTGATGAAGCCCAATACCAAGGTGGTCTTTACGGAATCGCCCGGCTCCAACACTTTCGAGATGCAGGACATTCCGGCCATCGTTGAAGCTGCCCACAAAGGCGACGCCATCGTGATGATGGACAACACCTGGGCAACCGCAGTCTATTTCAAGGCGCTCGACTTCGGTGTGGATGTTACGATTCACGCCTCGACCAAATATCCATCCGGCCATTCCGACATTCTGTTCGGCACCATTTCCGCCAACGAGAAATGCTGGCCGCAGCTTCTCGAAACCCACGGCACGCTTGGGCTTTGCGCCAACCCCGACGATACCTATCAAGTCCTGCGCGGCATGCGCACCATGGGCATCCGGCTGGAGCATCACCGCAAGAGCGCACTGGAAGTTGCCCATTGGCTCGAAAGCCATCCCGCAGTCGCACAGGTTCTGCACCCTGCCCTTGAAAGCCATCCCGGCCACGAAATCTGGAAGCGCGATTTCACCGGCTCGTCGGGCATCTTCTCGTTCGTTCTGAAAGAAGGCGGACAGGCGGAAGCCCATGCTTTCCTCAACGCGCTGGAAATCTTCGGCCTTGGCTATTCCTGGGGCGGTTATGAAAGCCTCGCGCTGCAGGTGCGCGTTGCCGACCGCCTGATTGCCAAGGGCAATTATCCAGGACCGGTCATCCGGCTGCAGATTGGTCTGGAAGATGTTGCCGATATCATCGCAGATCTTGAAAAAGGCTTTGCCGCGATCTGACGGGCATAATCGAGTGCGAGCGCATGCCCGGCACCTTGCAGCAGCCGGAATGCGCTCTATACTTTTCGCAAAGTGCTTTCAGTGGCACCATATGCGCGGTGGTTTGACGGAAAACCATCAGCGCTAAAGGACGATATCATGATGAATGCGGTTTTCATTATTCAGGGTTTCATCGCCATAGGTCTGGCCGTCCTGGCGATTGCGGTCATTCTGCGCTATCGCCGCTAACCACTGTTTTCGCTGCAAATTCTCCTTTATTTTCGAGCAACCGATTTCAAGGCGAATCGTTCTTATTGCATCACTGCACTTACGGAGGACACAGAAATGCGGAAAGTAGCACTTGGACTGGTGGCGCTGATGGCAATTTCAGGCTGCACCACCACTGAAAAAGATATTTCCATCGGTACGGGTGCAGGCGCGATTATCGGCGGCATCGCCGGCGGCGGGCGGGGTGCTCTGATCGGTGCAGGTGCAGGCGCGCTTGGTGGTCTGCTCGTGCGCGAATTGCGCAATGGCAATTGCGAATACCGCAACCGTCATGGCAAAATCTACGTGGCGCGCTGCAAACGCTAAGCCCGGACCCACCAAGCAAACGTATACAAAAGCGCCGGATATCCCGGCGCTTTTTCTTTGTCCCGTATATTGCTTTTCTCACCGATTGCCCTGACGTCCGACTGTTTACCAAGTTCCAAAGAGGAACTTTCGCCCGACAGCCTCGTTTCATAAAAGATTGTCGTCATTCATCGTGTTCATTCAGGGAGATGTTCGATGAAACTCGCTTTGAGAGCTGCCCTTGTGGCGTTGGGAGTCTTGTCGGCTGGCGCGGCACAGGCCGCAAACGCCATCTCCACCGCCAATCTCAATATCCGCACCGGCCCCAGCACCAGCTATCCGTCCATGGGCGCCATCCCGGGCGGCGCGCCGGTGACAGTACACGGCTGCACCTCGGGTTATGGCTGGTGTCAGGTGAGCTATGGCGGAACCCATGGCTGGTCGTCGTCACGCTATATCGCGTTTCAGGAAGGAACGGTCGGCAGCGGCTATTCCAATGATTTCGGACGTAACGCAGCCCTCATCGGCATTCCGCTGATCGCCGGTGTGGCCATCGGCTCCGCGCTCAATGATCGCGATGATTACTATTATCGTCGCGGTTATTGGGGTCGCCCTGACTATCGCTATCGTAACCGGAACTGGGATCGTCCCGGCTGGCACGGCGGACGCCCGGGCGGTCATGGCCCACGTGCCTATATCCGCGCACGCGGCAACGAACCGCGCTAAGCCGGCCACGAGATCAAAAAAATGGCGGGGTTTTTTGCCCCGCCATTTTCCGATCATTCAGACACGGTCTGCGGATTAAGGTTCAGCATCGGGATGGAGCTGTTCGGCAACATGGTCGATGGCAACTGGCCGTTCCATCTTTCCGCCTGTGTCAGCGATACGAGACCCGGATTATCCCGCAGCGCGTCACCACGCGCCTTGATGGCGGTTGCTTCCGCCTCGCCCCTCAGACGAATAGCTTCCGATTCCGCTTCGGCTTGAAGACGCACGGCATCGGCCTGCGCTTCGGCTTCCGCACGGCGCGCATCAGCTTGCGCCTTGGCCTGCGTGACGGTGATTTCCGCCTGCACCTTTTCGCGCTCGGCATTCTGGCGCAAACGCTGCACTTCGACTTCCGCCAGCATGCGCTGCTCGATGGATTGTTCATAGGCATCGGAGAAGTCGATATTCTCAATCTGGACGCTGTCGACAACCACCGGCCCACGTACGCTGCTCTGGATGGCTTCTGCGATCTCCTGATTGAGACGGCTGCGCTCCTGAATGGCCGTCACGGCATTGAACTTGCCGAACACCGTCTTGCTCTCCTCGAAAACGCGACGCTCGACCAGACGCGACAGCAGGCCGTCCTCGCCGCCGTAATTGGCGTAGACTTCCTCGACGCGATCAGGCGGGATGCGATAATTGACCGACAGATTCATGGTCGCCGGTTGCTGGTCGCGGCTATAGGCTTCCATCTGGTTATAGATCGCCGCCTTCGACTGTACCGAAACGCGAACGATGGAATCAATCAAGGGAATCTTGAAACCCAGTCCCGGCTGCGCGACCCCGGCGACCGCGCCATATCGCAGAACGACACCGCGTTCGCCTTCGTCGATCGTGTACCATGAGCCCAGAATAACGCTGAGCAAAACCAGACCGATGAACCCGGCCACCGCCGTTGGAATATAACGCATGCCCTCTCCTCTTCACTTATTAAAGCTTTGCTGAAATACACGCGAAAGCTGTAAACAAGAAAGACAATCGGGCTCTATCCACCGGATATCGACAGTTTTACTGACAATGACAGGGATCAAACCGGCTTATGATCTGCTGGTATAGGGGAAGCAGATCATAGAATTGGGTTTGTCCTTGTTGGGGCAGCATTTCTGCGGGGGTGCGACGATACAACTATCCGCTTGTCCGTCGGACGCCGCATAGGCAATCGGAGTGAGAAAAACAATAGCAAACGATACTGCGAGAAACACGAGCTTCATAACAACCTTTCCGACGAGAAGACCGGCGCCTTTAAGCGCGATTCTCACCGTCGCGGTATTCCAAGTCCTCAGGACCAAGAACCGGCGTGCAAATCCATGCGCGCAACATTTCCCACGGGATGAACGCATGGAGGCAGAACGGAACGGAAATTTGGGAAAGGTGGCGATCCCGGCAGGATTCGAACCTGCGACCTACGGCTTAGAAGGCCGGTGCTCTATCCAGCTGAGCTACGGGACCACGTCTTTGAAAAGTCGAAGACATTTTGAGCGCTTCGGGCTTCAGTAAAAGCCCGAGCGATCATATTCCGGCCTTAGCGCGATGACCAAGACCGGGCAAGCTGTCAATGCGTCCAGGGCATCGTGCGATCGAAGCGGAAATTGTCCGAATAGGACACTTTGCGGCGCTTCGGTTCGTTCGGCTCGGCAACGCGATAGGCAATGCCATAGCGCTTTGCATAAGCGATGGCGTCTTCCTGGCTATCAAAAGCGAGACGGATCTGGCTTTTCATATCGCCTGACGACGTGTAGCCCATCAATGGCTCGACCTTGCGCGGGCTTTCCGGCTCGTATTCGAGGATCCATTGATCTGTCTTGGCCTGACCGGACTGCATGGCAGTCTTAGCTGGACGGAAAATGCGTGCAACCATTTGAAGAACCTTGGACTATGCTCTTGCCGCCCCCAAAAGGGCTCTGAATTTCAACAAGGCAATAGTAGACCCACCAACCCATGTCAACGCGATAAAGACGCGCGCCACAAGCCAAGCACAGGATAGCTTGGTTTTTTCAGGTCAATCATGGTGGGGAAAACATGGTCGGAGCGGCAGGATTCGAACCTGCGACCCCCTGATCCCAAATCAGGTGCGCTACCAGACTGCGCTACGCTCCGTGGCCCTTTCGGACGTTGAGTTCCCTAGAGAATTCGCTTTCCTAAGGCAAGAGCTATTTTCAAACTTTCATAAAAAAATCGAACAGTTGACGCAAGAGTTGGACCCGCCCCTGCCAAAAGCTCGCTTGAATGCACCGGCTTGCGCATCGCAAGCCGGTGCAAATTCGCGGATAGAATCAGTCTTCCGAGCCGTAAGCGTCGAAATCGAAATATTTGTCGTTGATTTCCTTGTATTTTCCATTCGCACGGATGGCCTTGATGGCGACGTTGAACTTTTCAACCAGTTCCGGACGTCCCTTCTTCAGGGCGACGCCCACGCCAACACCGTGAATTTCCGGGTCGGGCGGATAGGTGCCGACCATCTTGCAGCAGGCGCCATCCGGTGTCTTCAGCCATTCGGCCAGCGTGACGCTGTCATCATTGGCGGCATCGAGGCGACCATTGGCCAGATCGAGGCGATATTCGTCAGCGGTCGGATAAGCCTTGATCGTGCTGTCGGTGAAGGCGTGTTCGGCATAATTGGCATGGGTGGTGGAAACCTGCACGCCGACCGTCTTGCCTGCAAGGTCCGCCTTGGTCACGCCCTTGATGTCGCTATCCTTCGGAACCGCGACGCCGGGAGGCGTGTTGTAATATTTGTTGGAGAAATCGACCTGCTTCTTGCGCTCTTCCGTGATCGACATGGACGATACATAGGCGTCGAATTTATCGGCCTGCAACGCCGGGATCGTGCCGTCCCATTCCTGCGTGATGAACGTGCACTCGGCCTTCATTTCATCGCAAAGCGCCTTTGCGATATCCACGTCGAAACCAGCCAGGGTGCCATCCGGCTTAATGAAATTGAACGGACGATAGGCGCCCTCGGTGCCGATGATGAGTTTCAGCGGTGCTTCGGCATTTGCAGCAGTCGTTGCCAGTCCGCCGATCATGGTTGCCATCGTCGCCACCGAAGCAGCCACGACGATACGCTTCAAGACACGCATGCTAAGTTCTCCCAATTTGCTTTGGCTGGTTCCCTTATTGATGTGCCGACCCAGCCGCCGGCAGGGTAATCACAACCAGTCAATGCAAATTGACGACTCGCAGTGCCTTCCCCCGCCCTATCATTAGATATTTCCCCGGAGACTACAAAATGTCTTTTCGTGGGGAAGTCCGGGCGGACAATTGACTTTGCGACCGGCTGGTTTATTGAGGCTCTGCCGAAAAATTCCAGGCCGGTTGGTTATTCCGGTGCCCGTTAGACGCGGGAATCAACCGCTTCAGCGAACCCACGGCACCTAACCTTCTCTTGGTGGTGCTGTGCTCTTCTTCGGATCGAAATCCCTAAAGACCGCTTCACGCCTATCTGTTTGTGGAGTTTTCCGAATGTCGCCCAAGACACTTATTCTCGCTCAGGCGTTGATCTCATGCATGATGGCTTTTCTGATGACGGGATTCATGGGCTTCCTGCATCTCGGCCCGACTGAAGCCTGGCTTCATGATTGGGTCAGCAATTTCGTGATTGCCTGGCCGGTCGCCTTCTGCTTTTCGCTGGTCGTCGGGCGCATCGCGTTCAAGCTGGCTTTTGCCATGACTGGCCCGTCGAAAAAAGCCTGATTGGCGCTGGCGCACAAAGTCCTTTTCCGCCGCGCCGCTTCATCGGTGCCCGGCGGCAAAGGGCGAATGCCGCTCTAACTGCCCGGTTCTACCCGAACAGCCCGACAAACATCCACACGACGAGGGATGCCATCAGACTGACAATCAACACGGTCAGAACCTGGGTTCCCTGCCTGCCCTGACGAACATTCTGTGCCTCGAATTCCTTCGGCGGCAATGCGCGCGTGACCATGACAGCCTCCTCTCAAAGAGGCCTTCCAATATGCGCTGAAATAACGACGAAAAAGCGGCCTGTATTGGCGCATGCTTTTCCCGAATCAGAACAAGTTCTGACGTTACGTCATTTGAACAAGCACAGACTTTTCTCCTGCACGAGCAGCATATCCATGCCTAAAGTAGCAGAAGAGCCCGAATTGACAGTCCTGGTAAAGTAAGTTTACCAATCAATCGTCTAAAGAAGTCAACAATCAGCAATAGGCACGTCCGGGGAGAGGATGGTGTCCGTTGCCTCTTCATCGGCAGACAGACCGGTGAAGCATTTTGCATTGAAGAGAGGAACGTTTTTCAGTCCAGGAAGGGAGGAAACCATGCCCTGGAATCAAGTATACGACCCTTTGGGCAGCATGTTCTGGTCAACATTGCTTGCCGCTTTGCCAATTGTCGTCCTGTTGGGCGGCATCGGCTTTCTCCATATGAAAGCTCATACTGCAGCAATACTCGGTCTTCTGACCGCTCTCATCATCGCCGTTGTAGGATTTGGTATGCCCGCCGACAAGGCAGGCGCAACTGCCGTCTATGGCGCGGCCTACGGGCTTTTGCCCATCGGCTGGATTATCCTGAACGTCATTTTTCTCTATCGCCTTACTGAACAGACCGGGCAATTCAACATTCTGCGCGATTCGATCGCCGGGATTACGCCGGATCGCCGTCTGCAGCTGCTGTTCATCGCCTTTTCCTTCGGTGCCTTCTTTGAAGGTGCGGCTGGTTTTGGCACGCCTGTCGCGGTCACTGCGGCGATGCTCATGGGGCTGGGCTTTGCCCCTCTCCCAGCTGCTGGCCTGTCGCTGATCGCAAACACCGCGCCTGTGGCCTATGGCGCGCTTGGAACACCAGTCATCGCGCTTTCCGCCGTGACCGGCATCGATCTTCTGCAACTATCAGGCATGATCGGGCGGCAATTGCCGTTCTTCTCGGTTATCGTGCCCTTCTGGCTGATCTGGGCCTTTGCCGGACGCAAAGGCATGCTGGAAGTCTGGCCTGCCTTGCTGGTTGCCGGTGTGGCCTTTGCGATTCCGCAATATCTGGTTTCAAACTTCCATGGTCCGTGGCTGGTCGACGTGGTTGCCGCCGTCTGTTCCATGGCAGCGCTCGCCGGATTTCTGAGAATATGGCAGCCGAAACGCATCTGGACTTCCACCAGTCTCGATGCCGACGAAGTCGCCGCGCCCTATACGCCACCGCAGCAACATGCGAGCGGAATCGTTTTCCGTGCGTGGTTGCCATGGCTGATTCTGTCAGTCTTCGTGTTTCTGTGGGGCACGCCACAGTTCCGTGCATGGCTCGACTCACTCTGGGTGCTGAAAGTGCAGGTACCTTATCTGCATAATCTGGTGTTCAAAGTGCCGCCCGTCGTCGCCGAAGCTCATGCGGAAGCGGCGGTCTATACGCTCAATCTGCTGTCGGCCACAGGGTCGGGCATCCTGCTTTCCGCCATCGTGGCGGGGCTGGTTCTGGGCTTCAATCCGTTCAAGCTGCTGAAGGAATACGGCAAGACTGCCTATGTGGTGCGCTTCTCGCTCATCACCATCGCGGCCATGCTGGCGCTGGGCTATGTCACCCGCTATTCCGGTACGGATGCCACGCTTGGTCTTGCATTCGCGCAGACCGGCTGGGTCTATCCGTTCTTCGGCGCAATGCTGGGTTGGCTCGGCGTTGCCCTCACCGGCTCGGACACGGCATCCAACGTTCTTTTCGGCGGCTTGCAGAAGATTACCGCCGAGCAGCTCGGGCTCTCGCCGGTACTGATGGCTGCCTCCAACTCGTCGGGTGGCGTCATGGGCAAGATGATCGATGCGCAATCCATCGTTGTCGCGTCCACGGCAACCCAGTGGTACGGGCATGAGTCGAAGATCCTGCGCTATGTGTTCTTCCACTCGGTTGCGCTGGCGTCGCTCATCGGTCTTCTCGTGATGGCACAGGCCTATCTGCCGCCATTTACCCATATGGTTCCGGCGGAAACCCTGCCTGCCATAACGCACTGATTGCCGATCAAGTCCGCAACAACCCACGCGAGCGCATGGCCGCGTGGGTTTTCTTTATCGGAACCGATGGCGCATTCGGGCGTTCCATTCTTACCCCTCACGTTAAGGAGTTGAATGTGAACAGAAACGGGCTTTATCTGATTATCGGCGCATTGATCGTCGTTGCCACCGGTCTGGCTTTTTACGTCTATCGCGAAGAGACGAAACCCGCCGGGATCGAGTTAAAAATCGGAGAAGGCGGTGTTTCCGTCGAGGAAAACTGACCTCTAAAAAGGTTATAAACATATAAACCGATTTAGATTTCAAGTGCTTACGCTTTGTGATGCAACGTTCTGGGCAGCTCCGTGTTATCTGCATCGCCAGATGAACGGAGGATCAAAATGAGTATCCAGACTGTTTCCGATGAACTTTATCGTCGTCACGAACGCGAATGGGCACAGTGGCGTGACGCAGTTGAAGAGCAGGAATCGAACCAGAAACAACAGGATAAGGTTTCCGGCGAGACGTCCGGACACTGATTAGCCTCTTCTCGAAGAATTGGATGCGCCGCGAAAGCGGCGTTTTCCGTTTGTGGCCTGCCCTTGCCCATTAAGCGCCAGGTAACGAAATGCGAAGGAAGACTTGTTAGCGTCTAGCCATCGCGATTCGAACAGGGGTCAGACATATGGCTGCACGGAAGCCCACCCGAAAAGCTGCACCGAAAAAGAGGTCCCGCTCCACCAAGGGCGGATCTGGTTCGTCTGCGCCTGTTCTGGCGTTGGCCGCCATCCTCGGTCTTGGCGCTTTCAGCCTATGGGCCACCTCGCAGCACAAAAGCCCGCAAGCCGCACTGACGGCGCTGTTCCCGCGCTCCGCGACCAATCCTTTTGCATCGACCCCGCCCCGCACGGAAAGCAAGCCCACGGTTACCGCAAAGGCTCCAGAAACGACCGCACTGTCGAAGGAGAAAGACAAGGACTATGGTGCAGCCGTTGGCCCTGTGCCGCGTCCGTCAGCGCCTGTAGCGCCTGTCGCTCCGAAGCCCGTTCAGCAGGCGGCGGCTCAAGCCCCAACTCAAGTCACCGTTCAAGCGCCGAAGCCGCCACGCCCGACCAATCAACTCGTCGCCTCAGCGCCGACCGGCCCGCATATGATGCCGCCGCGTGGCGTCAACACGCCTGCGCATTCGCCTTCGGTCGTCTATGCCCGGACGCAGCTGACCATTCACAAGAATGCATGGGACAAATCCGCAGCCATCGGCACCGTCGCAAAGGGACGCGAGATGCGCTCTTACGGCAAGACAGGGCGCTGGCATCGCGTCATCGTGCCTAAGACCAATATGATTGGCTGGGTTCATGAAGATCAGCTTGTCGGCGGTCGCAACAAGCCCGACAGCGCAACGCTGATCACCGGCTCGGTCACGAAGAAGCCCGAGATCGCTAAAAGCGCGCCTCTACAGACGCAGTCCCGCATCGTCCCGCCCAAGGCGGTTGGAGATAAGAATTAGGCTTTTTTAACTTCCGCAGCCATGGCTGCAATCTGCGGATCGCCACGAAGATATTCAAACCCGGCGCCGGTCAGTGACGACGTGTCCGCTGTCAGATCACCGAACAGCTGCTCATAGAGCCCCTTTTTTCCGAGTGCCGTCAACAGCAGGCGCATCAGCATTGGCGGCACGGGCAGAAGGCGCGTCGGACGCCCCATAGCCTTACGGGCGATGGATACCAGTTGCCGCGTTGAACGTGGTTTGGGTTCAGCCAGATGGAACACCCGCCCCGCGACTTTTTCAGCCGGAGCTTGCGACAGGAAAGCAAGTGCGCGGGCGGCATTCTGCAAGGATACGAAGCTGCGCTGGTTGTTCGCCATGCCGAACGGTAGCGGAAATGCACTATCGCAGAGCTTCATCAAGGCCCGGAGATTGGCGCGTGCACCGGGACCGTAGACGAGTACGGGACGCGCAATGACAACCTCGATGCCGGTCATCGCCAGCAGCGCCGCTTCCGCCTTCGCCTTAGCGCGTCCATAATCGTCGTCTGCCCTCGGCGATAGTGGCATGTCGGGCGTCAACGGCGTTGGATTTCCGGCAATGGTATAGATGGTTGAAACGAAGACGAAGCGTTTCACGCCCGCCTGTTTCGCCTTTTCGGCCAGTTCAACAGTCAGTCGGTGATTGACGGCATCGAAAGCATCAGCGTCCGGTCGTTCCGCGCCCGTGCGATGGGCAAGGGCCGCGCAGTGCACAACGGACTCCGTGCCGGAGAAATACGCATTCGCCAGATCGTTGCGAGAGAGGGGCGTGACCTGATGCCCTTCGTCATACAGCTGCTGCACAAGCGCGCTGCCGATAAACCCGCCTGCCCCCGTGACGACAATCTTCACCGTCAGCCTGCCTTGTCGCCCGTTTGGCCATCCGTATCAGCCAGCACCTGCGCCGCCAGCGCCCGCGTGATGCGGGTTTTCTGTTCCAGAGCCGCCCGGTCGAGCTTGTCGACAATCTGGATCGCAGACAGGAGCGAACGTTCAATCCGGCTGACCAGATAGGTCACGACATGCGGCTCAACGCTGACCTGACGATCGGCAAAAAGCTTGTGAATGACACCCGACAACAAAAGATCGTCCGGCTCGGCGATTTCCACCACGGTGGCCGCTTTCAGCCGCGAAGCGAGATCGGGCAGCTTTACGTTCCAGTTCGCGGGCCACAGGCGCGACGTCATCAGGAGTGACGGCCCGAAACCCTGCGCGGCATGCTGGCGAACGCTGTTGATGAGGTGAAACAGCCCCGTTTCATCGAACGGCGTGCCGCCAATATCGTCAATCAGCACGGCGCGCTCTGCCGCAGCCTGAACGATTTCATCGGTAATCCGCGCGGGATCGACCAGAAGCGCATCTGTACCTGCGCGCCAGATTTCGGCGAGATGCGTCTTGCCCGCGCCGGTAGGCCCGGCCAGGATCGTAACCGGCGATACCCAGTTCGGCCAGCGGTCGATAAGGTCAACCGCCGCACGGTTCGAGCCCGTGACGATCAGGTCTTCGCGGTGATAACCGGGCTGGTGTTCGAGATTCAGCGGAATCTGACGCGGGGCGTCACGCATCGCTGCCTCCCGCACATCCGTCCAGATTGCGGTTCAGTCTCATTTGTCCCTGCCTGCATTCGGGCCTGCATTCTCGCCTGCCTCGATCAGCGGCCCCGCATCCGGGTCGCGACGACGAAAGGCTGGATCGTACATCGGTGAATTGAGATAGCGATTCAAGGCAAAACGCACAAGCACCCCGACTGCCGCCGCAGCGGGCACAGCGACCAGCATTCCGGTGAAGCCGAACAGTGAACCGAACGCGAACAGAGCGAACATCAGCCATACCGGATGGAGGCCAACCGACGACCCAACCAGCTTGGGCTGGAGGATGTTTCCTTCCACGAACTGGCCGATGAAAAACACCGCCGCGACGGCACAGATCATGATCCAGTCTGGCCAGAACTGTACCAGCGCCACACCAATGGCGAGTGCCAGACCGACGAACGAGCCGATATAGGGAATGAAGGAGATCAGACCGGCAAAAAAGCCGATCAGCAGGCCGAAATTGAGCCCCGTCAGGGTCAGTCCCAGGGCATAATACGTGCCCAGAATGAGGCAGAGCGTGCCCTGCCCGCGAATGAAGCCTGCAACCGCTGCATTCATTTCGCGTGCGATCTGGCGCACCGTATGAAGTTGCGCGCGCGGCACCCAGGAATCGATGCGATTGACCATCCGGTCCCAGTCGAGAAGCATGTAGAAGGCGACGACCGGCGTGACGACGAAAAGTCCCGCAATATCGATCAGGGATTTCCCCGAATTCCACAGGGACTGCAGCAGCGTTGTCATGAAACCGGCGCCCTGCTGGACCAGCGCGCTGAGATTTTGCTGAATGACCGAACTGTCGATGCCGATATATTTCTTCAGCCATTGCGAGTTTTCGTTAGCGAGCAACGACTGCAATTGCGTGATGTATCCGGGCAGTTTGGAAATGAAATCGGCAAGCTGCGTCGCCAGAATTGGCACGATGATCATCAGCCCGACGACGAGCGCGATCAGAAAAACCAGCAGGATCACGACAGTTGCAGTCAGACGCGACAAGCCGAAACGCTGGAGCCTGTCAGCCACGGGATCAAGGAAGTAAGCCAGAGCCATGCCCGCCACAAAAGGCAGCAGCACCGAGCTGAACACCACCAGAAACAGAACGAACAAGGCCATTGTCGCGACCCAGAACATCGCCTGACGCCGCACCGTTGTTCCCGTCAAACTGCCGACTTCGACATTGACGTGGATATTGCCATCCGAAGCGATGGCATCCGTCTGGCGAATGACTTTGCTGCCAGCCGTCTGGTTGGTATCTGTTCTGGCGCTTGTCTGGCGTGTCGGCGTCGGCTTCTTGACCATATGGTTCCGTTCTCTGCAAATATCTGCTGGCAAAACAATATCAGAATTGCATTACCGGCATCTTATCGCTGATGCTCGGCTCATTCTGTACTAAGAGTAGACTGGCCCGCGCGAAATGCAAAGCCATGCGACACACGCAGTCATCGGCACGACAACGGCCGATCATGCGAAAAACTGGGCAGAATCCAGCAGAGTTTTGCGCTTTTCCCGCTTCTTGACCTTGCGGGCAGCGCCATCTCGTGGCATTGCGCGCTAGGGTCTGAACTCGATTAGGATTTGGAGCGCGGTATGAGCGAAAATCGCTCAGCTTTAGGAGCGAACGCGAAGGTGGAGTGTATCTCCATCAAGTGTTCGCGACGAAAAGATGAGGGATTTCCGTCATATTCCGAAGGAACGCGGTGGATTTTGTCCCAGAATGCGTCGAAAAGCCCTCATGGAGATTTACTCCATCACGGTCTTTTCTCCTATTCTAAAACAAAATCCAGCTCGCGCCGCGCCCGAAACCTAATCGAGTTTAGACCCTAGTGGATAGCACCCAGTTTCAGGAGCAGGCCATGTCCTCGGAAAACAAGCTCGACGGCCATAATGGCCTGACCTATGCGCAGGCAGGTGTCGATATCGATGCCGGCAACCTGATGGTTGAAAAGATCAAGCCACTCGTGCGTTCGACGCGCCGTCCCGGTGCGGATGGCGAGATCGGCGGTTTCGGCGGCCTGTTCGATCTGAAAGCGGCAGGCTTCAAGGACCCGGTTCTGGTCGCCGCCAATGACGGCGTGGGCACCAAGCTGAAGATCGCCATCGACGCTGACAAGCACGACACCGTTGGTATCGACCTCGTCGCCATGTGCGTGAACGATCTGGTTGTACAGGGTGCGGAGCCGCTTTTCTTCCTCGATTATTATGCCACCGGCAAGCTGTCGCCCGATCAGGGCGTGGACATCGTTGCAGGCATTGCCGAAGGCTGTCGTCAGGCTGGCTCGGCGCTGATCGGCGGCGAAACCGCTGAAATGCCCGGAATGTATCGCGACGGCGACTACGATCTGGCCGGTTTCGCCGTGGGCGCGGCAGAGCGCGACCGGCTGTTGCCGCGCGGCGATATTGCCGAAGGCGATATCATTCTTGGCCTCGCCTCTTCCGGCGTTCATTCCAACGGCTTTTCGCTGGTGCGCCGCATTGTTGAACTGTCCGGCCTCGGCTGGAAGTCCGATGCGCCATTCCAGCCGGGTTCGACGTTGGGTGAAGCGCTACTCACCCCGACCCGCATTTATGTGAAGCCGCTGCTTGCAGCCATCCGCGCTTCGGATGGTATCAAGGCGTTGGCGCATATCACCGGCGGCGGTTTCCCCGACAATATTCCGCGCGTTCTGCCTGAAGGTCTGGCTGCCGAAATCAACCTGACGGCCATCGCCGTACCGCCCGTTTTCTCCTGGCTTGCCAAGACCGGCAACGTGGAAGCCAATGAAATGCTGCGTACCTTCAATTGTGGTATCGGCATGATCGCCGTCGTCACGCCTGAAAAGGTTGACGAAGTGGTCGCGGCCCTCGTGGCTGAAGGCGAACAGGTCGTCACGCTCGGTCGCATGATCGCACGCGAAAAGGACGGCGTCGTCTATAAGGGCACGCTCGCACTATGAGCCGCAAGCGGGCCGTTATTTTCATCTCGGGCGGCGGCTCCAATATGGAGGCGCTGATCCGGGCTGCGCAGGCACCCGACTTTCCGACGGAAATCGTCGCGGTTTTTTCCGACAAGGCAGATGCAGGCGGCCTCGTGAAAGCGCAAGCCGCTGGCGTTGCCACACAAGTTTTCACGCGCAGGGATTTTGCGTCGAAGGAAGAGCATGAAGATGCGATCCTCGCCGCGCTGGCTACGCTGAAGCCTGATTTCCTCTGCCTCGCTGGCTATATGCGGCTTCTGTCCGGGCGTTTTATCGCGCCCTATGAAGGACGCATCCTCAACATCCACCCTTCCCTGCTGCCACTTTTTCCGGGCCTCCACACACATCAGCGCGCTATCGACGCCGGTGTGAAACTTGCAGGCTGCACCGTGCATCTTGTGACGGAAGGCATGGACGAAGGCCCCATTTTGGCTCAGGCTGCCGTGCCGGTCATCGACGGCGACACTGCCGACACGCTGGCGGCACGTGTTTTGAAAGCCGAACATCGGATTTATCCGCTCGTTCTGCGGCAGTTTGCGAATGGCCAGAAGGACGATGATGCGTCTCTAGCCGACGCGATGCTCGTGAGCGCCTGAGGGCGCTTCCGCGCATATGCGCGACAAATTCATCACACCCCGAGTTTTTTGTTAATAAAACTTTAATTTCCCGCAAAAAGCTCTAATTCAGATTTGTAACGGAACTTGCTTCGGCAATCCCCGTTATTGAGACGAGCCTATGCAGCCCCGTCTCTTTCAATATGTGTTCAAGAAGAGGACAAGATCATGTCTCTCCGTTTTTCGACTTCCTTCCTGTCCGCAATGGCCGTCATCTCCGGCATTGCTGTCACCGCTCCCGCCATCGCGGCAGACTTCGTAGCTCCTCCCGCTTCGGGTCGCACGCAGCCGCGTTCGGAAGTCGGCACCCTGACCTGCGACATTTCCCCGGCGATCGGTGTGATCATCGGCAGCCAGCAGGAGGTTGATTGTGTGTTCCGCCCTGCGCGCCGTGGTAATCCTTTGGAACATTACACCGGAACGATCACCAAGCTCGGCGTTGACGTCGGCTTTATCAATGGCGGCACTGTCGCCTGGGCCGTCTGGGCTCCGACCGTTCGTCCGGAAGGCGCACTCAAGGGCCGTTATGTCGGCGCTTCGGCCAATGCAGCCATCGGCATCGGTTTCGGCACGAACATCCTGACGGGTGGTTCTTGGAAGACGATTTCGCTGCAGCCGATTTCGGTTCAGGGCCAGCGTGGCCTCAATGCAGCTGTTGGTGTGTCCAAGCTGAAGCTGAACTACGCCGGTTAATCGTTAGTCTGCTTTACGGAAAAGCCGCGCCGAAGACATTCGGCGCGGCTTTTTATTACGCAAGTTTTCTGATCCAGATCTTTGTGTCATGCACCGCCAGACCGCCATAAGGAGCGGCGGGCTCCGCACCGAGCAGCGTATTGATCCCCTCGCCGCGCTCGAATGACGTGTTTGGAAAAATGCCTTCCGACACCACCACGCCGCGTTTTTGACCAGCGCGAAACACGGCGTGCAGCACCACTTCGCCGCGATGATTGCCGATCTCGATCCGCTCGCCATCGGCAATGCCAAGTTCCGCCGCATCGTCCGGATGAATCAGCAGTTCCGGGCGGATTTCCTTGGCCATAGAGGTCTGCGTTTCGGCAAAAGTCGAGTTCAGGAAATTATGCGCCGGTGATGTCGCGAGCCGGAACGGATGCTCGGCATCCGCCACCTCAATGACTTCCCAATAATCCGGGAATTCCGGGATCGAGTGGAACTCGCCTTGCAGGCCCATGACTTCCGGCGGACGGTCCGGTGCAGGACTACCCGTCCAGTCGGGACGGAAGCGGAATTTGCCATCCGGCCATTTGAAGCCATTGATGTAATGCGCTTCTTCAAATGGCGGCTGCTTATCGACAAAGCGTCGCTCTTTCAGTCCGTCGAAATGCGGCAGATCGCTATTGGCATTCATATTATCGATCAGCGTGCGCTCATCGACAGAAAAGCCCGGAAGATGCCCAACGCCCAGCCGGTTGGCTAGTTCGTTGATGACGAAAATATTCGGTCGCGCCTCGGCTAAAGGTTCGATCAGCTTTGGCCCAAGCACCACGTGCTGCTGGCCGCCGCCGCGATAAATATCGTCATGTTCGAGGAATGTGGTGGCAGGCAGCACGACATCGGCCATCTTGGCCGTATCCGTCATGAACTGCTCGTGCACGGTGACGAACAGGTCCTCGCGCGCAAAACCTTTGCGGACAAGACGCTGTTCCGGTGTCACATTCATCGGATTGGTGTTCTGGATGAGCATCGCCATGACGGGCGGGCCGTCATAAAGCGCCTCGCGATCGCCGGTGAGAACGCGCCCGATCTTCGACTGGTCGAGGAAGCGGATGGTCTTATCCTGCATCGCCCGACCTTCAATCTCGCGCTTGTCGAATTTGAAGATGCTGGCGTTAGAGTGAAACGCCCCGCCGCCTTCATGAAGAAAAGCGCCGGTCACACAAGCGATAGAGGCTGCGGCATGCATATTCACCGCGCCATTGCGCTGGCGCGTGAAGCCATAGCCAAGGCGGAAATAGGTCCGCTTGGTCTTGCCGACCAGATGCGCGAAGGCTTCGATTTCCTCAACCGTCAGACCGGTGATGGCGGAGGCCCACTCCGGCGTGCGGGTTGCCAGATGCGCTTCCAGCCCCTTCGGGTCATCGGTGTAGCGCTCCAGATAATCCCAATCGGCAAGGCCGTCGCGGAACAGCACATGCATGACGGCGCAAGCAAAGGCGCCATCCGTGCCGGGCTTGAGTACGATGCCCATATCGGCCTGTCGCACGGTCGCATTGGCATAAATGTCGATGACGACGATCTTTGCGCCGCGTTCCTTGCGCGCACGCACGGCGTGGGTCATGACATTGACCTGCGTTGCGGCAGCATTGGTGCCCCAGATCACCACCACATCGGCCTTGCTCATCTCACGCGGGTCGGGGCCGATCAGGCTTCCCGTTCCGGCGAAATAGCCGGTCCAGGCCATGTTCGTGCAGAAGCTATCGAATTGGTTGGAATAGCGCTTAGCGAAGCGAAGACGATTGATGGAATCGCGCTGAACAAGCCCCATCGTGCCAGCATAGTAATAGGGCCAGACGCTTTCACTGCCATATTCTGCTTCGGCTTTCAAAAACCGCTCGGCAATCAGATCAAGCGCTGCTTCCCAGGACGCCTGTTTCCATTCGCCCGCGCCCTTATCGCCGGAGCGTATCAAGGGGTGTTTCAGGCGATCCGGATGATGAACGCGTTCGGCATAACGCGCCACCTTGGCGCAGATGACCCCCGCCGTATAGCTGTTGTCCTTCGAACCGCGCACACGACCGATGGTGCGCTCGTCCAGAAGTTCGACGTCGAGCGCGCAGGTGGACGGGCAGTCATGCGGGCAAGCCGAATGACCGATCTTGATATTGGATATGGAAATTTGCTCGTTCATATTTCTTTATTACCGCAAGCGCTCACACGGCGAAATATGTTTTCAACGTAGGACCTCTAAGACAGACGAAGCGTAATCGCACCCAGCACAATCAGTGCCGCAGCCGCAAAACGCGGCAACCCTACCTTTTCCTTCAGCACGACCGCAGAAATGATCATGCCGAACAGGATGGCGGTTTCACGCAAGGCCGCCACCACGGCAATCGGCGCCATGGTCATCGCCCAGAGTGCCAGCCCGTAGGAACCGAGCGTCCCCACGCCGCCGATCAGCGCCGGACGCCAGCGATTGCGCATATAGCTGATAAAACGGTCGGGCTCGCGATAGAGCGCCCAGCCCGCCAACGGCACGGCATTGATGACAAACAGCCATAATGTATAGGAAAGCGGCGCACCCGACGCCCGCACGCCAAGACCGTCGATGATAGTGTAACCGGCGATAAAGCCGGCATTGGTCAGCGCCAGAATGGCCGTGCGACTGGAGGTGCCGCGATTGCGCCGCCTTGCTTCCAGCGCCATGGCCAGCACGCCTGAACAGATGAAGACAATGCCGAGCCAGCTCTTCCAGCCCATGACCTCGCCCACCAGCGGGGCGCTGACCAGCGCGACGAGCAAAGGCGGCGTGCCGCGCATGATGGGATAGGCCTCGCTCATATCGCCGGATTTATAGGCCGCCGCCACCAGCGACATATAGAAAGTCTGGGTGACGGTCGACATCAGGATATAGACCCAGCTGACCGCATTCGGCATCGGCAGAAATGGCACGATGAACAAGGCGATGAAACCGGCAGCGCCGGTCACGCTGGCGGCAGCGAAAAACTTGTCGCCGCTGCTTTTGACGATGGCGTTCCAGCTCGCGTGAAGAAACGCGCCAAACAGGACGATCAGAAGGACGCCACCGGACATTGCAAGCTCGACTCAGGTGAAGATGCGGTTGGTGACCGCTGTATGTCACATTTATGACAGTCGTGGCGAATCGGAAATTGGTATCCTCTTGCCGAAAGCGGAAAGCCGTGAAACAAGCGCGATCATGAATTATCGTCACGCCTATCACGCCGGAAATTTCGCGGATGTCGTCAAACACGTCATCCTCGCCCGTATCATCGACTATCTGAAGCGCAAGGATCAGGCCTTTCGCGTCATCGACACCCATGCGGGCATCGGACTTTACGACCTGAAAAGCGTCGAAGCGGGCAAGACCGGCGAATGGACGGGTGGCATTCACCGTGTCATCGAAGCGGTCGAAAAAGGCCAGATCGAACCGGCAGTGCTGGAACTGCTCACGCCTTATCTCGATGCAGTGCGGGCGGTGAACGCGGACGGAAAACTCCGCCACTATCCTGGTTCGCCTTATGTGACGCGGCATTTGTTGCGCAAGCAGGACCGCCTGTCAGCGCTGGAACTGCACCCGCAGGATGCGGCCAAACTGGCAAAGCGCTTCGACGGCGATTATCAGGTGCGCGTCATTGAACTCGACGGCTGGCTGGCGCTTGGCGCGCATCTTCCGCCAAAGGAAAAACGCGGCCTCGTGCTGGTTGATCCGCCGTTCGAAATTGAAGGCGAATTCGACCGTATGGTGGATGGTCTCGCCAAGGCGCACAAGCGCTTCGGCGGCGGCACTTATGCGCTGTGGTATCCGGTGAAGGACCGCAAGGAAACCGAGCGCTTCGCCAAGCGGCTTCATGAAACCGGGATTCCGAAGATCATGCAGATCGAGCTGGCGATTCGCCCGCCCTCATCCAAGCCGCGCCTCGATGGCACCGGTATGATTGTCGTGAATCCGCCCTATACACTCGAAAGTGAGATGCAAACCGTGCTTCCCAGCCTTACGAAACTGCTGGCCGAAGAAAAGGGTAGCAATTTCAGTGTTCGGTGGATACGCGGCGAGACGGATCGCTCTTGACCGCTGCCGCGTGCTGAAAGAAACTGCGCGAAGCAAAGCTTCGGCTATCACAGACATAAGCGCGCGCTTCGCGTTCGCATTTTGGGACAGGATAGAGACATGCAACTTACCTCGGGCAAACTGGATCGCTTCGGTCGCTTTTCGCGGGCCGCCCTCTTCGCCGCCTCCGTCCTGCCGGTGACTTTTGCAGCCCTGCCCGCCAGCGCTGCCGATTATCCTCAGTCTGCACCAGCCGTCGTCGACAACACCGTCTGCAACCAGCAGAGCGTGCTGCGCTCGGTGGTCTCGCGCTTCGGCTATCAGGTGCGCCACGTTCCCGAACTGCCGCAAGTCGGCATTTCAGCGATGAGCGATGTTCAGCTGACCCGTTATGAGCCGAAGACCAACCCGGCAGAAATCGAACGCACCTATTGCAAGGCCACTGCCGTGTTAAGCGACGGCCAATACCGTTCCGTCTGGTATCTAGTCGAAGAAGGTCAGGGTTTTGCATCGGTCGGTCGCAACGTGGAATTCTGCGTTGAAGGCTTCGACCGCTGGTATGTCTACGACGCGCCAAGCTGCCGCGTCCTCCGCTGACCTGACCGGAGGTTCCATGCTGCGAAGACTGGCGGCTGTCCCAAGCGCTTTGCTTTCGATTGCCCTGATGGCGACGACAATATTGTCGGGTGCAGCTCTTGCTGACGACCAGGACAATGGCGATGTGCCCGGCGATTTCGACTTCTATGTGCTGTCGCTTTCTTGGTCACCGAGCTATTGCGCGTCGGAAGGCCGTCGCGCCAACAAGCAGCAATGCAACAACCAGCGCCCTTTCGGCTTCGTCGCCCATGGTCTCTGGCCCCAAAATGAATGGGGCTATCCGGCCAATTGCCAGCTCGACAATGTGCGCAGCCGCGGCGGTTATGTTCCGCGTCAGATTATTTCCAGCCTCTCGGACATCATGCCGGCCGCTGGATTGATAGGCCATGAATGGCGCAAGCACGGAAGCTGCTCGGGTCTGTCCCAGAGCGATTATTTCGACACGCTGCGCAACGCCTATGAGCAGGTCAATATTCCGCCCAGCCTTCGCAATGTAAGCGGTGACCGCCGGGTTGACCCGATGCTGGTCGAAAAAGCCTTTCTTGCAGCCAATCCGGGCATGAAGGCCAGCGGCATTTCTGTCACCTGCCAGCGCAATTATCTTCAGGAAGTGCGCATCTGCATGACGAAGGATCTCCAATATCGCGCCTGCCAGGAGGTTAATAATAACGCCTGCCGCAGCCGTTCGGTCATGATGCCGGCAACCCAATAATCTTCATTCTCAGGAATCAAATATGACGCAGATTCTCTATTCACCCGCCTCGCCTTACAGCGCGAAGGTGCGCATGGCCGCGCATTATGCAGGCGTCCCTTTTGAAAGCGTGGTCGTGAACACGTCGGCGGAGCCGGAGAACCTCATCAACGCCAATCCACTTGGCAAGATTCCAACCCTTGTTACCGATGACGGCAAGGCGGTGTTCGACAGCCGCGCCATCACCCAATATCTGAACCGCGTTTCCGGCAACAAGCTTTTCCCGCGCAACGCGGAAAAGCGCACCGATGCCGAGCGTTATGAAGCCATTGCCGATGGCCTGGCCGACGTTCTGCTCGCGCATGTCTATGAACGCCGCCTGCGCCCGGAAGATAAAATCCACCAGCCATGGCTGGATCTGCAATGGCGCAAGGCCGAGCGTGCGCTCGACCTGCTCAATGAGGCCCCGCCGCGTCTGGCGGGCAAGCTGCATGCGGGCCATATCGCCGTCGCTGCTGTGCTGGGCTATCTCGCGCTGCGCTTCGATGGCAAATGGGAACGTGGACGTCCGAAGCTGAAGCGCTGGATCAAGCGTTATCAGGAACTGCATCCGGAACTGGCGGCTTTGCTGCCGCAAGGCTAAGTTCTGCGCCAAGCTTTCAAATGCCCCGGATGGCAGCCGCTATCCGGGGCGTTTGTATTTTCAGCGATTATTGATTGCCGTCCAGCGCCTTCAGGATGCGGTAACCGGCCTTGATCCGTGCATCGTTCGGATAATTGCGGTTCGCAAGCATCACAATGCCGATCTTTTTGCCCGGCACAAAGGCCACATAGGCCCCGAAACCACCGGTCGAACCGGTCTTGTTCAGCAGCATGTCGTCCGACGGCTGCAAAGGTGGGTCGAGCTTTTCGATTTTGTGCGATTTCATCGCCATATCGGAGGTGTTGCCGCCAAGCAGCGTTTTCAGACTCACAGGATAGGCGTAACGCTCCCAGCCAAGGCTCTGTGTCATGTCACCGACCTTGTAATGGCCGGTATGCGTGGCCGCTACGGCCTTTTGCATCGGCTGACCAAGCGATGTGCTGTCCATATTCAACTGAACGAAACGGATCAGGTCCGGCGCAGTGGTCTTGATTCCATAAGCCTGCGCGTCGAAGGCGCCGGGAGACACGCGGATCGGCTTGTTGGCTTTCGAATAGCCATAGGCGTAATTCTTCATCTGGCTTTCAGGCACCTGGATGAATGTGTGCTTCAGGCCGAAGGCTGGAATGAGCCTCGTTTCCATCACCTTGTCGAAGGGCTCGCCCATGCTTTGAGCGGCGAGATAACCAAACAGACCGATACTCGGATTTGAATAGCGGCGCTGCGTGCCCGCAGGATAATCCGGCTTCCAATTCTTGAAATAGTAGATCATCGTCTTGTGGTCGGTGACACTGTCTGGAAATTGCAGGGGCAAACCGCCAGCAGTGTAGGTGCCAAGATCAAGCATCGAGACCTTGTCGAAGCTGCTGCCTGCCAGTTTGGGAGCGTATTTCGTCGCCGTGTCCCCCGGTTTAAACGCACCCTCCGCAAGCCCCAACCCGCCGAGCGTCGCGGTAAAGGTTTTGGAGACGGAACCAATCTCGAAGATCGTGTCTTCGGTCACCTTCTGTCCGCTTTCCTTAGAGGCGACGCCATAGCCGAAAAAGTAGGTCTCGCCACCCGCCGTAACGGCGACAGCCATTCCGGGAATCTTGTGTTCGGCCATGACAGGCTTGATCGTTTCATCGACCAGATGCCTGATTTCTTTCTCGCTCGGCGCGTTTGCGGCCTGTACGGAGACACTGGTCAACAGGCTGGCGACGGCAGTTATGCTCAAGGCGGAAACGGTAGTTTTTCTCATGACTTATACGCAATCCTCATTGTGAACCGATTTCCCTGCCGCGTGGGAGACATGCGGAAGGAATCGGTGTTTTCTCATGTGAAATAACGCGCGTTAAACCGGATGCAGGTGAATTGAAATCAAAACCCGTCTATTCGGCACTCTCGATATAAGCGAGCTATACGTCCGAAACAAACGACGTTATCTTGCCTCTGACATTAGAAAAATTTGGGTATAGCGATGGTCCGGCCTCATCTTCCGCTGAATGCACTGCGCGCCTTCGAGGCGTCGGCACGCCATCTCAGCTTCACCAAGGCGGCAATCGAATTATGCGTGACCCAAGCCGCTGTCAGCCATCAGGTGAAAAGCCTCGAAAGCCGCCTCAATGTCACCCTGTTCGAACGCTTGCCGCGCGGATTGCTGCTCACCCATGAAGGTGAAACGCTGCTGCCCACCTTGCGGGAGGCCTTCGATAACATTGCCGGGACGCTGGAACGTTTTGAAGGCGGACATTATCGCGAGGTTCTGCGCGTTGGTGTGGTCGGAACTTTGGCCGTCGGCTGGCTGATCCCTCGCCTGCGCGATTTTCAGACCACGCATCCGTTTATCGATTTGCGGCTTTCGACCAATAATAACCGCGTCGACATCGCCGCTGAGGGACTGGATTTTGCGATTCGGTTCGGGTCCGGGGCGTGGCACGGTGTCGAGGCAACCCGCCTTCTGGAAGCGCCGCTTTCGCCCTTGTGCATTTCGGACATAGCCAGTCAGCTGAAAAACCCGCCTGATCTCGCTCGCCATACGCTGCTTCGGTCCTATCGGGCCGATGAATGGTCGCAATGGTTTGCTGCTGCTGGCGTCACCGGCGACATGCCGCTGCCCAAAAGCATCATGTTCGATTCGTCGCTGGCCATGATGGAAGCTGCAATACAGGGGGCAGGTGTCGCGCTTGCGCCGCCGTCAATGTTCACCCGGCAGCTTCACGCCGAAACAATCGTCCAGCCCTTCCCACAAACGGTGACGATGGGCAGCTACTGGCTGGCCCGACTTCAATCGCGCCCGGAAACGGACGCGATGGCCGCTTTTCGTAAATGGCTGATCGATACCGCACAGCAGGAAGGTTACTAAGCGGCCTGTTTGCCCGAAGAAAAATTCGAGCAACAAAAAACCGGGCAGTTGCCTGCCCGGTTTTCCGTGTTCAATTATCAGATAATTAGAACTTGTAGCCGAGACCGACGCGGATGTCATGGGTGTCGAGCTTGCTACGAACCGATTCGTTGCCGAGATCGTAGGTCTTGTTACCGAACTGGGTGTAGCGGTATTCAACGCGGCCCAGGATGTTTTCGGTCAGCTTGGCTTCCATGCCGGCGCCAGCAGTCCAACCAACGCGGAACTTGCTTTCGTCATCAAAGCCGTTGTCGAGCTTAACCTGCGAACCGGCGATACCACCGGTGATGTATGGCATGATCGGGTTCAGGTCGTAGCCGAGACGTGCACGCAGCGAGCCTTCAAAGCCCTGCTTGACTTCCAGACCGTCCCTGGACTTCTTGGCCCAGGAGTAGCCGGCGTCACCTTCAACACCGTATACGAACTGGTCCTGCTGGAAGTTCCAGCCAGCGTAAGCGCCAGCCTTCCAGTCGTCAGGCTTTACTTCGCCGTAACCATTCGAATTCTTGGCCTTGTTCCAGCCGTAGCCGAGGTACAGACCGGTATAGCCGCCAGCCCAGGTGTTCTGGGGAGCCATTTCGACCGGAGCCGGAACAGGAGGCTGTTCCTGAATGGCGTCAGCTGCAAAGGCAGTCGCAGAGAACGGCAGCAGCGCAGCCGAGGCGATTACGAGAGACTTAAGAGTGCGCATAGCATTCTCCTTACACAAATTACGTTTGACACGGTCCCTTATCGGGCGGGCAGCATGTTGGGAGTTCGAAGTTGCCCATGCCGTGCTGATGGGGAGGAGGTATCGTCGGTAATTGCGGCACGAAATGCCCGCTTCTGTGAAGAAAACCCGACGAGAAAATGGCAAAAATGCGATGTTGCATTCTCGCAACGCCAAGCTTTTGTGACTATATGAGCGGGTGCGGATTGTTGCGGGGCAATCAACTCACTCCCTCGCTACGAGAAGCAACTGATATTGCTCGCATTTTGTCAGTAGCGGACGTATTTCCCGCTATTAATGGATGCAATCTGACGAGCAAAATGGCATGAAAATCACGAGAGAATCTCGATAAGAAAGTGTTTACCGTGTTGAACGAACAGGAAGTCAGCCAGCTTGCAAAATGTCCGGTCCTCGTGACGGGCGGCGCACGGCGCATCGGAAAGGCGATTGTCGAAGACCTCGCAGCCCATGGCTTCCCTGTTGCGATCCACTGCAACCGTTCCATCGAAGAAGGTCAGGCTCTTGCCGACGCCATCATTGCGCGCGGCGGAACGGCCTGCGTCGTTCAGGCCGACCTCTCATCCGAGCAGGATGTGCGCGGCCTTATTGCGCAAGCAGAGCGCCAGATCGGCCCGATCCGCCTGCTCGTCAATAATGCGTCCTTGTTTGAGGATGACCGGGTTGGTGATCTCGACATGGCTTTGTGGGACAAGCATTTTGCGATTCACCTCAAAGCCCCGGTCATGCTTTCCGAAGCAATGGCCAAGGCTCTGCCGGAAGCAGTGGACGGGCTGATCGTCAATGTAATCGACCAGCGCGTCTGGAAGCTCAATCCGAACTTCTTCTCCTATACGCTGTCCAAGACAGCGCTTTGGAATGCAACCCGCACGCTTGCGCAGGCATTGGCCCCGCGCATTCGCGTCAACGCCATTGCGCCGGGTCCGACCTTGCCGAGTGAGCGGCAGCGACCGGGTGATTTTGAACGACAGGTCAGCAAGGTCGCCTTGCAACGTGCGCCAGAATTGCCGGAATTCGGGCGCACAGTGCGTTACTTCTGGGAGAATCGTTCCATTACCGGCCAGATGATCGCGCTTGACGGCGGGCAACATCTGGCATGGGAAACCCCCGACATCGCAGGAATCACTGAATGAGCGGCAACCGCAAAAGCCATGACGATACTGGCTCTAACCTGCCGTCCGACGACGAGCAGGACGTGGCCGGTATTATCATTGGCGATGCGGAAGCCGAAGATGATGAAGACAGCGACGACACCGGTTCCGAAATTGTTGCTGCGCCTTCAATGGCCGATCAGATCCAGTGGGACTCGTCCGATGGACTGCCGGATACGGCAGGTCTCAGCGGTCAGGATATCATCAACGCCTTCGTGAAACGGCTGCCGAACAATCCCGGCGTCTATCGCATGTTCAACAGTGACGGTGACGTGCTTTATGTCGGCAAGGCGCGCAATCTCAAGAAACGCGTTTCCAATTATGCGCGCGGCATAGCCCATTCGAATCGCATCGTCCGGATGATCCGCGAGACGGCGATGATGGAATTTGTCGTCACGCGCACCGAAACCGAAGCGCTGCTGCTCGAAGCCAATCTGATCAAGCGATTGCGCCCGCGCTTCAATGTGCTGATGCGCGACGACAAGTCGTTTCCCTATATTCTGCTGACGGGCGATCATCGCGCGCCGGGTATTTTCAAGCATCGCGGCGCACGCTCTCGCAAGGGCGACTATTTCGGCCCCTTCGCGTCGGCCGGGGCGGTAGGACGCACAATCAACGCGTTGCAACGCGCCTTTCTGCTGCGCACCTGCACCGATTCGGTATTCGAAAGCCGCACGCGCCCCTGTCTGCTTTATCAGATCAAGCGCTGCTCCGGTCCGTGCACGCACGAAATCAGCGATGCCGACTATGCCGAGCTGGTCTCGGAGGCCAAAGCATTCCTGTCCGGCAAGAGCCAGTCGGTGAAAGACCATCTGGCCACCGCCATGCAGGCGGCATCTGCCGATCTCGATTTCGAACATGCGGCAGTCTATCGCGACCGTCTGGCAGCGCTTTCGCATGTCCAGTCACATCAGGGCATCAATCCGCAGACGGTCGAAGAAGCCGATGTGTTCGCCATCCATCAGGAAGGCGGCATGACCTGTATTCAGGTCTTCTTCTTCCGCACCGGCCAGAACTGGGGCAACCGCGCTTATTATCCAAAAGCCGACAGCTCGCTTGGCCCGGCGGAAGTTCTGGGCGCATTCCTGTCGCAGTTCTATGACGACAAACCCTGCCCCCGCCTTGTGCTTCTGTCTGAGGCCGTGGAAGAACAGTCGCTCATCGCCGAGGCGCTTTCCACCCGCGCCGGTCATAAGGTGCAGGTCAATGTGCCCCAGCGTGGCGAGAAGAAGGACCTTGTCGATCACGCCCTGACCAATGCGCGCGAAGCGCTGGGCCGCAGACTTGCCGAAACCTCGTCGCAGGCGCGCCTGCTGCAAGGCATGGCAGAGACATTCGGCCTTGCGCGTACGCCACGCCGCATCGAGGTTTACGACAACTCGCACATCATGGGCACGAACGCCGTCGGTGGCATGATCGTCGCCGGACCGGAAGGGTTCGTCAAAAACCAGTATCGCAAGTTCAATATCCGCTCGACAGATATCACGCCGGGCGATGATTTTGGCATGATGCGCGAAGTGATCGAGCGTCGCTTCTCAAGGCTGGTGAAGGAGCATGGCGCGCCGGATGAAGCACCCGATCCGGAAAGCCCTGAAGTGCCTGAAATAAATGACAGTTTCCCGGCCTGGCCCGATGTGATTCTCATTGACGGTGGACAGGGGCAAGTGGGGGCTGTGCGTCAGATTCTCAACGAGATGGGTATCGCCAATCTGGTCAATGCAATCGGCATCGCCAAGGGCGTGGACCGTGAAGCGGGACGCGAACGGTTTTTCGTGGAGGGTAAGCAGCCTTTCACCCTGCCGCCGCGCGATCCGGTTCTCTATTTCATCCAGCGCATGCGCGATGAGGCACACCGGTTCGCCATCGGCACGCATCGCGCACGGCGCAAGAAAGAAATGGTCAAGAACCCGCTCGATGAAATTGCGGGAATCGGCCCATCGCGCAAACGCGCATTGCTGCATCATTTTGGAACGGCAAAGGCTGTTTCCCGTGCGGCGATGGAAGACCTGATGCAGATCGACGGCATATCGGAGGCAATGGCACGCACCATTCACGATCATTTTCGTGACCGGTGACGCAATTTTGATGCGCTTTTGCGCGCCAGCGTCATAAGGTCCGAGCAGAACACCTGCACAAGAGTTGATTTTATTGGTCATCCCTGTTGATGTGCACAAAATAACGTTACGGCGGAACAATGCAGAACAAACATACCCTCTCCTTGCCCAACATCCTCACATATGGACGGATTGTCGCCGTGCCGCTTGTGGTGTTGTGCTTCTTTGTGGAGGGGCGCCTCGAATCCAGCGACTTCGCGCGCTGGACCGCTCTTGGCCTGTTTATCGTGGCCAGCATCACCGATTTCTTCGACGGCTATCTTGCCCGTATCTGGAAGCAGACCTCGACCATCGGTCGCATGCTTGACCCGATCGCAGACAAGCTTCTCGTATCCGCCATTCTGCTGCTTCTGGCCGCCGATGGCACCATCGCTGGCTGGACGCTCTGGGCGGCGATCATCATCCTGTGTCGCGAAATTCTGGTTTCCGGCCTGCGTGAATATCTGGCGGAACTGAAAGTCAGCGTTCCGGTTTCGCGTCTCGCGAAGTGGAAAACCACAGCGCAAATGGTTGCATTGGCCTTTTTGCTCGCTGGCCCTGCCGGTGATAAAATCATGCCCTATGTAACGGAACTGGGCATTGTCCTGCTGTGGATTTCGGCAATCCTCACGCTTTATACGGGCTGGGATTACTTCAAGGCAGGCCTGAAGCACGTGATGGATTAAGCTCGTGAGCGTTAAAGTCGTCTATTTCGCCTGGGTGCGGGAGAAAATCGGCAAGGATGAGGACCTCATCGTCCTCCCTGCCCCGAAAGTGACGGTCGGCGAACTCATTAGCCAGCTGAAAACCCACGGCGAAGAATATGAAGCCGCTTTCGAACATGGCGACGTTATCCGCGCGGCGATCAATCAGGAACATGCCGAACACCACGAATTCATCCAGGACGGCGACGAGGTAGCACTTTTCCCGCCCATGACGGGTGGCTGAGATGAGCGGGCAACCAATTTGCCCGCTGTTCGTCAGCGTTCGCGAAGATGATTTCGACGCGGCGGCGGAAGTGGAAAAGCTTCGCGACGGGCGCAAGGATATCGGGGCCATAGTCACCTTCACCGGGCTTTGCCGGGACGAAAATGGCCGCCTCTCCGCGCTTGAACTTGAACATTATCCGGGCATGGCCGAAGCCGAGATCAGGCGCATTGCCGAACAGGCGATGGCGCGCTGGCCGCTTCTCGGCATATCCGTCATTCATCGCTATGGGCTCATCAAGCCCGGCGACAATATCGTCCTCGCCGCGACCGCTTCGGCGCATCGCTTCGCCGCCTTCGAGGCCGCCTCTTTCCTGATGGATTTCATGAAGACCGGCGCACCGTTCTGGAAGCGCGAACACCTCGTCAATGGCACAGCGGATGGGTGGGTAGAGGCCAAGGCAGACGACGATTTGAGTCGTCAGCGGTGGCTCAAGTCACGCGATACTTGAGCCGTCCAAACAGTGCGCTGATGTATTTGCTGAAAACTGCGTTTATCTTTAAGTGCGAATTAACTATTTAAACCCCTAAAATAAAGGGTAATTTGGGTCGCATTTACTTGTGCTGCCACAATTTTCACATGAAGATTTCATTACTGTCAGCGGAGTGAATCAGGCTCCCGTCAGATATGGATCGCGAACGGAGCAATGGGCACGGCAACACTGTCACGACGGGGATTCTCCCCGACTGTGCAGGAATAAGGTTTCGGACTTTAAGAATGCGAAAACTACTGAAAAGCACTCTTTCCATTGCGGCGGCTCTTGTGGTCGGTCTTGGCGCGCTTGGTGGCGCCGCCTTGTTCCTCACCACATCCATGCCGACCAGCAGCATTGCTGCGGAAAAGACTGTCAGTGGCAAGGTCATGTATCGTGAGCGCATCGCCCTGCCCCCCGAGGCCAAGCTGACCGTGCAGCTTGCGGATATCTCGCTTGCCGATGCGCCGTCCACAACGATTGCCGAAACTCGCATTGAATCCGCGCAAGGATCGCCGATCCCCTTCGCGATCAATTTCGACACCGATCAGATTCAATCCGGCCACACCTACGCCTTGCAGGCCCGTATCACGGCTGGCGATACGCTCTGGTTCGTCAATGACCAGAATTACACCATCGATCCGGCCAATCCCGGTGCTCCGGTGGAAATGCGCGTCGTCATGGTTCGCAAGAGCGCCGACGAAGCCGTGTCCATCGGTATTGAAGGCAAGGACTGGCTGGCCGAAGACATTCAGGGTGGCGGCGTGATCGACAATGCCCAGACCACACTGACCGTCACCTCCGATGGATCCGTCAGCGGTTCGGGCGGCTGCAATCGTTATTTCAGCAAAGCCACGGTGACGGGCGAGAATATTTCCTTCGCCGAGGTCGGATCGACCTACATGCAGTGTCCACCCGCACTCATGAACCAGGAACGCAAGTTCCTCGACACATTGACCAGAACGCGATCCTACAAGATTGATACGGTAGGCAAGCTCGTCCTTCTCGATCAGGAAGGCAAAGAGATCGCGACACTGGCGCAAAATCTCTGATCTGATTTGAGAAAAGATACAAAAAAGCCGGGCGCGAGCCCGGCTTTTTTCATGCATGCGGATCGGATTAGCCGACGATTTCGGTGCCCGAGAACCAGTAAGCGATTTCTTCGGCAGCGGTTTCTGGAGCGTCGGAACCGTGAACCGAGTTTTCGCCGATCGACAGGGCGAATTCCTTGCGGATCGTGCCAGCGTCTGCATTTGCAGGGTTGGTGGCGCCCATGACTTCGCGGTTCTTGGCGATTGCGTTTTCACCTTCGAGAACCTGAACGATCGTCGGGCCCGAAGACATGAATTCAGTCAGTTCGCCGAAGAAAGGACGATCCTTGTGAACAGCGTAGAAGCCCTGTGCTTCACGCAGGCTCATCCAGACGCGCTTCGAAGCGACAACACGCAGACCAGCTTCTTCAAGCTTGGCGGTGATTGCGCCGGTCAGGTTGCGGCGGGTCGCGTCGGGCTTGATCATGGAGAAGGTACGTTCGATTGCCATTATGACACCTTGTTTGCTGGGAAATTTTAGAAAAGTGAGGCTCTATACCGTCGATAGGCCTGATTGCCAAGAGCTAGCGAGCATCGCAACCCGTTTACCGGCTTGAGACGGCAGAAATTTGAAGGCATAGATAACGCCATTCTGATTCAGGCTGTCAGATAGAGGGGGATTGCATGGAACAGCATTTTCAAATGTTTGCGTGGTACAATCGCTGGGCGAACGAGCTGCTTTATGCCGCCGCTGCCGATCTGAGCGATGAAGAATATCGGCTGGATCTCGGCCTGTTCTTCGGCTCAGTCCATCGCACGCTCAACCATCTTCTGGTTACCGACCGCATCTGGATGAAGCGTTTTACCGGCGAAGGCGACCATCCAAAGCAACTCGACGCCATCATTACCGACAATTTCATCACGCTGCGCGATCTGCGCCATGCCGAGGATGAGCGCATCTGCCGCTATACCGAAGGATTAAACGCCGACAAGCTCGCAGGGCGCTTTACCTACACGACCGTTTCGGACATGCGCACGATGAGCCAGCGACTGGCGCCTTCGCTTGCGCATCTGTTCAATCACCAGACCCACCATCGCGGCCAGATCCATGCGGCCCTGACGCGGCTCGGCACCAGCGCCCCATCGCTTGATCTCTCGCAATTCCAGCGCACGGAAGGCGGTCGCCGCTTCGCCTGATCTATGTTGATACTTGCGGAAACGCCGGAGCCGTGCAAAAGCCTGTCCATGCTTATTCTCGATGACATTTCCGTCCGCATCGCCGGACGCCTTCTGATCGATCATGCCAGCGTGACGCTGCCAGCCGGGTCGAAGACCGGTTTCGTCGGTCGCAACGGCACCGGAAAGTCCACCTTGTTTCGGGTGATCACCGGTGATCTCGCGCCGGAAACCGGCAGCGTATCAGTGCCGAAGAACACCCGCATCGGTCAGGTGGCGCAGGAAGCCCCCGGCACCGAGGAAGCGCTGATCGAAATCGTCATGAAGGCGGACAAGGAGCGCACCGCGCTTCTGGAGGAAGCCGAAACAGCGACCGACCCGCATCGCATCGCAGAAATTCACACGCGGCTTGCCGATATCGACGCCCATTCAGCCGAAGCGCGCGCAGGCGCGATCCTGTCCGGTCTCGGCTTCAACGCGGAAGCGCAACGGCGCCCGGCGTCGGCCTTCTCCGGCGGCTGGCGCATGCGCGTGGCGCTGGCTGCGGTGCTGTTTGCCGAACCGGACCTGCTGCTGCTCGACGAACCGACCAACTATCTCGATCTTGAAGGCGTGCTGTGGCTGGTCGACTATGTGAAGCGTTATCCGCACACAGTCATCATCATCAGCCATGACCGCGATCTTTTGAATTCGGCCACGACCTCGATTATGCATCTTGACCAGAAGAAAATCAGCTTCTGGCGCGGCAATTACGATCAGTTCGAGCGGCAGCGGCATGAAATGCTGGAATTGCAGCAAAAGGCCCATGCCAAGCAGGAAGCGCACCGCAAGCACATGGAATCCTTTGTCGAGCGGTTCCGCGCCAAGGCAACCAAGGCCAAGCAGGCGCAGTCCCGCCTCAAGGCGTTGCAGAGGTTGAAACCGATCGACCTTTATGTCGAGAGCCATGTGCAGCCCTTCAGCTTTCCCGATGCGGAAAAGAAAGCCGCCTCGCCCATCATCGCGCTGGATCACGCTGATGTCGGCTATGTGCCGGGCAAGCCGGTGCTGCGCAATGTGACGCTGCGCATCGACAATGATGACCGCATCGCGCTGCTGGGATCAAACGGCAATGGTAAGTCCACACTGGCCAAGCTGATCGCGGGCCGGTTGAAGCCCGAAAACGGCACGCTGACCATTTCGCCCAATCTGAAGGTGGCCTTCTTCGCGCAGCATCAGTTGGACGATCTGGTGCCGGAAGACAACGCCATCGAGCATGTGCGCAAGCTGATGCCGACCGAGCCCGAAGCAAAGGTTCGCTCGCGCGTGGCGCGGATGGGGCTTTCGACGGAAAAGATGCTGACACCCGCCAAGGATCTTTCCGGCGGCGAGAAGGCGCGTCTTCTGATGGGGCTTGCGACCTTCCACGGTCCAAACCTTTTGATCCTCGATGAACCGACCAACCATCTCGACATCGACAGTCGCGAAGAGCTGGTCCATGCACTCAACGCCTTCAACGGTGCTGTCATCCTGATCGCGCATGACCGGCATCTGATCGAAGCCACGATGGAACGGCTTTGGCTGGTGCGCGAGGGCGGCGTAAAAGCGTTTGAAGGCGATCTCGATGAATATCGCCAGATCGTACTGGCTGACGCCAAGGGCGAACCCGCCACTGACCGTGACGAAGGTCCAAAGGTCAACAAGGCGGAGCAGCGCAAGCTTGCTGCGCAAAAGCGCGAAGCCATGGCCCCCTTGCAGAAAAAGATCAAGGAAACCGAGAGCTTGATGCAGAAACTGCAGAAACAGATTCAAGCTTTCGCCGCTCAGCTGGAAGACCCGGCGCTCTACGAGAAAGAGCCACAAAAGGCCATTCGCATCAACAAGGATATGAGCGATGCGAAATCCGCGCTCGCGAGTGCGGAAGAAAAATGGCTGGAGCTTTCATCGGAATATGAAGAGGCGATGGCGGATTAATCCGCCATTGCTCAACCGATAAATCCAAGAGCGAACACAAGCGCCAGCAGCACCCATCCGACGATGCGCGCCCAGACCGGCAACGGTCTTGGCCCGAAGCGGACTGCCAGAACCGCGAAAATGACGGTCAGGATCGGAAATCCGAAATAGACCGCGACGTATCCGCTCGATCCTTCAAAAGACGAGCCGAAAACGCCAAGCCGCTCAAGCGGAAACAAGGCGATAAATGCCACCACAGCCGACAAAAGAAGCAAAAGCAAACGGTCTGAAATGGTGCGGACAAGCTGCATAGGATCAGCTCTGTCGGCGCAGACGGGTGCGCATCAGGCCATAGACGCCCAGCACACCCAAAACCAGACCGATGGTGGTAAAGGTTTCGTCCGGTGTTTCCGCTCCACGGCGCAGAACCAGATCGGCCTTCGATATTTGCAGGCCGTCCGTATTGCCCTGAACAAGACGAAACGCATATTGGCCGGGGATGACCGGATCAATATCGCCTGCACTCTGGCGCAGCGGCGTTCCGTCCTGCGGGCGGTCCGTATTGACCGAGCTGCTATTCGAAACGAAATCAAGCCCCTGCGACAGAACCGGCTGGCCGTCACGACTGACGGCAAGCGTCAGCGCGGACCGGCGTTCTGCAGGCACATAGCCCGGCAAAGGCGTGGCATCGATGAAGACGCGCACCGGCGCATCACCCGCTTCAAGGCGCACTTGCTGTACCTTGAAGCCGCTCTGCCGGTTTTCCAGCATTGTCCAGCGGCCGATCTCGCTGCCGGTGAAATGGCGCATATACCAAGGGTAGCCCAGGCCAAGCCCGACGCCCGCCACGATCATCGCAACAAAAACCGGACGCATCAGGCTTTCCGCTCCCAGCGGCGATCCGGCGTCTGCTGCCAGTAAGTCAAATCGTGGTTCTCCGCCTTGAAAGCTTTCCATTGCCCGCGCGCAATATCGAGCTGGTCCTGATCGTGACCGTCAAACATCACCACAAGCCGTTCGTAATTGCCGACCTGCTCCAACCCCGCACCTTCCACCAGAAAGCGGACGGTTGCGCCATTGGCATTGTTTTCGGTCGTCGTCAGCAGGACAGGCTGCAGCTCCGGGTTCGGTTCCGCATCGGTGCCGTGGGCAACGAAGGACGTGTCGGAGAAGGTCCATAGCAGATTGTCCAGCGCATCCCGCCTTTCCTCGCTGACGGTCTGCACCGTCACGCGCCAGCCGCGCCCAAGCGATCGCTCGACGAGGCCCGGCAGAGCTTCGTCGAGGGTCGATTCCGTCAGATGGTAGAACAGGATTTCTGCCATGCATGTCCCAGAAATGTCTGCGAAGCGGGGCGGAGAAAATGATTCACATTCCCGCCCCATCTTCTTGTTTCAAAAAGAGTTTAGCTTTCGAAATGATCGCGGACAAGGCGGTCGAGCAGACGCACGCCGTAGCCGGAAGCCCAGGTCTGGCTATATTCGTTTGCTGGTGATCCCATTGCCGTACCTGCCACGTCGAGATGCGCCCACGGTGTTTCGCCGACAAAGCGTTTCAGGAACTGCGCAGCGGTGATCGAGCCGCCATAACGCCCGGCGCTGTTCTTCATATCGGCAAATTTCGAATCGATCATCTTGTCGTATTCGGCGCCAAGCGGCAGACGCCACAGCTTCTCGCCCGTTGCCTGACCGGCATCGTAAAGCTGGTCTGCCAGCTCGTCGTCGTTGGAGAACAGACCCGCATGATACTGGCCGAGCGCAACCATGACCGCGCCGGTCAGCGTGGCCAGATTGATGATGAAACGCGGCTTGAAGCGATCATTGGTGTAGTGCAGCGCATCCGCCAGCACCAGACGGCCTTCCGCATCGGTGTTGATAACCTCGATGGTCTGGCCAGACATGGTGGTGACGATGTCACCTGGACGCTGCGCATTGCCGTCAGGCATGTTTTCCACAAGGCCGATCACACCAATCGCATTGACCTTGGCCTTGCGTCCGGCCAGCGCGCGCATCAGGCCCGTTACGGCTGCCGCGCCACCCATATCGCCCTTCATGTCTTCCATGCCGCCGGCGGGCTTGATCGAAATGCCGCCCGTGTCGAACACGACGCCCTTGCCGACAAATGCGACGGGCTTTTCCTTGCCCTTCGCGCCCTGCCACTCCATGACGACGAGACGCGGCGGGCGCACCGATCCTTGCGCAACCCCGAGAAGCGCGCCCATGCCAAGCTTCTTCATTTCCTTTTCACCGAGAATCTCGATCTTCACACCGAGCTTCTCAAGATTTTCCGCTTCTTCGGCAAACTCCACCGGGCCGAGTACATTGGCCGGCTCGTTGACGAGATTGCGCGCCTGGATGACGCCATCGGAAATGGCTTCAGCCACTTCAAGGGCCTTCTTCGCGCTGTGCGTATCGGCAACGTTGATGGTGATCTTCGCGGCGTGTTTCGGCTCGGCGTTTTCCTCGTTCTTGCGCGTCTTGTAACGGTCGAACTTGTAGGACCGCAGAATCATGCCAAGCGCCACATCGGCAGCTTCGTCGCCCGCAATCGTCGTTTCCGGCAGAGCCAGCGTGACGGTCGCGCGTTCGGACTTGCCGATTCGCGAAAATGCCGCACCGCCGATCTTCAGCCAGTCATCATTGCCAAGCTTGCCCGGCTCGCCAACGCCGACGAGAATAATCTTGTCGATGCCGCCAGCCGTCGTTTCGATTGCTTCAGCAGTCTTGCCCAATGCGCCGGTGAAATCCGAGATTTCAAGGATGCGCGCAATCTTTTCCGCCCCACCGACAGCCTGCGCCGCCTCTTCAGCGAAGCCTCCGCCTTTGGCAACCAGAACGATGGCTGCGCCTTTTTCAGGTGCTTCAAACGCGCTGAAAGAAATCGAAGGACGTTTAGACATGATAACTCCAAACTGATGGCCGATGAACAAATGACACGATTGTGTCGCGACTTTTCATCACTCATGTGAGACGAATATGGCGAAACAGCAAGGGTGCAAGCCCTTCCTTATCAGTTTTGCGTTAACTTGGGTGAAGCGCCATCACATGCAATCGATATTCTGGTCACACCCTCGGTCATTCCAACAGCTGTTGCGCAGAAACATGTTGCTTCGGACATTTCAATCCTTTTAACAGACAACAGCTAGCGCCAGCGCTTCGCTTTTAGTAATCTGTTAACTGCGTTTATTCGGGCAATCTTAGCCAAGCGGCATTAGATTAAGTTCATTATTGCGAGTGCCGTTCCAAAATGGTGAATGGGCTCCTTCAACGGAACCGGGATGTAAACTCCACCTATGCGATTGATAGAGTTGTACATCCTGCGCCGCGTGGCGATCATGTTCCTCGCGGTGCTGGGCGCGGCGGTGGGCATTACGTGGACGGTGCAGGTGCTTCAGCGCATCGACTTTCTGACGACCAGCGGACAGACTTTTCAGACGATCATTCAGTTCAGTTCGCTGCTGATCCCGTCCGCCATCCCGCTGGTGATGCCTTTTGCACTGATCATCGCCATCACGCAGACACTTTCGACGATGAACCAGGACTCCGAACTTGTCGTCATCAATGCATCGGGCGCGCCGCGCAGTGCTGTCATGCGCCCGATTCTGATGCTTGCGGCGGTGATTTCCATCGTTTCGTTTCTCGTCGCCAATTATGTCGATCCTTATGCGCGCATGAACATGCGCGCGATGATCGCCAATGCCAGCGCCGACCTCGTCAATCTGATCGTGCAGGAAGGCAGCTTCCGCAAGCTGGCTGACAATCTCTATATTCAGGTGGCCGAGCGCCGTTCCGATGGTAGCATTGGCGGATTGTTCATCGCGGATTCCCGCGATCCGTCGCTCGATCTCATCTATTACGCAGCCGACGGTGGCATCGCCACGACGGAGACCGGCGCCAACATGCTGCTCATGCAGAATGGCGAAGTGCAGCGCCGCAGTGTGTCCGATGGCACGGTTTCGATCATCAAATTCGATTCCTATGCTTTCGACCTCAGCCAGTTTGCCTCTGCCGGCGACGATTATGTGATTTATGCCAAGGACCGTCCGCTATCCTATCTGCTCAATCCGGACCCGAACGATCCGATCCTGCAAACGCGCCCGCTGCGTTATAAGGCGGAACTGCATCGCCGTTTGACGCAATGGCTCTATCCGGTGGTCTTTGCGATGATCGCACTGGCTTTCGCGGGCGATTCCCGCTCGCATCGGGAAGCACGGGTGTCCGCATCGTTTTCGGCCATCAGCACCGCCCTTCTCGTCTATTGGGCCGGATATTTCGCCTCGGATCGCGCCGACAAGGACGCGTCCTATATTGTCGTGATGTATTTCGTGCCGATTGCCGTCATGCTCTTCACCGGCTTTGCGCTGGCGACCGGGCGCAGCATCGGGCTGCCCAACAAGTGGAACGACAGGTTGCTCGACAGCTTCGACCGTCTCCGGAAGTTTGTTTCCGATCTTTATGATCGCGTGACGGGCCGCTTCCGCGGCAATGCGGGAGGTCAGGCATGATCGGTTGGACGCTCGGTCGATACTTCTTCACGCGCTACGTGCAGATCACCTTCTATTTTCTGCTCGGCATTTTCGCGCTTTCGATGCTTCTCGACTTCACCGAGAATGCCAGCAAACTCTCCAATCTGCCTGACTATACGGTGTGGGCGGCGCTTGGCCTTTCCGCCATGCGCGTGCCGTTCATCATGCAGCAGATGATTCCATTCGTGGCGCTGTTTTCCGCAATGGCGACGCTGATTTCGCTTAACCGCAAATATGAGCTGGTCGTCGCGCGTTCGGTTGGTGTCTCGGCCTGGCAATTTCTGCTGCCCGCCTGCTTCGGCGCGCTGCTATTCGGCGTCGCGACGATTCTGGTGCTCAATCCGCTGGCGGCCTATGGCTTCTCCAAGGCTGAGGAAATTGCGGCGACATGGAAAAACGGCAAAGTGACCGATGTTTCCGCGCTGCGCGATCCATGGCTTCGCCAGAAGACCGACGAAGGCGAAACCATCATCGGCGCGAAGAGCATTCTGGATCAGGGCGCGAGGCTGGCCGACGCGACGTTCATCCAGTTCGACAGCCAGAAGAACATCAGCGTGCGTTACGACGCCCGCGTGGCCCAGCTGATGGATGGTCATTGGCAGCTTACCGACGTGACGCGATTCGCGCGCGGCGAAGAGCCCAAGAAAATGGACAGTTTTGCGATCCCCACACAGCTGCGACCCGAATATGTCGAAGAGAAGCTCGCTTCTCCCGATACGATTCCCTTCACCCAACTACGACGCAAGATCGAAGTCGCGCGTTCATTCGGCTATTCAGCAAACGCATTTGACATGCAATACCAGTCACTTCTGGCCTTGCCTGCGCTTCTGATGGCGATGACGCTCATTGCTGCAACAGTGTCCCTGAAATTTGTGCGTTTCGGCCAGTCCGGCGCGATGATTCTGGGTGGCGTTGTCGCTGGCTTCATGCTTTATGTCGTTTCGGTACTGGTCAAAGCATTCGGCAATGCGGGATTCGTCCCGCCGTTTGTAGCTGCCTGGGTTCCTGTGATTATTGCGACATTCTTTGGTGTCTCCTTTTTGTTGCATAAGGAGGATGGTTAGTGGGTTTGAGTAACACCCGCATGGTATTGCCCCAGCTGCTCACGCGCTTCTCGCGCGGGACCGCCTTGGCGTGCGTCCTTGCTTTGCCTTTCATATCTGTCGCAGTCATGCCCTCGCCCGCTTCGGCGCAGGACGCATTGGGAGCCAATTATCAGAGCGATCCGAATGCACGGATGCTTCTGCAGGCGGATGAGCTTGTCTATGATCGCGATGTGAACACCGTCACCGCTCAGGGTCGGGTCAAGATCGAGTATGACGGCAACCGCCTTGTCGCCGATAAGGTGACCTATAACCAGCAGACCCGACGCATGACGGCGACCGGGAATGTGGAAGTTGTCGAACGCGACGGCAACAAGATCTATTCCGATCACATGGATGTCACCGACAGTTTCCGCGACGGCTTCGTCAATGGCCTGCGCGTCGAGACGACGGATAATACGCGTTTTGCCGCCGAAAGTGCTGAACGCAGCAACGGCGAAATCACGACATTCAATAACGGCGTCTACACGGCTTGCGAAGCGTGTAAAAAAGACCCCGACAGGCCTGTTCTCTGGCAGATCAAGGCCCGCAAGATCATCTGGAACAGCACCACGAAGACGGTGCGGTTCGAGCGCGGCAAGTTCGAGTTCCTCGGTATTCCGCTGGCCTGGTTCCCGGCGTTTGAAATGGCTGACCCAACGGTCAAGCGCAAGAGCGGCTTCCTGTTCCCGGGCTTTGCCTATAAGGACGATCTCGGTTTCGGCATCAAGAACTCCTATTTCTGGGCTCTTGCTCCGAACTACGACGTGACGCTCTCGTCGACCTATTACACGAAGCAGGGCTTCCTCAACGAAGCCGAGTGGCGTCATCGCCTTGAAAACGGCACCTATAACCTGCGTATCGCAGGCATGCATCAGGCCAAACCCGGTGAGTTTGATGTCGCGACGGTTGATCGCGATGTGGACAACCGCGGCATGGTGTCCTCGAAAGGTGATTTCGAGATCAATTCCCGTTGGCGTTACGGCTGGGACGTCATGGCCCAAAGCGACCGTAATTTCAGCCGCACCTATAATATCGAAGGATATAACGCCGGAACGCAGGTTTCGAAGATTTACCTGACCGGTATCAACAACCGGAATTACTTCGATCTCAATTTCTATCGCTTCAATGTGCAGGAGTCCCTTCTGCCGGGCGATCCAAACGAGATACATTCGAAGCAGCCTTGGGTTTTTCCAAGTCTGGATTATTCCTATACGCTGCCTGAATCTGTTTATGGCGGCGAGTTGAGCATCAACACCAATCTGCAAGCGCTTTATCGCGACAACGATAATGTGACGCCTTTGGGTACTCGCTACCCTCGTGTACCGGGTTTTGGTGGAACAAGTGCTCGTTTAACGAGTGAAGCGGAATGGAAGCGCACCTACATCACGCCATCCGGCCTGGTTATTACGCCATTGCTCGCATTGCGTGCCGATGCAATTGGTGCCAATACGAATCTCGATCTTTCCTCCGCTGGATACACAGACGCCGTCGTACGCTCCGAAGCCCTGCGCGCCATGGCGACTGCGGGCCTCGAATTGCGCTGGCCGATCCTGTTCTCGAGCACCAGTTCAACGCATATCCTCGAACCAATTGCGCAGATCTATGTGCGCAACAATGAGCGTTATGCTGGTGAATTGCCGAACGAAGATGCACAGAGCTTTGTCTTCGACGCGACGAACCTATTCTCGCGCGACAAGTTCTCTGGTTATGACCGCGTTGAAGGCGGCACGCGCGCCAATCTCGGCTTCCGCTATTCCGGCAGCTTCAACAACAGCGATTGGGCGCTCTACGCCTTGGCGGGGCAGTCGTTCCAGCTGGCAGGCCTGAATTCCTATGCAACGAGCGACTTCGTGAATGTCGGTGCGGATTCGGGTCTCGACAGTGCGCGTTCGGACTATGTTGCGATGATCGGCACGTCCAATTCGACCGGTCTGGCGCTGGCTGCACGCGGTCGCTTCGATAAGGACAGCCTGTCGGTACGTCGCGGCGAACTTGAAGTGCAGCAGAGCTGGCAAAAGCTGACGCTGACGGCGCAATATGCTTATATCACCCCTCAGCCAGCCTATGGCTATAATGATTTGCGTCAGGAAGTGAGCGGCACCGCTTCGGCCAAGGTCAATGCGAACTGGCGTGTTTTCGGCTCGGGCACTTACGATCTCGTGTCGAATACCCTCGTCCGTGCATCGTCCGGCCTTGCCTATGATGACGAATGCTTCACTTACATGATGGCATATACGCAGACGCGTAATCCCGGTGAGGACAAGGCTTCGCACGGCATCGGCTTCAACATCTCATTGCGCACGCTCGGCGATATCGGCAGTGGCAACCAGACATTCTAAGATCTATGATCGGAAACATATTCTTATATTTCCGATCATATCTGCTCAAAGCCGTTCCCAGCAAAAAACGGCTTATGTGAAATTTGCGATTTCACTCAGTAAACAATCCCTAATCGTCTTGTAAAATGCGCGAGGGTCATTGTTTCGCCGCACTGGCTCCTCTATACAGACAGCAATATAGTTGGTTTCCGATACTCTTGCGGCTCGATGACAAGCATATCCGGAACCGAATGAGCACATCCGGTGAAGGGTTCCGTTCACCGACCGTAAGGAAATCGGGAAACAAGATGATGTTTGCAAGACCTCTTTTCGCCTCCCTGTTAAGCGCGGCTGTCTGTCTGACGGCGCTCGGCACGGTTGCACTTCCCACCTCGGCTTTTGCCGCTGGGGAAGCTGAGGTCAAGGTTGTCGTTTCCGGCAATGCGATCACCAATGGAGATATTCAGCGCCGGGCAGCTTTTTTGAAGCTGCAGCGCAAGGGTGGCAACACTGCCCAGCTCGCGCGTCAGGAACTGACCGACGAAATGCTGAAGCGCATCGAGATGAAGAGCCGCGGCATCAACGTTTCCGATCAGGAAGTCGATCAGGCCTATGCAGGCTTTGCCTCCCGCAACAAGATGACGCTTGCGCAGTTGAATCAAGTGCTCAATCAGGCTGGTGTTACGCCGGACCATTTCAAGAAATACATCATGGTCCAGATGGGCTGGGGACGCCTTGTCAGCGCTCGTTTTCGTGCCACAGGCATGGTTAGCGAACAGGATGCCGTTCAGCGCATGCTGAAGGACGGCGGCAAGAAGCCTGTTGCGACCGAATATCATCTGCAGCAGGTCATCTTCGTCGTACCGACCTCTAAGCGGTCGCCCGCCCTTCTCGCCAAGCGCCGTCAGGAAGCCAATGCGCTTCGTTCGCGCTTCCAGAGCTGCGACGCGACGCGCCAGCAGGCAAAAGGCATTATCGATGTGACTGTCCGCGATCTTGGGCGCATTATCGAACAGCAGCTGCCGGGTGAATGGTCGAAGGATGTGAAGGCCGCTGGCGTGGGCCGCACGACACCGCCGCATGACACGGAAAAGGGCGTCGAATTCCTCGCCGTCTGCGCCACGCGCCAGCTTTCCGATGACCGCGTCGCACAGCTCGTTTTCTCCATGGAGGGAGCGGACACGCCAGAAGGTCAGGAAAAGAAGGCGGACGCGCTTGCCACCAAATATCTGGATGAGCTGCGCAAGAAAGCCACCATCGTTAATCGCTAACATTCCGGCGACAGCACAGCTGTCGTTCAGGATAAGGCAATGATATGAGCTGGCACGGTATTTTCCGGTTGCCAGCTTTTATTTTTGGAATCAGAAGCATGTGCGCACAGTCTGTTCTTCCGCTCGCGGTTACTATCGGCGACCCATCCGGTGTCGGCCCGGATATCGCGCTGGCCGTCTGGCTCAGACGGGATGAATTGTCCCTGCCCCCTTTTGTGCTGCTGGCCGATCCTGCACAGCTTGAAGCACGCGCGCGGCTTCTCAATCTCGACGTCCAGATCGAAGCGGTCGCAGACGCTGCCGCATCGCGCGAGGTTTTTGCACGCGCTTTGCCCGTCTTGCCGCTCGTGAACAAGCACAGCGAAAGCGCTGGTAAACCACTGACTGACAATGCCGCAGGCACAGTTGAAGCGATTGAGCGCGCTGTCGCGCTTACGCTCGCTGGCGAGACGTCCGCCGTCGTCACCTGCCCGATTGCCAAGAAGCCGCTTTATGAAGCCGGATTCCAGCATCCGGGGCACACCGAATTTCTGGCAGAGCTTGCAAGCCATCACGCTGGCACGACAATCACGCCGGTGATGATGCTCGCCGGGCCGCAATTGCGCGCCGTCCCCGTGACCATTCACATCCCGCTTGTGGAAGTGCCGCGCCAGCTCACGACCGAGAATATTCTCGAAGTGTCGCGCATCACGGCGCATGAACTGCGCGAGCGGTTCGGGATTGCCAAGCCGCGTCTGGCGCTTTCCGGCCTCAACCCGCATGCGGGCGAAGGCGGCGCCATGGGCAAGGAAGACGACGCGATCATTCGCCCCGCAGTGGAACAATTGCAACTGGAGGGCATCGACGTGCGCGGTCCCCTGCCCGCCGATACGATGTTCCACCCTCAAGCGCGTGCGGCATATGATGCAGCCATCTGCATGTATCACGATCAGGCCCTGATACCGGCCAAGGCGCTCGCCTTTGACGAAACCGTCAATGTGACGCTCGGCCTGCCCTTTATTCGCACCTCGCCGGATCATGGCACAGCGTTCGACATTGCAGGTCAGGGCTTAGCGCGACCAGACAGTCTGGTGGCAGCGATCCGGCTTGCGCATGAGCTGGCAAAAAATACAACAGGTTCCAAGGCATGAGCATCGACAATCTGCCCCCCCTTCGCGAAGTCATCGAACGGGATGACCTGATGCCGAAGAAGTCGCTCGGGCAGAATTTTCTGTTCGATCTCAATCTGACTTCCAAGATCGCCCGTCAGGCGGGCGATCTGAAGGACCAGCCAGTTATCGAGGTTGGCCCCGGCCCCGGCGGGTTGACCCGCGCCCTTCTGGCGCAGGGCGCCTACGTGACGGCAATCGAGCGCGACGAACGCTGCCTTGAGGCGCTGGCGGAAATAGAGGCCCATTATCCGGGCCGCTTGCGGATCATCTCCGGCGATGCGCTAGAGCAGGATTTCAAGACACTGTTTCCCGATGGCCCCAAGCCGCGCATCGTGGCCAATCTGCCCTATAATGTCGGCACGCAGCTGCTTTTGAACTGGCTTCTGGTCGAGCCGTGGCCGCCGTTCTATTCCTCCATGACGCTGATGTTCCAGCGCGAAGTGGCAGAACGCATTGTGGCAACACCCGACAGCGATCATTATGGACGCCTCGGCGTGCTGGCAGGCTGGCGGACAAAATCCAGGATCGCGTTCGACGTGCCACCGCAGGCCTTTACACCGCCGCCGAAAGTCATGTCGTCCGTGGTGCACATCGTTCCGCTCGAAAATCCGCTGCCCTGCAATGCGGCGGCACTCGGTCAGGTGACGCAGGCCGCTTTCGGACAAAGGCGCAAGATGCTGCGCCAGAGCCTGAAACCCATCGGCGGTGCGGCCCTTCTGGAAAAGACCGGCATTGACGGCACCCGCCGCGCCGAAACGCTGAGCGTCGAAGAATTCGTCGCTCTGGCGAATGCCTATCGCCCATGACGTGATTTAATGGTGGCCGCCAGCCACCCGGCCCGCCTTTTGACCATTGGCCGGTCGGTCATGCGGTTCGGTCTTGTCCTTGGCGTCTGAGCCGTCTTTCAGAATCGGCAGCGTCATTTCATCGACGATCTGACCGACGTGATCGATTTCCTCGCGGAAACTCGACAACGACGAACCGGAGAGCTTTTCACCAGCATTGAGGCGCGCGGTCAGCGGGTCGACATATTGATCGCCGACTTTCAGCTCATAATAAAGATGCGGACCCGTGGAATAGCCGGTCGAGCCGACATAGGCGATGACTTCGCCCTGCTTGACATGCTGGCCGACGCGCAGTCCTTCCTTGGCCGATGAAAGATGCGCATAGGTGGTGCTGTAACCGCCCTGATGGCGGATACGCACATATTTGCCATAACCCTTCTGGTATGAAATCAGTTCCACGACGCCGTCGCCCGCAGCCACGATCGGCGAACCTATCGGTGCGTCGTAATCGACACCGTTATGATGCTTGCGGACGTGCAGAACCGGGTGGATACGCCAGCCGAAACCATCATTCAGTCGCCCGTTCGGCAAAGGTTTGTGCATCAGATATTTGGTCATCGAGGAGCCATCCTCGTTGAAGTAATCCGTGGCGCCGCCCTTGCCTTCGTGACGGTAGAGGCGCTTGCTTTTACCGTTGGTGGTGAATTCCACAAATACCAGTTCCGGGTCGGTTTCTGCGCTTTTCCTGAAAAGAAGGTCGATCAGATCCGGCGCATTGATGCCCTTCTCCAGCACGACACCGTTCTGTTCCGCAAGCTTCTCGACTTCGCGCACGATTTCTCGTGGAGCGCCCGCCTGAACCAGCCTTGTTTCTATCGAGCCATTGCTGTTTCCCGCCGGAGCCGATGGATGATAGGCGCTCAGCATGGCATCGCGGGACAAACGCGCAAAAAGCCGCTCATTACCGGTCGAATGAAAGACACCGTCATCTGCCCGACCATAAACGGCCTTGTTGGCATTGCCGTGGTTGAAGCGGGCCAGCGAAACATGGGCGGCGGCATCGCTGCCGTCTTTCTTGTCGACCAGCAGTTCCAGATTGTCGCCCGGAAGCAATTCGGTGCGGGCCAGCGCTTCTTCCAATCTCTGACTGTCTTCGGCGGCGATCCCCGCGGCCTGCAAAAGCGCCTCTATTCGTTCCCGCGATTGCGGCGCAACGATGATTTCATGCACATCCGCCTTCTCATGGGCGGCGGGCTTGGCAAGGCTGACATTGACAGGAACGCCACGCTCCAATTCGGACAGCGGTTGCGCCGGTTCGCAACACTTGGCCGCTATTGTTGTTCCATCCATCGTATCGTCAATGGCGGGCCGCCTGGCGTCGCGGCCTTTCACATCCAGCACCACATGCTGATAGGTATAAAGCCGCGCATCGCCATCCTCGACGCCTTCCGCAATATCGATGCGGCGCGACACGCGATGGCTTAAATCATTATTCACGGCGGGCACGAGCCGCGCATCTTTGGCTGCGGCGCGATGCCGGCGAACCAAGCTTGTCGGGCTGGCAAAAGCTGGCTGTGCGGCACGACCATGGCGCACAAGCCCGCCGGTCGCGAGTATCATCGCGCCACCGGCAATGACCGTCACGGAGGCCAGCGCCAGACAGAAGCGCATATGCGTATGCAAGGAAAAGCGAACCCAGCGCACCGGCCCAAGGCTACGATGTGATAACGGTTCCGCCTTCATATTTGTGCCAGCAGGTGCAAAGGCGGACCCCAATGGGTTCACCGTCGCAACTGCAAGCTTGCGATGGAAGTATCCTGCCCTCGGGGCCATACCGACAATACTCTAGGTTCTCTGCAAATATCGGCGGAACTGATGCTGATAGAGCGGCCAAATTAAGACCTCCGGTGGAGGTTATCCACCGGAGGTAAATCACAAATTATTTATGATTGCTGGTCAGTCCCGCGCGCGGTTGCGACGGTGCTGGGACAGTGTCGACCAAGAGTAGAGCGCAAGCCCCGCCCAGATCAGCACGAAAGCGCCAAGCTGCACGGTCGAAAACGGCTCGTGGAAGATGAAAATCGCGAAGAAAAACAACATGGTGGGCGTCATATACTGCATCAGCCCAAGCGTGGTGTAGCGCAGAAGTTTTGCACCGCCCGCATAAAGAATAAGCGGGATGGCGGTGAACGGACCGGCAAGCAGCAGGAGACCGACATTCGAAACCGGACCGGCGAAGAAATGGTCCTGACCAGTCGAGCCGAGCCATGCCACATAGGCGAGCGCCGGAATACACAGGATCAGCACTTCAAGCGTGAAGCCCTGCAACGGCTGCATCGGCAGTGATTTCCGGAAGAAGCCATAGAGACCGAAGGACACCGGCAAAGCGAGCGACACCCAAGGCAAGCCGCCAGCATTGAACGTGAGCAGCAGGACAGCTGCCGCGGCAAGGCCGACAGCCACATATTGCACCTTGCTCAACCGTTCACCGAGAAACAGGCCGCCCAGCACCACATTGAACAGTGGATTGATGTAATAACCAAGTGCTGCGCCCATGACCTGGTCATGCGCGACCGCCCAGACATAAATGGTCCAGTTTGCGGTGATAAGCGCTGCGGTCAGCGCCGCCATTGCAAGCATACGCGGCTGGCGAACAGCGTTGAGAATATCCTTGAATTGCCCAAGCGCGACCAGCAGCAGCAAAGCAACCGGCACCGACCAGATGACGCGGTGAGACACCACTTCCATAGCCGGAATATGGGCTACCATTTTCAGATAAAACGGCAATGCGCCCCAAAGCGCATAGGCGCCGAACGCCATGAGAAAACCTCTGGCCCCATCCGAAAGACGGGTATCGGACAGGGTCTCATCGGTCATTGTCTCTCTCCACTCGAAAGCAAATCCGCTTTTGAATAAATCGCATAGCAGATGACTTGTTCAGCCACTGCTATGCGCTTCTCAATACATAAAATCCATTCAATTAAACTGATTGAAGCATCAATCCTGGTGAATGATGGCGTTTATTCCGCCGCAGCAAGCCCGGCCATGGCGCGGTTTTTCATAAGCTTGAAATTCACGGAATCCATCAGCGCCTGAAATGAGGCATCGATGATATTGTCCGAAACGCCAACCGTGCGCCAGCGCGCGCCTGTGGCGTCGCCCGACTCGATCAGGACGCGCGTGATCGCCGCCGTACCGCCATTTAGGATACGCACCTTGAAGTCCACGAGTTCGAGATCTTCGATTTCCGCCTGATAGCGACCGAGATCTTTGCGCAGTGCAATGTCGAGTGCATTGACCGGGCCGTGGCCTTCGGCGACAGACATGCGCACTTCGCCATCGACCTCCACCTTGACCACCGCTTCCGACACGGTCTTCAGCATGCCATTGGCATCGAAACGGCGCTCGACGAGACAACGGAACGACTCGACCTTGAAGAATTCTGGCTGCGGATTGAGCATATTGCGCGCCAGAAGTTCGAAACTTGCATCCGCGCCCTCATAGGCATAGCCTTCCGCCTCGCGCTCCTTGACCAGAGTGATCAGCGTGTCGAGGCGGACATCGTCTTTCGCAACGCGGATGCCGCGACGCTCCAGCTCGGCGATGAAATTCGACTTGCCGCCCTGATCCGAAACCATGACGCGACGGCTGTTGCCAACCGTTTCCGGGGGAACATGTTCGTAGGTCTGCGGTTCCTTGAGCAAGGCCGAAGCATGGATGCCCGCTTTCGTCGCGAAAGCTGATGTGCCGGTATAAGGCGCCTGCTCGGTCGGCGGACGGTTCAAAATATCGTCAAACGCACGCGAAATACGGGTGATCGCCTTCAGCGAAGCCGGTTTGATGCCGAGTTCAAACCGCTCCGACCAGTATGGCTTGAGCAGCAGCGTCGGGATCAGCGAAACCAGATTGGCATTGCCGCAGCGCTCGCCAATACCGTTCAGCGTGCCTTGCACATGCCGCACACCGGCATCGATGGCGGCAAGCGAAACGGCAACAGCCTGTTCCGTGTCATTATGGGCGTGGATGCCGAGGCTTTCACCGGGCACCACGGCCTTCACCGCATTGACGATTTCGGCAATTTCATGCGGCTGCGTACCGCCATTGGTGTCGCAGAGCACAACCCAGCGTGCGCCCGCCGTATAAGCCGCCCTGGCGCATTCCAGCGCATAGTCCGGATTAGCCTTGTAGCCGTCAAAGAAGTGCTCGCAATCGACCAGCGCCTCACGGCCCGCCATACGCGCAGCCGTCACCGATGCCGTGATCGATTCCAGATTTTCCTCATTGGTGCAGCCAAGCGCCAGCCGCACATGATAGTCCCAGCTTTTGGCAACGAAACAAACAGCATCGGCGGAAGCCTGCAGTAGGCTCGACAGTCCCGGATCGTTCGACGCGGAAACACCAGCACGTTTGGTCATGCCGAAGGCGGTAAATTTCGACCGCGACGTCTGACGGCGCTTGAAAAAAGCCGTATCGGTCGGATTGGCGCCCGGATAGCCGCCCTCGACATAATCGACGCCCAGTTCCTCAAGCAGCGCGACAATCGACTTCTTGTCCTCGACAGAAAAATCAATGCCGGGGGTTTGCTGCCCGTCGCGCAAGGTCGTGTCGTAGATGTAGATGCGTTCGCGTGCCATAAATGCCTGCCTGTCGGTGGGTCTCTATTGGTTCAACGTTACGGTTGCGGCCAATTATCTGTGTCGTAGTCCGGATGCTGATAGGAAATCATCGTCCTGACAAATTCGATGCTCTCCGGATCGCGTTCGGTTGCATAGCCGGGAAGGTTTGCAAGTCCACTCACATAAGGAAGCTGCTTTTCGATGCCCCATTGCACGGTCGGCTCCACTTCCTCCGGCGCATCGAACGCACCGATGGCGATCGCGATGCCATCCGGCGCTTCATAGGTGAGCGGGGTTCCGCATTCCGGGCAGAACCCGCGTTGCACATGATTGGAAGAGCGAAAACGCTTCGGCTCGTTGCGCGTCCATTCCAGTTTTGCCTGATCGACGGAAACCAGCGGCGCATAGAAATTGCCGAAAGCCTTCTGGCACATGCGGCAATGACAGATGGAGGCCGAACCCAAAGCGCCGTCGACGCGGAAACGCACCGCGCCGCATTGGCAGCCGCCGGTATAAATCGGCTTGTTATCGAGTGTCATGTTGTCCTCCCCAATCAAAAACGCTGTCAGCCTACCACATCCCACGTCGTCATGCGCTCGCCCGTGGCAGGATCCTTGCCATCCTTGAGCTGCACGCCTTCCGCAAGAAGCGCATCGCGGATGCGATCAGCTTCCGCGAAGTTCTTCTCCTTGATGAAGCGCAGGCGTTCCGCAATGCGCGCCTCAATGGCATCCGTATCGACATTCGCCTTGGCGAACACCGGCACATCCTCCGCCGTCACGAAGTAAGGATCGAGCAGGCCCATCAGCGCCATGCCCTCGCCCAATGTCGCAATATCCTTGTTCTTGAACGCCTTGCGCAATGCGGTGATCGCGACCCAGCTGTTCAGATCGTCGGACAGGGCTTCCGTCACTTCACCGATTGCGGTGAGCTTCTCTAGCGCCACAAACTTTACATCACGCAGCAGACCATACCAGCGGCGCAGTTCGTCGGCTGATTCAGCCAGACGCTGTGCCGTCCAGTTGATCGGCTCGCGATAATGGGTTTGCAGCATCGACAGGCGCGCAGCCAGACCGACCCAGCGATCACGGATTGCGTTGTCGTCCCACGCACCCAGTTGCGGCAGGCCGCCATTCAGCACGTCACGAATGGTGATGAAATTGCCGAGCGATTTCGACATTTTCTGCCCTTCGACCTGCAGGAAGCCGTTATGCATCCAGATATTGGCCATCCGCTCGGTGCCGAATGCGCAGCAGGACTGCGCGATTTCGTTCTCGTGGTGCGGGAAGACCAGATCGATGCCGCCGCCATGAATATCAAAGCGGTTCTTGTCCGGATCGTCGCATTTCAGTCCCCCGCCGAACGGCTCCAGAAGTTTGGCCATCGACATGGCCGAGCATTCGATATGCCAGCCCGGACGGCCGAGCGTCTCGATACCTGCGGGCGATGGCCAGCCCGGTTCGCCTTCCTTTGAAGGCTTCCACAGCACGAAATCCATCTCGTCGCGCTTGTAGGAGGCAACATCCACACGCGCACCCGCCAGCATTTCGTCGAGCGAGCGGCGGGCCAGCGCGCCATAGCGTGGTCCGCCGAACGTCTTGACGCGCTCGTTCATGGCGGAGGGCGAAAACAACACGTGATCTTCGGCCACATAAGCGACGCCGATGGCGACCAGACGGTCAATCATCGCGCGCATTTCGTCCATATGCTCGGTCGCGCGCGGCTGAACACTCGGCGCCAGATTGCCGAGCGCCGTCACATCGGCCTGAAACTGCGCATTGGTGCTTTCCGTCACACGCCGGATGGCCTCGTTGAAAGGCAGCTTCGGATAATCGCGTGCGGCGCGCGCATTGATCTTGTCGTCAACGTCGGTGATGTTGCGCGCATAGGTAACGTGTTCGGCACCGTAAACCTGACGTAAAAGCCGGAAAAGAATGTCGAAGACGATGACCGGGCGCGCATTGCCGATATGGGCAAAATCATAAACGGTGGGTCCGCAGACATACATGCGCACATTGTCGGCATCGATGGGGGAAAAATCCTCCTTCGTGCGGGTCAGCGTATTGTAAAGACGCAATTGCGGCGCATCAGCCATGGAACCATTCCCCAAAAAAACCAGCAAATCCAAGTGAATTCAATGCACAACGGATCGCAGCCATCTGGCCGGGGCGTTATCATCCTGTTTTATGGAAGGGAGACGAAAACGGCCGGGCCAGCAGGCTGCTAGCCAATAATGATCGCACAAATACAAATGTTCGTGGTCGGCGTTTTCATGGCAGCACTTATCCCTGTCCGGCGAACGACAGTCAAGCGCTTTTGCTTGGGGGGGATTATTTTGCCAGAAAGCACAGAGCCACTATTGCGGCTTTTAAGGGCGTATGCGCGGGCCCTATTTCGCGTTCGTAAAATCTAAGCTCCTCGCATAAGTTCTGGGGTATCTTCCACTTTTAATAACAACTATTTGGATATAAAATAGCACATGTCATTCTGCCATTGCTTTCTAAACTCAAGGAAAAATCGTGAACTCCACCCTTAAGGGCGATAAACTTGAAGATGCATTTTACCGATACCTTATAGATCAGCAAAATCGCGGAGAATTGCTTTTTGACATTTACCCGCCGGAAAACTGTAAAATCTTTAGAAAGAAGAAATATTATTGCAAGCAACGTGAGGATGACGTTGAATTTGACATCGTCCTGGAGGTATATCGAAAAGGCAGACACTCACCCCATCTGCACGTCATATTTGAGTGTAAGAACTATAATGGGAATATACCGGAAACATACGTAAATGATTTTTCCTCGAAAATAGGTCGAATATTCCCGAATGCAGTGAAGGGCGTCCTAGTAATATCCTCACGCTTACAATCGGGCGCAGAAAAAGTTGCTTTAAACAACAAGATGGGCATTGTAAAATATGATGAAACTGGGCTGGATATAATTGCTGATCGCACGGGACGTATCTTCGTTGAAAATAGATTCATTGAAGCCCAGATTTTCTCGAGTGCTCCGCCTACCAAGTCCCTTAAATTTTCTGCTTATCACGACGGAAGATTTTTCGGAAATCTTGGCCGTTTTTTGTGTAGTCTGGACCCCAACATCTCAACCGAATCTAAAAAAGACCACGACTTGGTATCTGCTCGTTATATTCCCAACGAACACATAAAAAAATCCGCTGCGGAAGTGCTAAAACGAATCAACTACAAGAGTGGCCCCGTTGATCTAGAGAAAGTTTGCTCCTGTCTATCGATAGACTTGCAATTCACAAACCAGAAAATTCAAGATGAAAATGGAATTGTTACTCTCGGATCTGCAAACTTTCAACGTAGATTAATTCTTATTAACGCCCACGAAAATAAAAATCGAGAACGGTTCACGATCGGTCATGAGATCGGCCATTTCTGCCTAAACCATGAAATGTATCTGAGTTCAGAAACGATCGTCGAAAAAGACCTGCTGATAAATAGCGAAAAAGAAGTCACCTTCAATTACGAACGACTAGAATTTCAGGCCAATATTTTTTCAGCAAATCTAATTCTTCCCGATGAAGTTTTCAAAAACGTGACTGGATATTATCGGCACATTCTCGACATAAAAGATCGCGGGCATGGATACATATTCGTTGACGATCAGCCTTGCAATTTTATGGTGTACGAAGAGTTACTGTCTATTTTATCAACTCATTTTGGGGCATCCAAAACAGCGATCGAAATAAAGTTCAAAAACCTGGGCATGCTCACAGATCAGAGGAAACGCAGAGACGCCCCTCCTATACCGGGTTTGATAAAAAACTTGATTGCGCTTCGAAAAACTTGAGAGACGCGGACATCTGCCAAAATGTTGCATTTCTGCAACCCCGATAATTCTTGACGGGCGTTAACCGGATTACCCCAAAACCGGCCCCAAACAGCCTTCATTCGGTCTCAATCCATCACAAAATAGTGAGTGTAAATTACTTAGGCGTAACCGAAGTTCGGTTGGTTTTAGAAGCATTCGGGACCGAACGCTTCGGGGAAAGGAAGTAAAAATGTCTAAGAGTGAACTGCAACCGCGTCAGGACCGTCTGGTCGACAAGTATCGTGAAATTGGCCCCGCCGCGCTCGTCGCCGCCTTGATGACGGCAGCAAAGCGCAGCAGCGCAGGCCGTAACGACAATCGTCGTCATTCTATACTGGCCACCAAAAAATTCGCCAAGTAAGCAGTACCGACCACTATTAAGTCGCGCAAAGCGGTCAGAACATCGAAAGCTGACCGCCGGAACTGTCTTCGGGTTCCGCTTTGGCCTTGCGCTTTTGCGGTGTTTTCTGCGCTTCCATCGTTTCTTCGATACGCATCTGCAGATCCGGCGTGGCGTTGCTCACCTTGTTGACCTTGTCCGAGACGGGTATCGCCTCGAAAAAATCCTCCTGCACCGGGCGCATGATGTCCGCCACTTCGCGCGGCAAGTAGCGCTTGCAGTCGAGCCAGCGTGCAAAATCTTCGGGCTGCACCACCACCGGCATGCGTTCATGGATAGGACGCAGGAGTGCATTGGCGCTTGTCGTCAAAATGCCGCCCGTATCGATCTGCGACCCGTCGGCACCGCTCCAGGTTTCGATCAGTGCACCGAAGGCGACCATGCCGCCATTGCGTGGGCGTACCCAATAGGCTTGCGCCTTGTTCTTCCCCTCGCGACGCCATTCATAAAAGCCGGAAGCCGGAACAAGCGCGCGACGGTGATTCAGCGCGGCGCGAAACGAGTTCTTCTCGGCAGCTGTTTCCGAGCGGATATTGAACACCAACGACCAGTCATTCGGGTCTTTCACCCATGATGGCACAAAACCCCAGCGCACCAGCGTACCCATCCGATCCGGGCGGTTACTGCCTACCGGAGGCATGTTGCCGACAAAACTGGAAAGAGACGGCGTTTCGCCCGCCACTATGGTCAGGATCGGCTGGGTCGGGGCGATATTATAGCGAGGAGGAAAATCCTCCGAGATCATGGCAGCAAGAAAAACCTCAAGTTCTTCCCGACTTGCCGTCAATGAAAAGCGTCCGCACATGGCGGCCATGTTCAGGTTTTTGTGCTGGTGGTCAAGACCGGTTTGCGATTGCCAAAACGCCGCAAGCCGATCATAGCTATTCCATGCCCACGATCCCTGTCATTCCCGTTCCGCTTCATGTTCATGGCGTTTCGCTGATCTGCCGTCGCGATGGCCGCTTTCTGCTGGTCGAACGCGGCAAGGAGCCATGGAAAGGCTGGCTGGCTTTTCCAGGAGGAAGCATCGAAGCGGGCGAGACGCCGGAACAGGCCGCCATTCGCGAGTTGAAGGAAGAAACTGCGCTCGATGTCAGCGCGCTTTCCCACGTCATCACCGTCGATCTGGCGCTGGAAGGCAAGGCCTATGAGAAAAGCTATTTCCTGTCGGTCTTTCGTGCGCTGGATATTTCAGGGCGCGAACAGGCCGGCGATGACGCTGCCGCGATCCATTGGCTAACGTTGGAAGAAATGGCCCATGCCCGCGTGACTGACAGCACGCTCGACGTCGCCCGCTCCGTTGCGGAAAGCGAAGATGGCTTGGGATATTGATCGGCCTCGTTTCATCCTGTTTGACAATCTGCCTTGAAGCAGCCCCTATTTCACGCAACAAGTGCATTTCATGTGAGAGGGTTTCCGATTGAAAGGCATGAAACTGTTCCGGTTCGCATTGTTGATGTGGGCAGGCGCAGCCGGTCCGGCTTTTGCGCAGGATGCGCCCTATGAGGGCAAGATGTTGCGGCTTGCCGAGGTTCTGGGCTCGCTGCACTATCTGCGTAACCTGTGCGGAGAAGCAGGCAGCGAATGGCGCGACCGCATGGACGCGATCATCGCCGCCGAGAAGCTGTCGGAGGGCGAAAGGGTGAGGATCGTTTCGAGCTTCAACCACGGATATCGCGTCTTCAGCGACAATTATACCAGCTGCACCCCTTCCGCGCTTGCGGCGATAGACCGCTATATGAAGGAAGGCGAAGGCTTGTCGAACGAGATCATCTCGCGCTATGGAAATTAACCAATCATACACTCTTATGCGGATTGCGGAGAATAGTCTCGTTCAAATCCGGTATAATCTGTTAACACTGTCTTAAGAAGGCAGGCAGGCCGCAAATGGATTGCGCTCCCGGAACACGGTGAGACATCCGCAAAACGGCAGAAAGGCGAAAGCCAGGATGAAGTCTATGGAACATGCACCGACCGATCTGGACGAGATGATCGCACGCGAGAAGAAACTCGTGGCTATCGAATATCAGAACGAGGCCTGGGCGGACGGTATTTCCGAAGGCATTGAGCCTGAAATCCTCGCCGAAGCTGCATTTACAACCGCGCTGACGGAACTGATCCGTGAGGCTGGCGACGATTGTGCGCTCGAACTGATCGAAAAGATGCGCGAACAGATCGAAGCTGGCGCTTTCCTGCCAGCACGCATCCTGCAATAGCTAAGCCATAACGTCGCCGGTCGAGGGGCAAGAACCGGCCGTTCCCACCAGTCGTCCTCCGACAACGCCGATGCATCCTGCAATCTGGAATTCCGTCCGACCGCTCGCGCTCGTCGCGAGCATGATGCTCGTCTCACTGCCCGCCTTAGCGGCAGCGGATCAATTGGCGTTTGTGGATCGTTCTGAATTCCTGACACTGCCAGCCTATCGCACCGCACCGGACGAACATCCGGCTTCGTCGCCGATACCGCTTCCCAATGCGCTGCCGCATCGGGTGCCCTCTGCAACACCGCAGAACGTGCCCGCCAGCCCTGCCCAACCGGTTGTTAAACCGATGCCGGAAGTGTTGCGCGATTTCGACAATCTGCCGCAGCCTGTCCGGCAAATGCGCGAGAAAATGCTCGCCGCCGCACAATCCGGCGATATCGAGCTGTTGCGCCCGCTGTTGGGCGAAGCCCACAACAGCACACAGTTTTCGCTGGAAGACCACGAAGAAGACGTCATCGAATTTCTGAAATCGCTGGCTGGAGATGCGGAAGGCCGCGAAATCCTCGCCATCATCGCCGACCTGCTTGGCACAGGTTATGTGCATGTGAATGCCGGAACGGATGATGAGGTTTATGTCTGGCCCTATTTCTACGCCATGCCGCTCGACAGGCTGACACCGTCGCAGACCGTCGAGCTTTTCCAGATCGTCACCGCCAGCGATTTCGAAGACATGAAAAAGGCAGGCGGCTATATTTTCTACAGCATCGGCATTGCGCCCGATGGAAGCTGGCGCTTTTTCACCGCCGGGGAATAATTACCCCACTGGCCCACGCGCGCGGCTTGGCGACTGGTTATAGATGCGCTGCCAGGCACGGCGAAACTGCCGCGCCGACGCGAAGCCAGATTTTTCGGCCACATTCTCGATATCGAGATCTGAATTAAGCAGCATTTCGCGGGCCAGACCAACTTTAAGCCGGTTGACGTAATCCGTCACGCTCATGCCAGCATGTTCATTGAACAGCCGCGAGAGATTGCGCGGGCTCGCGCCACTCACATCGGCAAGCTTTTCGACAGGCCATGCTCCGGTGGGGTCCGCTGCGATGGCGTCCTGCGCACGGTGCACGACGGGGTTCATGTGGTTACGCCCTTCAAGCCAGGGTGAAAGCTGCGGATCGCCGCCGCTGCGTCGGAGGTAAACAACCAGATACCGCGCCACCGACAAGGCGACTGCGTGGCTGGTCAAATCGGCCACGACTTGCAGCATCAGGTCGATCCCGGCGGTAATACCCGCACTGGTCAGCCGTTCGCCATCTTCCACGAAAAGCCGGTTTTGCAGCACTTTTGCGGTGGGTGCTGACTTTTCCAGTTCTGTAATGGCCATATGGTGCGTCGTGCAGACATAGCCATCGAGCAGCCCTGCCCGCGCCGCCAGCAAGGCGCCGGAGCAGATCGTGACCAGCCGGACACCGGGGCAGACGACACGCTTCAGCCAGCCGATAATTTCATTCTCAAAGACGGCGTCTTCATCGCGGCTGGCAACCGACCCGCCAAGCGGCATATCCGTGGAACCGGACACGATCACCAGCGAACCCTGCGGCACGCTATCCGGCAACGGTTCGACGCCAGTTACTGCCATACCGATGGAACTGTGAACCGTGCCGAGCGGCCCGACATAATGCACCGCAAATTCGACCTTGTCCTGATCGAGATTCGCCTTGCGCAACACTTCCAGCGGTCCTGCCACGTCCAGCAAAAGCAGACGTGGCGGAACGATGACATAGACGGGGATGATTTGCTTGCCGTCTGTCGGTTGGGTCATGCGGCCTTCCGTTCCTGCTGGCCAGCCAGCGCTTCTTCCACCGTGGCGATGCGGGCGAAGCGATTGGCCAGCACGAGTTCCGTGCGCGCGCGAATCTCGGCAGCGCTCCATTCACGGCCCGTTGCGTCAGTCATCGGGAAGGTCAGCGTCGCCTCGCCGACGAAATCGACCGTATAGCCCAGATCGGACGCCTGACGTGTGGTGGTTTCGCAGCACTGTTCCGTGCGAATGCCGGAAACCATCACCCGGCGAATACCGTTTGCTACCAGCCATACATCGAGACCGGTGCCGACCAGCGCACTGTGACGACGCTTACGGAACACCGCATCCGGCGTGAAGCAGAGCGGCGCGAGCGTGCGGACATGGCCCGATGCTTCGGCAAAGTTGCCGCTCTCTTCCGTGTGGAAAATCTGCACAACCGGAATACCCGCCTGCTTTGCGCCATCAATCAGCTTTTGCTGGCGCTCGACATAGGCGGCCACATCGGCCTCACGATAATAAGGCTGGTGCCGGAAGGATTCCTGCGCATCGACGACAAGCAGAACGGTATCTTGAGCGGACATTTTTGTTCTCCTACAGTTTGAATATAGGAGAGAATTTACGCCGTATAGACTGGAGCGAAAGATAGATGCCGGACAAAGATGGGACAAATCACGCCATTCGTTCGAACGGCGTGAAAACCCATTATCCGCGCGGCAGAGCTTCGATAAATTCGACCGGCTCGCCCTGATGCGGGTTCACGATTTCCGCATCCCACATCACCTTGATGCCGCGAACGATTGTCCCGACCGGCCAGCCGGTGACGGTCTTGCCGTGGTAAGGCGTCCAGCCAGCTTTTGAGCCTGCTTGTTCATGCGTGATGGTTTCGCGGCGCTTCATGTCCACAATGGTCAGATCAGCATCATAGCCGACAGCGATGCGGCCCTTGCGCGACATGCCGAAAATACGGTTCGGGCCGTGGCTCGACAGATCAACAAAGCGTTCCAGCGAGAGTTTGCCCGCATTCACATGGTCGAGCATGATTGGCACCAGCGTCTGCACGCCGGTCATGCCGGATGGCGAGGCCGGATAAGGCTTCTGTTTTTCTTCCAGCGTATGCGGGGCATGGTCGGAGCCCAGCACATCGACGATACCCTGATCGATACCCTTCCAGATGCCGTCGCGGTGGCGTTTGTCGCGCACCGGCGGGTTCATCTGGATGAGATTGCCCAGCGTCTTGTATTCATCGGCGGAAAGCGTCAGGTGATGCGGGGTTGCTTCGCAGGTCGCAACATCCTTATGCGCTTGCAGAAAGTCGATTTCCTCAGCCGTGGAGATATGCAGCACATGAATGCGTGCGCCGGTTTCATGCGCAATGCGCACCAGACGTTCCGTGCATTGCAGCGCGGCAATTTCATCGCGCCAAACCGGATGGCTGGACGGATCGCCCTGCACGCGAAAACCTTCGCGCTGCTTGAGGCGGAATTCGTCTTCCGAATGGAAGGCAGCGCGGCGGCGTGTACTTTTCAGGATGGAGCGAACACCGTCATCGTCTTCAACCAGCAGATCGCCGGTCGAGGAACCCATGAATACCTTGATACCAGCGGCGCCCGGAAGGCGCTCCAGTTCGGCAACGTCCTTCGCATTGTCGCGTGTGCCGCCAACCCAAAAGGCGAAATCGCAATGCATGCGGTGGCGTCCGCGACGAATTTTGTCTTCCAGCGTTTCGACGGTCGTGGTCAGCGGCTTGGTGTTCGGCATTTCAAAGACAGCCGTAACCCCGCCCAGCACGGCGGCGCGGGAACCGGTTTCCAGATCCTCCTTATGCTCCAGACCCGGCTCGCGGAAATGAACCTGGCTGTCCACGACGCCCGGCAGGATATGCAGGCCGGTGCAGTCGATCACTTCTCCCGCCGACGCCTGCCCCAGAGAACCGATAGCGGCAATACGCCCGTTGCGAATACCGATATCGCGCTGCCCGGTGCCGTCATGATTGACGAGGGTTGCGCCTTTCAGAATCGTGTCGAACGTCTCGGCCATTGTGCTCTCCTACGCTGCTGATGGGACTTGCGAGCCTTTCCAATGGGGATTACGTAACGAAGGCGCGAAACGCAAGGAAGAAGCGATGACAACGGCAGCCGAAACGATCAATCTTTCCAACAGAGCACTGGTCCACATCACCGGCGAAGACGCGGAAACGTTTTTGCAAGCCGTGATCACGACCAATCTGGACAAGCTCGGCCCAGACGAAGCCAAGCCGGGTGCGCTGCTGACGCCGCAGGGGAAGATCCTGTTCGATTTCCTTGTCTCGCGTATTGAAAACGGCCTGCGCTTCGACATGCCCGCAAGCATTGCAGCTGATTTCTGCAAGCGCATGACATTCTATCGCCTGCGCGCCAAAGCGGAAATTACACAATTGCCGGAATCACTTGTCAGCGTTTCCTGGCAAACTGATTCCGCTCCTTCACAAGATGATTCAACAAAGCGCGATTCCCGCTTTCCGGCTGAGCTGAACGTGCTTCGCACCTATGGTCAGGCCGGTGAAAATGCCGACGCATCGGCTTGGACGAAGCTGCGCGCCGAATATGGTATCGCAGAAGGCGAAGCCGATTTTGCCTATAGCGATGTGTTTCTGCATGACGTCAATTTCGACCAGATCGGCGGCGTCACCTTCCCGAAGGGATGCTTCATCGGACAGGAAGTCGTCTCGCGTATGCAGCATCGCGGCAAACCGCGACGCCGGGTTCTGGTCGCCAAGTCGGAAGGCAATCTGCCGCCGCTCGGCACACCTATTACGGCAGACGGACGTGAAGTCGGCAATCTCGGCAGTTCTGCAAATGGCGTTGGCATCGCGCTTGTGCGCATCGACCGCGTCAAGGATGCAATGGATGCAGGTACGCCCCTGCTCGCTGGCGAAACACCGCTAGAACTGAGCCTCCCGCCTCATGTTCGGTTCGGCTTCCCGGAAATCGAAGCAGGCAACGCCTGATGGCGGCGGCGGATCAATCATCCGGCAAAGCGCGCGCCTGGCAACGCATGCTGTCGGGCCGCAGGCTGGACCTGCTCGACCCCTCGCCGCTCGATGTGGAAATCGAGGATATTGCGCATGGCCTCGCCCGTGTGGCGCGCTGGAACGGGCAGACTGTCGGCGAACATGCGTTTTCCGTCGCCCAGCACTCCCTGCTGGTGGAAGAGATATTCAATCGCCTCGTGCCCGATGCAAGCGTCGAATGGCAAATCCTGACGCTGCTGCATGATGCGCCGGAATATGTCATCGGCGACATGATCTCGCCGTTCAAGGCGGTGATGGGCGGCAATTACAAGCTGATTGAAACACGTCTGCAAACCGCCATTCATCACCGCTTTTCCCTGCCTGCAACATTGTCGGCAAAGCTGAAACCGCTGGTAAAACGTGCCGATCAGATTGCCGCGTTTTTCGAAGCCACGCGACTGGCCGGTTTCAGCGAAGGGGAAGCCATCAAATATTTCGGTCGCCCGCGCGGCTTCGATCCAGCCAATCTGGACCTTACCCCACGCCCGACGCAAAGCGTGCAGAGCGATTTTCTGGCGCGCTTCGCCTTGCTGGAAGAAAAGCGCAAGAGCGGCTCATGACGCTGATCGCCGTCAGCCCCCTCTCCCAACTGGCTCTACAGCTTGAGCATCATCGGCCAAGCCATGTCGTAACGCTGACCAGCGGGGAAGTTCCTGCATTGCCGGAAAGCGATGCTATGCGGCGTCTGGTGCTGACATTCAACGACATTACCGAACCGCGCGAAGGCATGGTCGCGCCGGATGCAAGCCACGTGCAAGCCTTGCTCGGCTTTGTGCGCGCATGGCCCAAAAACGCGCCGCTGCTCATCCATTGCTATGCGGGCATTTCCCGTTCAACCGCAGCCGCCTATATCGCGGCCCTAGCGCTCAATCCGCAAAGCGACGACGCAGGGCTGGCAAACGAATTGCGGAAGCGGTCGCCTTCCGCCACGCCGAATATCCGCCTGATCGAGATTGCAGATGAGATTCTGGGACGTAATGGTCGGATGGCTGCTGCGATCCAATCGATCGGTCGCGGTGCGGAAGCCTTTGAAGGTGAAGTTTTCAGCCTGCCTGTCCGCGTTTGAGCGCATTTAAAAAACCCCCACGGGAATCGGGCGGCGTCTGCGCACGCGGTTCCCAGACATGGCGCAGGAAGAAATAACCCGTCATCTTGAAGGCCTGGTCGATGTCGTCAAACGACGATGCACGCACTGCCGTGTCATTGACGAAAGCAGGCAGGGCCAAAAGCTTGTCGGCCCAAGGCGCGCCAGCCTCGCGACAAACGGCACGGCCGGATTTCGGCGAGACATAGATCAGCTCTTCACGGCGGCCCGTGGCGGCGCATTCCTTGAGATCTAGGCCGAAGCCCAGCTCTTCCAGCATCATGACTTCGAACCGCAGCAGCAATTCGCCGGACGCGAGCGGATCGTCAAAATGCTCGATGATCAGCCGCAGCGTTTCATAAAGGCCGCGATGGGCGTCGCGTTCCGGCAAGAGCCGCAAATGCGAGGCCGCAAGCTGGATGCCATAAAGCGCGACAGGCGTTTCAATGAGCCGGGCTGCGGCAAAGCCCAGCGGCTCAATAGTGAAACTGCCCATATGCTCGTCCAGCCGCGCCCACCATCCGATATCGACATGGTTGCCGGGCTGGAGCAGCGGCTGCATGCGGCGAGATCGCCCGCCGCGCACCATGCCCAGATGTCGGCCATGTTCACGGGTCATCACTTCGACAATGGCGCTGGTTTCACCATGACGACGTGTGCCGAGAATTATGCCTTCATCATGCCATTCCATAGAGGTCAGTTTTGATTGTCAGGTTGGGAAATCAAGTCCCATTTCGCGATAGCGCTCGGGATCATTGCCCCAGTTTTCGCGCACTTTCACGAACAGGAACAGGTGAACCGTCTGTTCGAGAATTTCCGAGATTTCCTTGCGCGCCGACTGGCCAATCGCCTTCACCGTCTCGCCCTTGTGACCAAGCACGATCTTCTTCTGGCTTTCGCGCTCGACATAGATGACCTGCTCGATACGAACCGAGCCATCCTTGCGCTCTTCCCAGCGTTCCGTTTCCACGGTCGAGGCATAGGGAAGTTCTTCATGCAGGCGCAGGTAAAGCTTCTCGCGGGTGATTTCGGCTGCGAGCTGGCGCATCGGCATGTCGGAAATCTGGTCTTCCGGATAATACCACGGGCCGTTCGGCACGTTTTCAGCCAAATATTTCGCCAGATCCTTGCAGCCCGAACCATTCAATGCCGAGATCATGAATGTCTGATCGAAGGTCACCAGTTCATTGGCCTTCTGTGCCAGCGTCAGCAGAACCGGCGGATCGACGCGGTCCACCTTGTTCAGCACCAGCACCTTCTTCTGGCGCACATTCTTCAGGCTTTCCAAAAGCGCTTCGGCATTCTCATTGAGACCGCCCTGCGCGTCCAGCAGAACCAGGATGATATCCGCATCCTTCGCACCGCCCCAGGCGGTGGTGACCATGGCGCGGTCGAGCCTGCGCTTCGGGCGGAAGATGCCGGGGGTGTCGACCAGAACGATCTGGGCCGGCCCCTCGATGAAAATGCCGCGCACCAGCGCGCGTGTTGTCTGCACCTTGTGCGTGACAATCGATACTTTCGTGCCCACGAGCTGGTTGACCAGTGTGGATTTCCCCGCATTTGGCGCCCCGATCAGCGCAACAAAGCCCGAGCGGGTCTGCCCGGTTTCCGTTTCGCTTTCTGTCGGTGTCGTCCGATTATTCATTGTCCATCCTTCCAGACGATATTTTTATAGAGCGTGATCCCCTTGGCACGCCCGCCTCCCGTGCGACCTGTCGTCATTACAACGAAATTTGTCGCAATCGATCGATTATAACCGATCTCGATTGAAAAAACGTGAGTTCTTGCGTCATATAGTTTCGTCGCGCTTCCACACGCCTTGGCGGTAGAGCATGGCCTCTGCAGCACTCTGTTCGGCGATGCGCTTGGAGCGCCCTTCACCGTTTTCCGGCGCAAAGCCTTTCACCTGAACTTCGACCACGAAAAGCGGGTCATGGTCCGGGCCGCTGCGGCTCAAGACCGAATAGGACGGGTGCACATTGCCCTGCTGATGCGCCCATTCCTGCAATTCCGTCTTGGCATCGCGGCGCCCTGCGCCGGTCTCCAGCGACCGTTTCTTCCAATAACGCTTAATGAAGGAGCGCGCGGCTTCAAGGCCGCCGTCGAGATAGATCGTCGCGATCAGCGCTTCCACGACATCGGCGCGCACATTCATGAGGCGCTTGTCGTTCAGCGATTTGATATCGGAGCCGGTGTGAATGAAATTGGCGAGACCGATTTCGTCGGCAATCGCCGCACAGGTTTCGGCATTGACGAGCGCATTGAGGCGCACCGACAATTCGCCTTCGGAAGCCTCGGGAAATGCCTCAAACAGCATTTCTGCGACAGCGAGCCCCAGCACACGGTCGCCGAGAAATTCCAGCCGCTCATAATTCGCCCGCGATGGGGCCTGTACACTTGAATGCGTGAGCGCACGTTCCAGCCGTTTCAAATTAAGAAAACGGTGTCCTGTGCGCTCTTCCAGAATGGATGCTGCCTGCCCTGCGGAAACCATCTCAGTTTCCGGTGATGGCCGTGTGGGGCGCAGCATTCACAGAACTGAACAGACGGCTGAAACGCACATCGGTCGGCCATTTCCAGATTTCCAGCGGGCTGGCTTTGTCCGCGATGGAGAAGAAAATAATATTGGCGCGACCGACGAGGTTTTCGAACGGCACATAGCCGACGCCGAAGCGGCTATCGAGGGAGTTGTCGCGATTGTCGCCCATCATGAAATAATGACCGGCTGGCACTTCGAAGACGCGGGTATCGTCGCCGATGGAATTGGGTGCAAGATCAAGCGTGTCGTAGGTCACGCCATCCGGTAACGTCTCACGATAGACCTCGACCGGACGGTTTTCTTCCGTCACATCGGGATTGTCGATGGTGCCGATGCGGTCGCGCTTGACCGGCTGGTCGTTGATATAAAGCACACCACCGCGCATCTGCACGCGGTCACCCGGCAGGCCGATCACACGCTTGATGTAATCAACGGACGTGTCGCTCGGCAGCTTGAAAACCACCACGTCGCCGCGCTTCGGTTCCGCGCTCCAGATACGTCCCGAAAAAAGGTCGAGACCAAAAGGCAGCGAAAAGCGCGAATAGCCATAGGCATATTTCGACACGAACAGATAATCGCCTTCCAGAAGCGTCGGGCGCATCGAGCCCGATGGAATGCTGAATGGCTGGAAAAGAATGGTGCGGATCACCAGCGCCAGCAGCAGCGCCTGCACGATAACGCTGATGGTTTCGCCGAGGCCGCCGGACTTCTTGGTTTCACTCTTGCTGGACACGCTCATTGTCTCTCCGCTTGCGATAACGCGATCTAATAACCGCTAAGATTGCGTGAGGCAATCCGCGCACTGCTTTCTCGCACGATTATGAGCAGGAGTTTACCTGTCACAATCCCAACAAGTTTCGTGTAGGCTACCAAAACCGCTCAAGCCGGTTCCGGCAACGCCTCGATGATCACGAAAGCCTGCGCGAGAGGAAAATCATCGGTAATTGTCAGATGTATGGCAGCGCGTGTTCCCCGCGGCAGGAGTTTCTGCAACTGGGTGGCGGCTCCGCCCGTCAGATGCATGGTGGGCTTGCCGGAGGGAAGGTTCACCACCCCCATGTCGCGCCAGAACACACCGCGCGCAATGCCGGTGCCGAGTGCCTTGGCGCAGGCTTCCTTGGCGGCGAAGCGCTTGGCATAGGATGCAGCCCGCTGCTGGCGGCCATCCGATTTCTTCTGTTCGATTTCGGTATAAACCCGATTGCGGAAGCGGTCGCCGTGCCGCTCAAGCGCTTTTTCGATACGCCGGATATCGATAAGGTCACTGCCTATTCCGACGATCATGTTTGCTGCAGCCCCCGTTCGCCGTGCAGCCTGTGCTTTTCAGCCAGTCGCTCCACACGACGACGGCGAAAGCCCGAGACAGCATAGCGTGTCACAAAATAGACAAGCACGGCGCAGGCTGCGCCCAGAATTGTCGAACCGAACAGCATCGGCTTCAGAAGCGGCGTCCAGATTTCATCGAAATGCATCGTTTCGAGAGCACGGCCAAAATGCACAGGCGGCGCAGCATCCACACTGCCATTCATGATGAAGCGGCCCAGTTCGAACGTGCTTCCCCAGATGAAAGGCAATGTCAGCGGATTGGCCAGCGTGGTGCCGATGGCGGCAGCTGCAATATTTCCTGCCAGAAAATAGGCAAGCACAATCGCAATGATCAGATGAAAGCCGAAGAACGGGGTGAATGCCGAGAAGACGCCCACGGCCAGGCCCGCCGCCACCGCATGCGGCGACGCGGTGATGCGCAGAATCCTCTTGCCCCCGTACTTGAAAGAACGGGAAAAGGAGCGACGCGGCCAGAGCATAAGTCTCAGGCGCTCGCGTCGGGTCAGCGGATTTCGGCGTTGGAACAACATGGGCTCTTAATACTGCTCTCCTCGAGCGGAAACAATTGCTTTTATTAGATCATCCTATCGATCATGCATCGCGGTATTCTGTCGGCGCCAGCTCTGGTTTCGGCTGGTAATGACGAGGGGATACGCCCAGCATGCGGCGAAACATTGTCGTAAAGGCCGAAACACTGTCATAGCCGAGATCGAGCGCCACGCTGGTTACGGCTTCTCCTTCCGAAAGCCGGGGAACGGCGGCGAAGAGACAGGCCTGCTGACGCCACACCGAAAGGCTCACCCCTGTCTCGCGCTGGAAATGCCGGGTAAAGGAGCGCCTGCTCATGGCAAGCCTGTCCGCCCAGTCATCGATTGTGACGCGCGAAGATGGGTTCTTGACAAAGTCGCGACAGAGCTTTTGCAAGCGCGGGTCGTTCGGAATGGGCAGTCCAAGCGACCTTTGCGGCAGCGTATGCAGATCACGCAGGATCAGTTCGATAACCAGCGCGTCGCGGCTGCCCGCTTCCGGTATGCTGTCGATCATGGTCGCATCGATGATGAGACAGCGCATCAGATCGGTCAGCCCCACGACATGCAGATAGTCGGGCACGCCGGATACGGCATCGGTGCTGATATAGATCGAGCGCATATAGACATCGCCGACGATCTCGACCGAATGCTCGATGCCAGCCGGTATCCACATGGCATGATCGCCGGGGATCATCCAGCGACCGGCATTGGTTGTAACCAGAACGACGCCCTGCGAAGCACACAACAGCTGCGCACGCGAATGGCTGTGGAGCGGTACGAAATAGCCGTCGGGATATTTCGTCGGAAGCGCCACTACCGGCCCGGTCATGGTCTCCAGCATCGCCACGCGGTCTTCGTGGAATCTTTGCAGTTCCTCGCTCTCGGGTAAGAAAAGACGTGATGGCGATGGCGGCTTCATCTCAAATTCGTTCTTAAACAGCTTAGCTTGGCCCACTCTGACAAGTAATGGACCAAATCACGAAAGCGGGCGGCGAGCAATATGCTTATGAAGAGAGAACTGGAGAGTACGCTTGACGAAATCTCCTTTCGGAATGGCATCCAAACGCTCCTTTTCTTTCCAATATGCGGGAAGGTTGGAACGAAAGACGGATACTTCTTATAAAATGCGTTTGATCTGATTGAATTGGGTCGGCGCTCTGCACGTTTATTTTAACGCACATCTTATCCGAAAACCGCTGATGCTTTTCGGGATGTGTTCGAGGAGTCGCATTATGAGCATGAGTGCTGCGCAGCAGCCGTCCAACAGCGGTGCGGACAATACGGTCCTCACCATCATATTGGCCACAAGCATGGGCCACTTCCTGAACGACATGATGCAGTCGCTCCTTCCGGCCATCTATCCGATGCTGAAGGACAATTACAGCCTGTCCTTCTGGCAGATTGGTCTTCTCACCTTCACTTTCCAGATGACGGCATCCATTTTGCAGCCACTCGTCGGCATCTATACCGACCGCAAGCCGATGCCTTATTCGCTGTCTTTCGGCATGGGCTGCACGCTCGTCGGCCTCGTGCTGCTGGCGACCGCGCATCATTATTCGGTACTGCTGATGGGCGCGGCCTGCGTCGGCTTCGGCTCGTCCGTTTTCCATCCGGAAGCATCGCGGGTTGCACGACTGGCATCGGGCGGCAAGCACGGTTTCGCACAATCGCTGTTTCAGGTGGGCGGGAACTTCGGTTCGTCAATCGGCCCGCTGCTTGCGGCATTCGTCGTGCTGCCCTTCGGCCAGATCAGCGTTTCGTGGTTCTCGATCGCGGCTTTGGCGGGCATGTTGCTGCTCTGGTATGTCGGTAACTGGTATAATCGCTATCGTCTGGCCAATGCCCGCAGGGCGCAACCTGACAAGACGCTGCCGCTGCCGCGCAACCGGGTAATCGCCACGGTGGCCGTGCTCGCGCTGCTGATCTTCACCAAATATATCTACATGGCGAGCCTGACGAGCTACTACACCTTCTACACGATCCACCATTTCGGCGTGTCGGTGCAGACCTCGCAGATCCTGCTGTTCCTCTTCCTCGGCGCTGTGGCCGCGGGAACGATATTTGGTGGCCCGATCGGTGATCGCATCGGAACGCGCAAAGTGATCTGGGTGTCGATCCTCGGCGTTTTGCCCTTCACTCTGGCTTTGCCTTACGCAAATCTTGAGATGACGGCTGTGCTGACGGTGATCATCGGCTTCATCCTGGCCTCGGCCTTCCCTGCCATCGTGGTCTTTGCGCAGGAACTGCTTCCGGGACGTGTGGGCATGGTGTCCGGTCTGTTCTTCGGCTTTGCCTTCGGCATGGCTGGCATCGCAGCCGCAGTTCTTGGCATCGTCGCCGACCGCAAGGGCATCGAGTTCGTCTATACGATCTGCTCATATCTGCCATTGCTCGGCCTTCTGACCGTCTTCCTGCCAAAGCTGGAAAAGAACCGCAAAGCGAAAGCCTGAGCCCGAACTTGAAAAGCGCTCCCCCGAAGAGGGGGAGCGCCGCACGTCCCCCAACGGCGGCGCTCCCATGCCACTGACCTTTTGACGGCCCGGTACAGCGGCATCTCCAGAACGGTTCCTCGGAACCGCTCGATCAAATGCAGATCACACGGCGAAGCTGAAGCCTTGCACCGTTTCCCTGCGAAATTCATCAAAGGCCGCCGCGACGAGGCGGATCAGCGGCTTGCCGTCTTCAGTAGCGCGGATGAGGCTGCCCTTCACTTCGACCAGACCATCGGCGACCAGCGGGCGCAGCAAGGCGAGTTCATCAGAGAACTCCATACCCGGCGCCACATCATCGAGATCGACCTCAAAATTGCACATGAGCGCGGTGATGATTGCTGAACGGAGCCGGTCGCTTTCGCGCATCGTATAGCCGCGCACCGTGGCAAGCTCGCCCGCATCGACGGTCTTGCGATACTGCCCGATATCGGGAATGTTCTGCGCATAGCCGCCCGGAAATTGCGAGATGGAGGACGGCCCAAAACCGATCAGGGTCTGGCTTCGATCCGTGGTATAGCCCTGGAAATTGCGGTGTAGCAGACCCTTGCGGGCAGCAACGGCCAGCGCATCGTCCGGCAAGGCATAGTGATCAATACCCACCGGCTCGTAGCCGAGAGCGGAAAAACATTCGGCGACCACACGCGACTGCGCAAAGCGCGCTTCAGCGTCGGGCAGTTGGCTCGCATCGATCAGTCGCTGGTTGGCGCGGCGCTGCGGCAGATGTGCATAACCATAGCAGGCAACGCGGTCCGGACGTAGCGCGGCAACCGTCTCGCAGGTGCGGCGCAGACTGTCCACCGTCTGCATCGGTAGACCATAGATGAGATCGAAATTGATTTTCTCGATGCCCTCACCGCGCAAAAGCCATGTGGCTTCCGACACGGTTTCCATCATCTGCACCCGGCCAATGGCCTTTTGCACACGAATATCGATATCCTGGACACCAAGGCTGGCGCGGTTGACGCCCATGAAAGCCAGCGTCCTGACGAGGTCCGGCGTGACCGAACGCGGATCAAGCTCAATGGCATGCTCCATCGTCGGCGCAAATTCGAACACCGAGCGCAGCGCTGTGATAATTTCCAGAAACTGGGAAGAATTCAGGATCGAAGGCGTTCCGCCGCCCCAGTGCAGATGGGTGACGCGCGGACGGCCGGTCAGCACATGGCCCACCGTTTCGATTTCGTTCAATAGCGAATGATAGAAACTCTCGACGACATCGTCGCGTATGGCGACCTTGGCGTGGCAGCCACAATAATAGCAGAGCTGCTTGCAATAAGGCACATGGATGTAGAGTGAGGTGCCCTCGCCCGGGCCAATCTGGCGAAGCCAGCGATGCGCAGTCTCGGATGCGAAGGGAACGAAATCGGCAGCCGTCGGAAAGGACGTATAACGCGGAACAGCAAGTGCAGCGTAACGCTTTATCGCTTCTTCATGCATGGCGCACCCACCTCGCGCGGCGCGCGGACTGGCGAAGCTCGGCCAGTGCGAATGGAGACGCCGATGCCTGAACCGGAATTGCAGCCTGCAGGACTGGACGGCATGATGCGGCACGGTATACCGCATGAATGACAGCCAATGTTGCAGTGACCAGCCACAAGAGCACCCGTCTTTCTCCCCATTTACCGCGCGGCCGTCCCTTTTGTAGCCGCATCAATCTTTATGGTAGAAATTACAGGGCAACGCGGCACCCCGCATTGATTTGAATCAACGGGTGACGATGAATGAGCAGAGTATTGGGAGCTGGAGAATTTTCAGCAGAAGTGCTGCACGCCTATACGGTGAAATCAGCGCACCGGACTGATTTCAGGCCCAGCTTCGATCAGGCAGAATATACGCTAAAACAAAGAATTAGAGCGATTACAACAGATCGACTTTAGACAGTTTTAAAGTGCGTCGAAATCCATGCCCGCAACAGCTGCAAGCGAACGGCGCGACAGAATTTCGACCGTATTGGCGTCGATGAGCTGGATCAGGCCCTGGCTCTTCAGCTTGGTGAAGCTTCGGCTCACCGTTTCGATGGTAAGCCCCAGATAATCCGCGATATCCGTACGGTTCATCGACAGATGCACCGGATTGGAGCGTTCACCGCGCTTTTCGGCGCGGGAGGACAGAACCAGCAGGAAGCTCGCAAGTTTTTCCACCGGCGCAAGACGACCGAGCACGAGCTGGTTGTCGCGCGCGGTGCGCAGTGCAGCCCGCGTCATCTGGTGCAGCCTTTCCTTGAGCTTTGGAAAGCGCTCCATCAGATTTTCCATTTCCTTCGTGGAGAAGGCACACAGGACCGAAGGCACCACTGCTTCCGCCGACTGCGAATAGACATCATCGTCGGCAAGACCGAGATAATCGCCGGGAAACAGGAAGCCCGCAATCTGGCGGCGCCCATCCGGTAGAGAGGTATAGATGCGCAACATACCGGACGTCAGGCTGAAGACCCGCCCCTTCAGCTCACCCTCCTCGACCAGCATCTCGTTCGCATCCAGCCTTTTGGACGTCATGATCGCTTCCAGCGCACCAAGATCGCCGTCGTCGAGCGCAGCACAAACCGCCATACGGCGCACATCGCAGTCGACACAGATGCCGCACGGCGCGCGAAAAGGCGATTTCGGATCGAAAACTAAAGGTGCTACAGCCACGATGGATTCCTGTCGGCGAGAACTGATCGGACTCTTCTATCAACCATCTAGATTACGTAAATAAAAGGCCCCACGTAAAGGGGAATCTCACCGCAGAGCTTTAATAGCCCTGCGGCATCAACACTTATATTATATCCAGCCAGAAAGTCTTTTAATATACAACGTTTCTAAAGAACTTCCCGGCAAGAAATAACCGTCAAATATTGCGGCTGCCCGGCTTGATGGCCGGGATTGCCGCCAGTTCCGGCGGCAGATTATCGGCGGGGTAAGCTGGCACTTCATATTCCGCAAGCGCGATCAGCTTGGTGCCAACATCAGCCTTGCCCGCCGACCGGTCAACGATGCAGGCCGCAGCAACAACCTCGATGCCCAGCTCCTTCATGCAGTCGATGGTTTCGCGGATCGACAGGCCGGTCGTCACGATATCTTCCACGATCACCACGCGCGCGCCCTTGGGCACATCGAAGCGGCGCAGGCGGAAAACGCCGTTTTCGCGTTCGACCCAGACCGACGGCACACCCAGATGGCGCGACGTTTCATAGGACGGGATAAGACCGCCAATGGCCGGCCCGACCACATAGTCGATGGGACCGAGATTGGCCGTCTTGATCTTTTCTGCCAGCGCCTTGCACAGCTTTTCCGTCTTGTCGGCATGCATGAACACACGCGCCTTCTGAAGGAAAATAGGGCTGCGAAGGCCGGAAGTGAGAATGAAATGGCCTTCGAGGATCGCTCCCGCTTCGCGGAAGACGGCAAGCACGCCTTCGGTGTTCATTTTGGTCCTATCCGTTCACGCGCTTGGCGCCGCTGACGCTCGCGCTTTCTTTCAATTGGGAAATGATGCGGTTGAGGTGCTTCAAATCCCACACCTCGACGTCGATGATCATTTCGGTAAAGTCCGGTGCGGTGCGCACCATAGAGAGATTGTGAATATTGGCGTCGTTGGCCGCAACAATCTGGGCGATTTCCGCCAATGAGCCCGGCGAATTGATCGCCGAGACGCTGACGCGAGCCGGAAAACGCTCATGCATCGTCTCATCGATATCCCAACGCACATCGATCCAGCGTTCCGGCTGATCGTCATAGGCGGTCAGCGCCGGTGACTGGATCGGATAGATCGTGATACCGGCGCCAGGCTGGAGAATGCCGACAATACGGTCACCCGGCACCGCACCTTCCGGCGCAAAGCGCACCGGCAGATCGGAATTGGTGCCACGGATTGGCAGAGCACGCTTGCCCGGCTTCGTCGCGGTTTCCTGATCCTTGCCCTTATCGGCCTCGGAGCCTTCGCTGCCTTCGGGAACCTTGAAGATCATCCCGGCAGCATTTTGAATGTTGAACCAGCCTTTTTCGCCGGTCTTGGCGGGGTTGTTCTGCGTTGTGACACGCGTATCCTGATAGTCTGGATAAACGGCCTTCACCACATCGGTGGACGGCAACTCTCCGCGTCCGACGGCGGCCAGCACGTCTTCCACATCCTTGCGCGCCAGACGCGGCAGGCCCGGCTTCAGGATATCCTTGCTGAACGGCTTTCCGGCGCGTTCGAAGGCGCGTTCGAGAATACGCATGCCCAGGCCGGAATATTGCTTGCGAACGGCGGAGCGGGTCGCGCGGCGGATCGCAGCGCGCGCCTTGCCGGTCGCAACCAAAGATTCCCAGGCCGCAGGCGGCACCTGCGCCTTGGAGCGGATGATATCCACTTCGTCACCGTTCTTCAGCTCTGTCATCAGCGGCATGATACGCCCGTTGACCTTGGCACCAACACAGCTGTCACCGATATCGGTGTGCACGGCATAGGCGAAATCAATGGGCGTCGCACCGCGTGGCAGTGCAATCAGCCGACCTTTCGGCGTGAAGCAGAAAACCTGATCCTGAAACAGTTCCAGCTTGGTATGTTCCAGAAACTCTTCAGGATTGTCGCCTTCGGAAAGCTGCTCGATGGTCTGGCGCAGCCAGGCATAAGCGTTGGTTTCCGTCGAGATCGCGTGCGGATTGTTGGCACTGCCGCGATCCTTATAGATCGAATGCGCCGCCACGCCGAACTCGGCGATTTCATCCATCGCACGGGTGCGGATTTGCAGTTCGATACGCTGGCGTGACGGACCGATAATGGTGGTGTGCAGCGAACGATAGTCGTTCTGCTTCGGCGTTGAGATATAATCCTTGAACCGCCCCGGCACCATCGACCACGTCGTATGGATCAGCCCCAGCGCCCGATAGCAATCCTGTACCGTATCGACCATGACACGAAAACCGAAAATGTCGGAAAGCTGCTCGAAGGACAGACCCTTGGTTTCCATCTTGCGGAACACCGACCACGCCTTTTTCTGGCGGCTCTTGACGCTGGCCTTGATGCCGTTCTTCTCGAAAATCTCGGACAGGTCCTTTTCGATCTTCTGCAGAAGACCGCGGTTCTTTTCCAGAAGTTCAGCCAGACGGTCCGTAACCGCGCGCCATGCATCGGGATTGATATAGCGGAAAGCCAGCTCTTCCAGCTCTTCGCGCATGTCCTGCATACCCATGCGGCCAGCGAGCGGCGCATAGATATCCATGGTTTCTTCGGCAATGCGCAGGCGCTTGTCCTCGCGCATGACGCCGAGCGTGCGCATATTGTGCAGACGGTCGGCAAGCTTGACCAGAAGCACGCGCACATCTTCGGCGATGGCCAGAAGCAGCTTGCGCAGGTTTTCCGCCTGCACGGCCTTCTTGGAAACCAGATCGAGCTTCTTGAGCTTGGTCAGTCCTTCGACGAGCTTGCCGATTTCCGGTCCGAACAGCTGGTCGATTTCCTGACGGGTCGCGGTGGTGTCTTCGATGGTGTCGTGCAGAAGCGCGATGGCGATCGTCGCCTCATCCAGATGCATGTCCGTGAGGATGGCCGCGACTTCGAGAGGATGAGAGAAATAAGGGTCGCCGGAAGCACGTTTCTGGCTGCCATGTTTCTGCATGGCATAGACATATGCCTTGTTGAGAAGCGCCTCGTTAACATCCGGCTTGTATCGCTGCACACGCTCCACAAGCTCATACTGGCGCATCATCTACGACAACTCCCTCAAACCAACGCCGGGTGGTTCGCGGCCACACCGCAACACAATCACACCCCAACCGAGCACAACTTCGCAAATTATCGAGTGTTTTGCGAGCTTTAGCACCGACTTTCTGCCAACAGGATTAATTTCAGACAGAAATCAATTTCCTGCAAGCCGCCGCAGCGATCATTTTATGTTCACGCGCGTAAAAATACGCGCCGCGGCCTGATGAGCCGCAGCGCGTGTATAAAAAGGCAACCCGAAAGCAGATTAGAAGTCGTCGTTCTTTTCCGGAGCGACCAGACCTTCGATACCGGCCAGAAGCTCTTCTTCCGACATGCGGTCGAAAGACACAATGTCTTCCTCGGCAGCATCGGCAATGCCTTCAGCCAGTTCGTCGGACGACGACGTGATCTGGGCAGGAGCGGCAGCTTCCGGTTCATCCACTTCCACATGCTTCTGCAGCGAGTGGATCAGGTCTTCCTTCAGATCGTCCGGCGAAAGCGTTTCGTCGGCGATTTCGCGCAACGCAACGACGGGGTTCTTATCATTGTCGCGGTCGACAGTGATCGAAGCGCCCTGGGAAATCTGGCGGGCGCGATGACCGGCGAGCAGAACCAGCTCGAATCGGTTCTCGACTTTGTCTACGCAGTCCTCAACAGTGACGCGGGCCATACACGGTCCCTTTCATTTTCGAACTTTAAACGGATTTTTTTCAGCACATAACGCCTGTCGGGCGAAATTACAAGCCAAAGCGGGATTACAGGCGTTAAATAGCCTTAATCCGTTCATATACCCTCGATTTTTAACGATATACCGCATAATATCTCATCGCATTTCAAAATGGAACAATATTAAGCAGACCAAAATTCGTTCTCATATCGAAATTGCTACATTAGGTAAATTAGCTCACTAAAATAACAACCTATGGTTGCTTGTTTTTCTATAATATGTCCTTAGAAACGCTATAAACGCTATTGGTAGAAATATTTCGCCAGCCGACGTTTGTGAAACAAATCTGAATACGCGGTCGACGGTCCACACTCCCGTTAGGCTGTAGAGTGGATATATTGCACGATGTTCGATTCTCGTGAAAAAATTGCGCTTTTTATTGACGGCGCCAATTTATACGCAGCATCCAAGACCCTGGGCTTTGACATCGATTACCGCAAGCTTCTGAAGGCGTTTCAGAAGCGCGGTTATTTGCTGCGCGCTTATTATTATACGGCGCTTGTTGAAGATCAGGAATATTCCTCAATCCGCCCACTGATCGACTGGTTGGATTATAACGGTTACAAGGTGGTCACCAAGGCCGCCAAGGAATTCACCGATTCGACCGGTCGCCGCAAGGTCAAGGGCAATATGGACATCGAACTCACCGTCGATGCCATGCAGCTGACTGACACGGTTGATCACTTCGTCATCTTCTCCGGCGACGGCGATTTCCGTTCGCTCGCAGAAGCCCTGCAGCGCAAGGGCCGCAAGGTTTCCGTCGTTTCGACGCTGACGACCCAGCCCGCGATGATCTCCGATGAACTGCGCCGTCAGGCCGATCATTTCATCGATCTTGTTTCGCTGAAAGCTGAAATCGGTCGTGACCCTTCGGAACGCGCCCCGCGCCGCCAGGACGACGATCTCGAAGAGAATTATTGATATCGGTCAGGGTTCGATCCATGCACCAGCATGAATTTTGAGCCCTCCCGACGAGCGATCCACTCTTCTATCTGAATCAAAAAGAGCGCCTGACGGCGCTCTTTTTCTTTGGAAAGCGATCAGCCCCGGTCGCGGAGCAAGCGGGCCTTTTCGCGGCCCCAGTCGCGCTTCTTTTCCGTCTCGCGCTTGTCATGATTCTTTTTACCGCGCGCCACGGCGAGTTCCAACTTCGCGCGTCCACGATCATTGAAATAGAGCTTCAGCGGAACAACCGTCATACCGTCGCGCGATACGGAGTTGAACAGGCGCGATGCTTCGCGGCTGCTCACCAGAAGCTTCCGCAAACGGCGCGGCTCGTGGTTGAAGCGATTGCCCTGCGTATATTCCGGAATATAAGAGTTGATCAGCCAGAACTCGCCATTCTCGAAGCTGGCATAGCTTTCAGCGATATTCGATTGATTGGCGCGCAGGGACTTCACCTCGGTGCCGGTCAAAACCAGACCAGCCTCGAGCGTGTCCAAAATCTCGAAATTGAAGCGCGCCTTGCGGTTTTCCGCGATGATCTTGCGTGCAGGGGAATTCTTCGGCTTGTTCATAACTGCACTATATAATGTGTTGCATTTAAAATGAAAACGCTCCGCGACGGCGGGAGCGTAAAAATCAGCAGCTTGCAATTCTTTTAACGAGCAGCCACGCTAATGCCTGCTCAGTTGATGAGACCTGCATGCTTCATGGCGTGATCGATCTTCTCCGCCGTCGAAGCTTCGACCTGCACCATTGGCGAGCGCAGGCTGTTTTCGACGCGCCCAAGACGCGACAACGCATATTTCGGGCCAGACGGGTTCGGCTCGATGAACAGCGCCTTGTGCAGCGGCATCAGACGGTCCTGCAGTTCCAGCGCCTTGGCGAAATCGCCAGCCTGGCAGGCATCCTGAAACTCGGCGCATAGACGCGGCGCGATGTTCGACGTCACCGAAATGCACCCTACCCCGCCATGGGCGTTGAAGCCGAGCGCGGTCGCATCCTCGCCCGAAAGCTGGATGAAATCCTTGCCGCAGGTGCCACGCTGTTCTGAAACGCGCTCGATCTTGCCGGTCGCGTCCTTCACACCGATGATGTTCTTGTGATCGCGCACCAGAGCGCCCATCGTTTCCGGCGTCATGTCGATGACCGAACGGCCCGGAATATTGTAGATGATGAGCGGAATGGAGATCGAACGCGCAACCTGCGAGAAATGTTCGTAAAGTCCACGCTGGGTCGGCTTATTGTAATAAGGTGTAACCACCAGCACGGCGTCGGCGCCAGCCTTTTCCGCATGCTGCGCGAGTTCAATCGCCTCCACAGTATTGTTCGAGCCGGCCCCCGCAATAACCGGCACACGACCGGCGGCCACTTCGATGCAGACCTCGATGACGCGCTTGTGCTCGTCATGGGAAAGCGTCGGCGTTTCGCCGGTGGTGCCAACGGGAACCAGACCTTTGGTGCCCTCTTTTATCTGCCAGTCAACGAATGCACGAAAAGCTTTTTCATCGAACGCTCCTTCACGATCGAATGGCGTGACAAGCGCGGTAATTGAGCCCTTCAGCATCAGTAACTCCTGAAAAAGATAGACAGAACCTCAAACCGCAGGGGCGCTCGACCTCATATGCGGTTTGCGGAGGCGTTGAACAATAGTCTTGCAGCACGAATGGAGCAAGCACATTGCAAGCGGAAAACAGGGGTATTACGGCAGATTTGCGACGAAAATTCCGGCTTTATTCCAATGTTATCTTCGCTCATCCCGACAGCCCGTAAAGCCCGGTATTCCGCATGGCCGTTTCGCCGCCGTTTGCACTATCTTATAAAGCTTTTATTAATCATAGTTTCATTCCTTGGGGCCTATCCTTGACGACAAAATATGCGGGCGAAATGAAAGGCTAACAAAAGCCGAATTTTGCTAACATATTTTGCAGCAACCAAGTCCCGGCTGGCCGGATTTTTGTTTCAGAGTGCGGATGTCCAAAGAAGTCGTAGCGATCAGTATCAGACGAAAAGCCCTGCTTGCAGGATGCCTTATTGCGGTTGCCGTGCAGCCGTCGGCGTCGTTTGCGCAGTCGTCACTGCCGAACCAAGTGCCGACCCCGCTCGCGCGCCCGTTTGCGCCTGCCGCAGCACCGTCTCCAGCGTCGCCGATGAATCTGGTGACGCCAACGCCGCGTCCCACACCGCCCGATCCGGTTATCACCTCGTCATTCAGCCGCGTGGAAAACCCGGCGGCCATTGGCGGCACGCTGAAAAGCGGGCTTGATGCGCTTTATTCGAAAGATGTTGCAAGTGCGGTTGCCTTTCGCAACGGCATGCCACGCGGTTCGCTCGACCGGCAGATTCTGACCTGGGCCATTGCGACCTCGGGCGTCGAAGGCGTCACCAGCAGCGAAATCGCCGCTGCGACTGCCGAACTGCCCGGCTGGCCCGGCATTTCCACGCTTCAGCGCAATTCTGAACGCGCTCTATTCAAGGAAAACCCGCCTGCGGGAACCGTCATGGCGGCATTTGGCAGCCGTCGCCCGGTGACTACCGAAGGCATGATCGTGCTCGCTCGCGCCTATGTCGGTATCGGCAATCCCGGCAAAGCCCGCGAACTCCTGTCTCCCTGGTGGGCAACGCAGCGCCTCTCGTCTGAAGACGAGCAGAAAGTGTTGAAGGAATTCAACGGCATCCTGACACGGGAAGACCATCAGCGGCGTTTTCTGCGCGCGATCTATAATGACCGTATGGCATCGGCAAAACTGCTTGCCGGTCCCGCGCAGGCCCAGTCGCTGTATAATGCTTTTGCAGCCGTCTCGCAGAAATCGCCCACCGCAGCGGCGACGATTGCCGCCGTGGACCGTTCATGGCAGGCGAATGCGGCCTATCAGTTTTTGAAGATTCGCTATCTGCGTCGCACTGAGCGCTATGATGACGCGACCGAGTTGATGCTGAAAGCGCCGCGTCAGGCAGCCATGCTGGTCGATCCGGACGCATGGTGGACCGAACGACGTATTCTGTCGCGCGAGTTGCTCGATCTCGGCAAGCCGCAACTGGCCTATAAGGTAGTCGCGGCCCATGCAGCCGAATCGCCAGCGGTTGCCGCCGAAGCGGAATTTCATGCTGGCTGGTATGCGCTCCGCGCGCTCAAGCAACCCAAGACTGCCGCACCGCATTTCGCCAGAATTGCCGAAATCTCCGCCCGTCCAATTTCCGCGTCCCGCGCCTATTATTGGCTCGGACGCGCTGCGGATGCGGGAAGCGGCGGCAATGCCCGTGATTTTTATCGTCGCTCGGCCCATTTCGGCACGACATTCTATGGCCAGCTTTCCACAGCCAAGCTGGATGAAAAGGCGCCGGAACTGATCTATCCGAAGCCGACCGAGACGGATCGCGCGCGCTTTGCCAACCGCCATGCGGTGCAAGCCATCAAACGTCTCGAACAAATCGGTTATGCCACCAAGGCGACATCCATCTATATGCAGCTTTCGCAGGAACTCGACAGTGTCGGCGAACTGGCTTTGCTGGCCGTCATGGCAGAGCGCAACGAGAACCATTATCTGGCACTGCGTGTCGGCAAAACCGCAGCCCTGCGCGGGCTGGATGTGGGTGCGCTTTCGCATCCGCTCGGCGCCATTCCGGCCAGCGCCAATATCAGCGGCTCGGGCAAGGCGCTTGCCTATGCCATCGCGCGTCAGGAAAGCGAGTTCAATGTCGGCGCAGTTTCGAAGGCCGGCGCACGCGGACTGTTGCAGCTGATGCCTGCGACCGCCAAGAGCGTCGCAACGCGCAACGGCATGCCCTTCTCTGCACCGCGCCTCACGAGCGACGCAGGCTATAACGCGACGCTCGGCGCGCATTTCCTGGGTGAACAGCTCGACCGTTTCAACGGTTCTTATGTGCTGACTTTCGCCGGATATAATGCTGGACCGCGCCGCGCTTCGGAATGGGTCGAGAAATATGGCGATCCGCGCGGCCAGTCGATTGAAGAGGTCGTGGACTGGATCGAGCGCATTCCCTATTCGGAAACGCGCAATTATGTGCAGCGCGTGATGGAAAATTACGAGGTCTATAAAGCGCGCCTGACCGGTTCCGCCGATATTGAAACCGATCTGGTTTACGGGCGCCGCTAGAGCGGTTCCGATTATGCGTCGGATTTTTTCGTAGGCTTTGCTTTCGGCTTGGCTGGAGCCTTCCTGGCTCTGGCTGGCCGTTTGGCCGCTGGCTTGATCGTGGTCTCCACAAGCCTTTCTGCCTGGCCGATCCAGTTTTCGCGCACGATTCGGCGCGGGAACCCTATGTGACGTTCGACCCATGCAGCTTCCTCATCCGACCAGTTTGCGATCTGGTCATAATGATAGACGCCAAGCCCATTCAGAATCGATTGAATAGCCTTGCCTATTCCGCCGATCGCGGTCAGTTCGTCTGCCTTGCCTTCGCGCGGCGCATCCAGCAGTTCCGGGCGGCCCGGATCATCCGGCACACTCTGTTCTTCCGGTTGGAACGGCTGCACCGGCAGCGGCCCGCCAACGACTTCGGCATCCGGCACAGGCGCTTTCTTCGGCGCGCTCGCCTTTGCGGGCTTCTTGTCTTTCGCAAGCGGTGCGGTCACCGCCTCTTTCACAGGCGCAGGCTGAACCAGCTCCGGCTTCTCATCCACGGCTGGTGCCGAAAGCGCAGCCGCGACGATTGTGCGTTCCTCGTCGGTCATGGCCTTGTTCTTGCGTCGGAACAATCTGCCCAGAACGCATCCGACGATAAACGCCACTGCAACAAGGATCGCCAGTTGAATGATCAGCAACGGCATATCGGTTTCCCTCGTATTCTGTACTACGCGCCCTAACCTCTCGATTCGGCGCATTTTATTCTCCAGGCTCGCTTTTGAAGCCCACGCAGTTCGGAATGGCGGCTCTATTTACGACCGCTCAGCCATCCGACAACGATACCGATCAATACCGCCGCGAGAAGAACGGGCCAGAATGTTTCAGCAAGATAAAGCATCAAAACCTGCACTGGGTTTCATAGATCAATTCCAATCCGTCAGTCATAATAAGAAAGCAAAAATTGAAACAGCGAAACTGTCATTTTCGAACAGGAAAGTCGCTGGATTAACCTACCGCAACGGAAGCTTTAATCCGCAGAATCACGGCTCAACCAAATCTGATGCCGCCAGTTTCAAATCGAATGGCAGCGGCTTGGACAAAATATCCGCCATCGACCGATATTGCTCAGCACTGGCCGCCTTCCCTTTTATCGAAAGCGATCCGTCCGTGATCGTTATCTCGCCACCGGCAAGTCCCTTGGTCAAAGAGAGCGCAAACAGCACACCGTCGGAAAATTGTGGCCAACTGCCGCGCGCCAGCGCCATTTCATCGTCGAGCGACAGGCCCGGTGCAGCCGCTTCCGCAGCCTCCATGATGCGGTCGCGCAAGGCGTTCTCCGGGATAGAGCCGGTGAAGACCAAGCCGTCATTGCTCTTCTCTATCTTAAAAACATAAGGCGACGCGGCAGGCAGAACCGATGTGAGGTCGGTGATGTCGTTTACTCCCCACACAGCGCTCAATGCAGCACGTGCAGCATCTTGCGCTGCCGGGTCGGGCGCGATGCCCTTCAGGGTGACATCGCGGCCTTCAATATCAAAACCCGTCCAGACATAGGGCGCCAGCGCTTCGGAGGTGCGGCTGGAAATATCGGTCTGAACACGATCCACGCCGAACCACAGCGCCAGCGCCGTCAGTGTTGCGGTCCACGTTAGCCCCGGCCAGAACCAGCTTTTCATGTCGCCTCACCTTCCGTGTCTGTGATCCGCTTCGTCCGAGCGGCGCATTTCAATAGCTCGTTCGTACAAAGACAGGACATTCCACAAATGCAAGAGCCGTTCGAATCAGAGAACAACAAAAAACCCGGCAGCTGAGCTGCCGGGTTTCCTGTAACCAATCCGTAAAGGATTAGAACGAACGCTGGAAGCGGATGGTGCCGCCGATTGCGTCCTTTTCGGTGATGCCACCGTCATAGGCGCGCCAGTCGTTGCTGAAGCGGGTGTAGTTGATTTCTGGCGTAATGGTGAAGCCAGGAACCAGCTCGTAAGCAACGTTAGCAGCAATTGCGGTCTTGCCCCAATCGTCATGCGCGCCCTGAAGGTTGAAGACAGCCTTGTCGGTTGCCTTGAACTTCAGACCACCCCAGACAGCCCAATCGCCGCCCCACTGGCCGTACATCTGGTCCGGATTTTCTTCCGAAGCGTATGCACCCTGCAACCAAACCGAGAAGCGGTCGGTGATGTTGACGTCGCCACGAACCTTGGCAGCCCACTCTTCGATGACCGAGTCGTAAGCCACGACGCCAGCGATCGAACCCCAGCCGCCAGCATACTTCAGGCCGCCAACAACGTGTGGCATGTAGCCGTCGATTGCGTAGTCGCCAGCGCCCGTAAAGCCACCGTCGTTGTCCGCACCCTGTTCAAGAGCGATCACAGCCGAGAAGCCGTTGCCGCCAGTGAAGGTGTACGAGATCTTGCCCGTGCGGTATGCGCCAGCAGAGACCACGTCATCGTTGATGATGTCGCCGAGGTAACCGGTGAAGGTGTGGAATTCCGACTCATCGATACCGACCTTCAGGCCGCCGAGTTCGATATAAGCGAACTGCATAACGACGTCGGAAGAGTTCGAGCCATAAACGCCGTCTTCACGCGAATTAGCCGAAGCATAGTTGAAGCGGGTTTCGGTGAAGGTCTTCAGCGTGCCGAGTTCGGTTTCCGAAGCGGTCGAGGTGCGGAGCGCGAAACGAGCGCCCTTATCCCAACCTTCACGGTCCTGACCGGAATAGACGTTGTCGCCGCCCTTTACGTCGTAACGGACGTAACCATGGATGCGCAGGCAGGTTTCGGTGCCTGGGATGTAGAAGTAGCCAGCGCCGTATGCGTCGCAAACGCGAACATATTCAACGGCTTCGGGCTCTGGCGCGACGATTGCGTCGGCGGCCTGAGCGCCGGAAGCTGCAACCAGAGCTGCAGCGGAGCCGAGAAGAAGGCTCTTGATGTTCATTTCTGACCTCCA
>NZ_JABXGB010000139.1:0-247 GCF_022627935.1 Ochrobactrum sp. C6C9 | reverse complement strand
GTACCTGCGTCTTGACGGGGTCGAGCGCGTTCTTCGCCGCGAGGAACTCTCCGTGTGGCAGCCCCCAGTCGTCTCCGAGGCCGTAGTAGCCGGCGTACTCGTTGCGTTTGCCTTCCGGCGCCTTCGTCGACGACGGCACCATGAGCGTCTACCTGCACCTGCAGCGCGGTTCGATCAAGGTCGCCGAAGGCCAGTGGGTGCGTCCGGGCCAGCCGCTGGCGTCTTCGGGCAACACCGGGCGCAGCAC
>NZ_JABXGB010000138.1:0-250 GCF_022627935.1 Ochrobactrum sp. C6C9 | reverse complement strand
ACCTTGACGCCCTCGCCCGGGGTCAGCAGGCCGTACACGTCGTCCCCGTCGGCCCAGTGAACAAAGCTCGGCCAGGCCTCGTCCGGCAGGTGGCTGGGGAAGTGGGCGGGCTGCTCCTGCGTGACACGGAGGGCCGGGAGGCGCGCCCCGCGTTCCGCGAGCAGGTCGCCCACCAGCGTGGGTGCCCACGACCCCACGGCCGCGATCACCGAGGACGTGCGGTGGGTGGACCCGTCGGACAGTGTCACGG
>NZ_JABXGB010000137.1:0-250 GCF_022627935.1 Ochrobactrum sp. C6C9 | reverse complement strand
AGTCGATGGTGACGGCGGCGGGCAGGCCGACCCAGTCCTTGCCGAGCAGGAGTGTCCCGGCGCCGACGGTGAGGAACGCCATCGGTGGTGCGCCGTAGAAGTGCGAGATCACCGGGTTGAGCTGGTGCCCGGCTGCAGTGCTCCGGTAGCGGATCCAGTGCAGCACCGTCGCGGTCGTGAGGGCGACGAGGAGCACCGCGGCGATCGCCCACACGACCGTCGCCGCGAGGCGCAGCCCGGGGAACTGCAG
>NZ_JABXGB010000136.1:0-250 GCF_022627935.1 Ochrobactrum sp. C6C9 | reverse complement strand
CTGACCGGCAGCGTATATGAACCGCAACTCGCTTTTGAACCGGGCGCACTGCTTCGCTCGCGCTGGCGCATCATTGACTCGCTTGATATCGATGAAATCCGCTGGCCGCTGGCAGGTGTGAAGCTGACGCAGAAGGGCGTGGACGGGCGTTTACAGGCTATCCTGCGTGCCCATGAAAACGAGATGGGCGATTTTGAACTGCATCTGGACGGGCAGGCGAACGACTTTTTACCCGACAGCGGTCTGTGGC
>NZ_JABXGB010000135.1:0-252 GCF_022627935.1 Ochrobactrum sp. C6C9 | reverse complement strand
GTCCAGGGCTCCCCGGATATCCAGCTGCAGGAAGGTCGGTGCCAGCGACGGCGGCATGGAGACCAGGCCGCCGAAGGCGCTGACGCCCAGGGCGATGGCGATCACGGTGACCACCAGGATGCCGATCAGCACCGCGCCGGTGACCTTGCGCGCCTCGAGTACGACGATAAGGAAGAAGCCGAGGATGGCCAGCAGCGGACCGGGTTTGGACAGGTCGCCCAGGCCCACCAGGGTCGCCGGATTACCCACCAC
>NZ_JABXGB010000134.1:0-254 GCF_022627935.1 Ochrobactrum sp. C6C9 | reverse complement strand
GCTCTGCCCCGTTACGTGTCGCATCCTGCATGCCGCACGACGGATGACGATCATAATCAGACGAGGATTTCATGATCCCCCATGTTTCACGCCCCTTGCGGGCAGTCGCCGTGGCCGCCTGTGCCATGCTGGCCGGCTGCGCGCAGCTCTCGCCCGACGCCGGCTTCAACCGGCTGGCACAGACCAGCACCGAGCGCCTGGGCCAGGCGCCTGCCTGGAACCGCACGCCCGAACAAGGCCAGGCCAGCCAGGAC
>NZ_JABXGB010000133.1:0-254 GCF_022627935.1 Ochrobactrum sp. C6C9 | reverse complement strand
CGGACTGTTTACGCAGGAGCGCGTTGCAGCCTCTGCGAACCTTTTCCTGGACGGTTTGCTGGGTGACGAGCGGCGGACGACTGGTTGGATGCGTGCTGAGGCGGCCGGTGATTCCGGTCCGTGGCGGCAACAAGCCATTCTGGGGCGCGGGCGCTGGGATGCAGATGAGCTGCGCATCATCGTACGAGAGTATGTCGTAGAAAACCTCGCCACGGATGATGCGGTCCTGGTCATCGACGAAACAGGCTTCCTCA
>NZ_JABXGB010000132.1:0-256 GCF_022627935.1 Ochrobactrum sp. C6C9 | reverse complement strand
CAGCCGCCCTGTTCGCGGATCTGGTTGAACAGGTTGAAGGCAGCGATCTGCTGCTCCTCGAACAACTGGTCCACGTCGTCGAGCAGGTAATGACTGGTGCGGGGGCTGTATTCGAAGGCCGACTCGGGCGAGTCGGCGTGGATCAGGCGGGCATGATTGCCTTCCTGGCCGGCCTTGGTGGCCAGGGCGTGCAGCAGGTGGCTCTTGCCGGCCCCGGCTTCGGCCCAGAGATAGATGAAGCGATCGGTGCTGGCAC
>NZ_JABXGB010000131.1:0-257 GCF_022627935.1 Ochrobactrum sp. C6C9 | reverse complement strand
CAGAGAAGGAACAGATAGAACGGAAAGAGAAATTCCGGTCGTCCGCCCGACGCTTCCATTGCAGCCTGTGCGTTGGCGACAGACTCTCTGACGCTGAAAATAGAGGCCATCGGAGTGGAGAGCGTGAGTAGCGCGTACCAGTTCATCCATGGAGGTATTGAACGCCGGAAGCTCTGTGGCAATATGATGTTCCAAAGTGTCTGAACACGGGTAAAGCCAAGACTTTCGGCCGATTCCCACTGCCCCGACGGAATGGA
>NZ_JABXGB010000130.1:0-260 GCF_022627935.1 Ochrobactrum sp. C6C9 | reverse complement strand
GAGGTAGACCGACCCCACGCAGGTGCCACCGCGGCGGAACACCCACCGCGGCAGCCCGGTGCACACGATCAGCCCGTCGACGACCCGTACCTTCCCGGTGGAGAGCGGGACGCCGACGGCCAGGCCGACCGCGGTCGCGAACGCCCACCCCGCCCGGGACACGGGGGAGTCGAGCAGGGGGTTCCGCACCGCTACTCCGGGCGGCCGTAGGTCTCGAGCAGTCGCAGCCAGATCTCGTTCATCGTCGGGTAGGCGGGGAC
>NZ_JABXGB010000012.1:0-163507 GCF_022627935.1 Ochrobactrum sp. C6C9 | reverse complement strand
TGGCAGGACCTTGCGGAGAATCGGAGGCAATGCGAAAATCGCCGCCTCATGAAAAGCACGGCTTCTGATTCTCCTCTTCTGTTCGACATTCCGCTAGTGCCCGACTTCTCTGAAGAAGCGAGGCTGCTGGCGCGTGGGCTTCGCCATATTGTCGGCATCGATGAAGCGGGGCGCGGGCCTTTGGCCGGGCCGGTCGTAGCTGCCGCCGTGCTGCTGGACGCAAGCGACGTTCCCGACGGGCTAGACGATTCCAAACGTCTCAATGCAGCCAAGCGCGATGCGCTCTATGAGACTATTCTGGCGAAGGCCATAAGCGTCTCTGTTGCAAGTCTCAGCGCCCGCAGCATCGATGTCAGCGACATTCGGAAAGCGGCATTGGAAGCCATGCGTCGCGCCGTACACGGGCTGATCTTACAGCCATGCCACGCATTGATCGATGGGCGCGATGTACCGCCCGGCCTGCCCTGCCCCGGTTCCGCCCTCGTGAAGGGCGATCAGCGCTCCGTGTCGATTGCTGCGGCCTCCATCGTCGCCAAGGTGACGCGGGATCGCATGATGGAGCGCGCAGGCAGCGTTCACACGGTCTACGGCATGGAAGTGCATGCAGGCTATGCAACCGCCCGTCACCGCGCCGCTATCGAAAGCGATGGCCCCATCCCCGGCCTGCACCGTTACACTTTCGCGCCGATCAAGGGACGCTTTGAGCCTCACACTTAAGCGTATCGTGTAGATGCGAAACGCCTGAACGGAAATCAGTCCGCAGGAATGAGCCCTTATCCGGCTCGGTCCGAAAAGATGCGAGCGCAAAACTGGAAGCTGCACCGATCGAATCCTAGTGGATTATCAGGCGCCACTGGCGGCGATCAACCAGATCGCGCCGGTTATGTCATCCATCGCCCCCGGTAGCTTCATTCTTTTCGAATACTCTACGCGCCCGCAAGCAGTGGCTCATCCATTCCACTGGTATGCCCCCCGAATTGGCGCACCCTCTCCGAGGCCTTATTAAAACAAAAATGCCGCCCTTTCAGGCGGCATTTCAAAACTCAAAAGGTCGCGAGAACCTTAGTTCATGTTCGACTTGACTTGAACCAGTGCGTCCTTGAACAGACCGCCGGAAACCTTGGTGTCAACCTTGTCGGCGACAAGCTTGCCAGCGGCAGCAACGGCGAGATCGACAGCCGAAGCGCGGACGGCATTGATAGCGTCGACTTCAGCGGTTGCGATCTTCTGTTCAGCCAGCTTGTTACGGCGTGCCACATATTCTTCAGTCGCGCGCTTGGCGTCTTCGAGAAGAGCCTTGGCTTCGCGTTCGGCAGCGGCGACGATGTCGCCTGCTTCCTTTTCGGCTTCCTTGCGCTTGCGATGGTACTCGGCCAGAAGTTGCTGTGCTTCTTCACGCAAGGTACGGGCTTCTTCCAGTTCCTTCTTGATGTGATCGGCACGCTCATCGAGCGAACGACCAATCATAGCCGGAACTTTCAGATAGGCGAGGATCGCCAGGAAGATGATGAGGCCAACAAGTGCCCAAAATGTAGCGTCCATTGTCCTCTCCTCAGGCGTTCACGGCCTTGACAGCGGCTGTTACCGAAGCCTTGTCGGCCTTGGTGCCCAGAAGCTGTTCGACGATTTCAGCCGTGGTTTCCTCGGCGATGGTGCCGACGTCGCTCATGGCCTTGGCCTTGATCGCAGCAATGCGGTCTTCGGCATCCTTGAGCTTGCCTTCCAGCGCGGCTTCGGCAGCAGCGCGTTCGGCGTCTGCTTCGCCCTTGCCTTTTTCGCGAGCAGCTTCTGCAATCGAAGCGGCCTTGGTGCGGGCCTGGGCCAGTTCCTGCTCATAAGCAACGATGGCGTTATCGGCATCCTGCTTGAGACGGGCAGCCTGCTCGAGATCCTGGGCGATACGGTCACGACGGGTTTCGATCACGCCGCCAATGCGCGGCAGAACCACGCGCGACATGAACAGATAGAAAAGACCGAACGTGATCGCCAGCCACAGAAGCTGCGAGGCGTAGTGGGTGGAATCGAACGGAGGGAATACGCCGCTGCCGTGTCCGGCATCCTGCGCGACCCCGGTTTCGGTGTGCACAGCATCAGCTGCGCCGTGCTCACCAGCAGCTGGTGCCGGTTGCGATTCGGTGGCGGTTTGGGCAAACGCCGTGGACACGAACATCCAGATTTCCCCTTAAATCGAGCATGATCTGATCCGAAAACCGGTTCCCGTCTTCCGGGATCATGCCTACTCGAACGTCATATGCAAAGGCCAGCCGCGCTGCATTTCAAGATACAGATCGCGGCAGGCCAGACTCTTGAACCGTTTATTAGACGGCGAAGAGGAGCAGAAGCGCGATGAGCAGCGAGAAGATGCCCAGAGCTTCCGTAACGGCGAAACCGAACACCAGACGGCCGAACTGGCTGTCAGCAGCGGACGGGTTGCGCAGAGCGCCGGAGAGGTATTGGCCGAAGATATTGCCGAGGCCGAGAGCCGTACCGGCCATACCGAAACAGGCGAGACCGGCGCCGATGTACTTTGCTGCTTCCGCTTCCATGTTAAGCTCCTTCTGGATTGAAATATAAGCGCGGATTTCAGTTCTGGCGGTCGCCCGCCGGTTTGAACTCAGTGTCCCGGATGTACTGCGTCGTTGATGTACATGCAGGTGAGAACGGTAAACACGTAGGCCTGGAGGAAGGCTACGAGGAATTCGAGTGCGGTGATCGCAACCGTCATGATGAGCGGCAGCACCGCGCCGCCGACGCCGATGGGCCCAAGTGCGGCCAGCGAAACAACGAAGCCAGCAAAAACCTTGAGCGTGATGTGGCCTGCGAGCATGTTCGCAAAAAGACGAACCGAGAGGCTGATCGGACGCGACAGGAACGAGATGATTTCAATGGCAACAACCAGCGGCACGATGATGCCGGGAACACCGCTCGGCACGAACAGCTTGAGGAAGCCGAAACCATGCTTGAAGAAACCGTAGACGATGACCGTACCGATGACCAGGCACGCGAGAGCGAACGTCACGATGATCTGGCTGGTGACAGTGTAGAAATACGGGAAGAGACCGATGAAATTCGCGACCAGCACGAACATGAACAGCGAGAAGACGAAGGGGAAGAACTTCATACCCTTCGAACCAGCCGAATCCCGCAGGCTTGTCGCCACGAATTCATAGGCCATTTCCGAAACCGACTGCAGACGGGTCGGGATAAGACCGCGGCCCGACGACGTCAGATAAAGGAAGCCCGAAGCGACCACGACGGTTGCGACCATGAAAGCCGAAACATTCGTGAACGACAGGTCAACGCCGCCTACATCGATGGGAATCCACCGAGAAATCTGGAACTGATGGATCGGATCGTTCGCCACCTTAACCTCGTCTGTCTTCCCTGCCCGAAGGCGATTTAGTCTCGGGGCCCGACATGCATCCGGCCCGCTTATCACTTACACTTGAACGAACTTTACCGTAAAGTCCGCTAAGTCTTATTTCCTGTCACTCTTTTCCGCGTTAGTCTTAATGCCGCCTTGATCGGCGACATAACCTACGGAACGAAGCACATTGAGGACACCCGCTGCGAAGCCCAGTAGGAGAAATACGATCAATCCCCAAGGCGACGTGCCGGCGACACGATCGATGAACCAGCCAAGCACCGCACCCACCACGATCCCAGCGATAAACTCGCTGGAAAGCTTCATGGCCTGCGCGACCGAACTTGCCGTCTCCGACCGCTCCTCCTCGGAAGCTGGCTTTTTGAACATGCCTTTCTTGACCAATTCGGCCTCAAGACGGTTCAAACGCTGATCCAGCTCCCCGGAAGCAGGTTGCCCTTGCCCATCCTTGACAGCACCGGATGGCTTTTCGGGCTCAATTCCCCGTGCCATTGGCAGCTCCTTTTTTCAAGAAAGGCAGGTTCAAAACCCCATTTCCAAGTTGCGCGCAACATATTGACACCCCGCCCGCTAGTCAAGGCGCTGAAGCCACTGCTCCAGAAGGTTTTTTATTCAAAAAAAACAATTGGATAGCTAATGGTGCGACTCATTTTCCGCCCAAAGTCCAAGAATGTGGCGCGAATCCTTCACTTTTTCGTTGCCACTATCCCCAGCGTATCGCAGTCGGAGCGGCTCCAGCGCCAATGAAACGCAGGCCCTGCTTCAGCCATCCGATTTCCGCCGCGATCAACGATCAAACTTGCCCTGGATTCGCGTGAGAGCGCACTGCGCCAAGTGCTTGCTGTCGAGCAGTGAAACACAGACAAGGAAAGCTGGGCAAGAACCGGCGCAACGCAACAGGCGGAAGAGGTTGCCCTCTCCCGCCTGCTTGTTTTCATAATGACAGTTTCGCTAAACGGAAGGTCGAAGCCGATCTGCCATCGGCTGTGACGCTCCATGCCATGCAGAACCGTTCTCTGCCCGGCAGAGCTTAAAACTTGCCGGAAAGGCCGATGATCGCGCCGAAGGCCGTATCCTTGTTGACCGTGCGGTTTACATAAGGCGTCACGCCGATGCTGACGGCATCGCTGAACGCATAGGAAACCGTGGTCGACAGGCTGCCGCGTGTATGCGCCGCATCGGAATTGAACTTGAACGAGCCGATATAGTCGGCGCTGGCGATTACGCTCGGGTCCTTGTGCGACAAATCCTGCTCGATCTCGGCATTGACGGACCAGTTGACCTTGTCGGTCAGCGCCATGCCGTAATTGAGACCGAGATAGGCCGTCGTGCGCTGTGACTTCACATCCGAATAGGTGAATGGGAAATGAGCGCCGGATTCGGTAAAGCCGTCCATTTTCAGGTCGGTATAGTTCAAGCCGCCGTAATAACCGAACGATGCCTTGTTGCCGAGATCAAACGACTGCCCTGCTTCCAGCTGTACGCCCCAACCATTGACGGTGCTGTCACCGCTGCCCGGTTCGGTATAGCCCAGCACCTGACGCGTCCGCTCGACATCATAGCGATTGATCGCAGCCGAACCACGCATATACCAGGTTCCGCTCTGGGTGCGGTCTTTCCACTGCGCATAGATACCGCCGCCGAGATTATTGTTGGTGCGGTCGAAATTGTCCGGCATGTCCTGCCAGAACGTATGGGCAATGGTTGCGCCGGCCGAAAAATTATCGGTGAAGGCGTGACCGAGCGTCATCCAGCCGAGCACATCCTTGCTGTCGCCTGCGCGGCCAACGTCGGAATAGATGCCGTACCAGCTTTCGCCACCCCGCGCCATGCCGAGACCGGCGCCGGAGAAGTCGTTGAAGCCCTGACCGCTGCTGCTGCCGCCCATCAACCGGCCAACAATGGCGCCTTGCGAGCCGACGACCGAGAAAGTGTCATTGGCAAGTGCGGCAACCGTCTGCACCGTATTGGTGACATCGATGCCGACAGGCGTGGGTGTTGGTTCCGGTGTTGGTGTCGGCTGCCCATTCCCGTTCGGGTCCGGATCAGGGGTCGGAGTTGGGTTCGGCTCAGGATCGGGCGGCGTTACCGACACGAGTTTCCAGAGTGCAGCGTGGTATATATTATTCATATCCTGAAAATTGCCGACGATAACCGTTCCATCAGCGGAAACACCGGTAGTGTTGGATCCTATGCCGCCCAAAGTTCCAAGATCAATCAGCGACCCGCTCGAACCAACCCAAGCCACAGCGTGGGTTGCATTGCTTTCATTCGTCGCTTTACCGACGATAACAGAGCCATTGTCCGAAACCGCAACAGTATCGGAAGTCGCACCGCCTAAAGTGCCGAGATCGGTAATATCCGACCCTCCACCATACCACGCGACTGCGTGCTGATCCGCTGATGTATTCCTCGAATACCCGATGATGACACTGCCGTCAGCGGATACAGCACGTGCATAGGAGGTCGTATTGCCGGTCAACGCACCAAGATCAGATGGCACCGTGGCGCCGCCACGCCATACGGTCGCATGTTCGACTGCGCTGCCGACGTGCAACTGTGACGCACCGACGATCACCGATCCATCAGCAGACACGCCGTTCGCGTAGGAATTATCGCCACCCAGAGTGCCAAGGTCTGTCAGCACTTGATTACGCCACTCCACTGCATGACGTTTTGTATTGCCAACCTCTGTATAAGAATATCCAACGACCACTCCCCCGTCTTTGGAAAGACCTGTCGGCGCGGAGTTACCTGCGCTCAAACCGTGGAGTTCCGTTGCCGGTGCTGAACCGTTGGCCACGGACCACGCGACCGCGTGAGCGATATTCCCTATGTAGTAGTATCCAACAATTGTTGAACCATCAGAGGACACCGCCTCGGCGGAGACTTTACCAGTGGCTCCGATGCCTTGAAGCTCCGTCACTGCGGACGAGCCATCCAGCCACGCCACAGCGTGGTTGGTAGTCCCGACAAGAGAAGTCCCTATAATAACACTGCCATCAGCGGACACAGCCTTGGCGTGGGCAGGAAGCTGAACGTCCAAAGGCGCCAGATTGGCCCGGCTTGCGGTTTCGCTATTCCACTTCTGAGGGACAACAATGTTTGACCCACTGGTCACAGACCCTACAACCACCTTGCCATCAGCAGAAACACCATAGGCATAGGAGCCTGAGGCTGACACCACTTCACCCAATGGTTTCGCGGACCCCAGCTCCAATTGCTGGGCCGCCGCAATATGCGCACCACCTAATAAAGACGATGTGCTAATAAGCAAATACGCCAAATGCTTATTTAAAACTTTCATTATCCCTCACACACCAAAACCGATGAATTGTACTTCGATGATTCTAATCTTATATTTATTTTAATATATCATGTCTATATTTCGGAATATACATTTATATATTCTAATAAAGTTATATTTTAATTAGCTATAATTATATACCTATTATATAACTAATTTATATAGTAAGTATATTTACGCGCAGACGGGTCGGATCGACACGCCAGACATTTACTCGCGCCTATTTTATGAAATCGAAGCCGTAGCAAGTTCTGCTAAAGCGGGCCTTTGCCGGTGGATACCGGATAGATCAAAGCTGTATCGGCGGGCAGTCCAGTGGGCTGGCCGCCGCGGAGGGGCTTCACACTTTTGCTGGAAATACTTTTTTCCCTACGCATTTCCGAACGCAAAACCGCTTCGCACTTTTGCTGGAAATGCTTTTTTCCCTACGCATTTCCGAACGCAAAACCGCTTCGCACTTTTGCTGGAAATGCTTGTCAGCTCCACCCGCCGCCATAGGTGCGGTAGAACACATGAAGGCCGATCTTGGTCAGCTTCTTCATGGTGGGTGCCCAGAAGGGCTTCACATAGGTCGCATGATAATGCGTGGCCGAGCCCACTTCCGGCAGCCATATCTGACCGGACGACACCGTCTTCGCCACCTGCTGCGCCATACGCCATTGCGGCATCTCGGTAACACGATGTTTCTGCCCGTCGCAGGCAAAGGAGAACTGGCAGGCATTCAGCCAATCGCGGTTCTGATAGACCACCCCGCAAATGGTGCCCGGATAGGCCGGGTTGCGCACGCGGTTGAGCACGACCTGCGCCACAGCCACCTGCCCTTTGACCGTTTCGCCACGCGCCTCGTAGTAAACGGCTTCGGCAAGGCACTTCTGTTCGCCCTTGCTAAATGCCGAAGGCGGCAACGGAGTTGCCGCCCAGTCGTGATCTTCCTGTCCGATGGGCGGGACGAAACGCCCCTCGCTCGGGTCTGGTTTCAGAATACTCTCAAACGGAGATGTTTTTCCATAATCAGGCGCAGACGGTGCATAACCCAGCGCCAGCACATCCGGCTGGTCGTTGTTGATCAGCTTGGCCAGTTGCACCGGCATTTCTGCGCGCGGCTTTGGCGGCTTCACGGCATGGAAGGCCATGGTGATGCCAATTTCCTTGCCTTCAAGCTTGCTGGAAAAGGCCATCTTGGTGTCGGTCTTTTCCGGCGGGCGGGTAATCATGCTGATCTTGTCGAACATGCTGCCCGCGGTGAACGCCTTGGCGGGCGCTTTTGGCTGCACCGAGACCAGACGGCCCGTCTTGTCGGCGCGGTTGATGCGGTTTTCGTCCGGGTTGGGATCATCCGGGCCGAGCTTCGCGGTCTTCTTGCCGCCCGAAAGCGCTACACGACCGATGCCCGGCACTTCGATGCCATTGGTGGCGATGCTGCCGGTGACGGTCGTTGCATCGACAAAGGGCATTTCCGCCTGATGCACCGAACCAACGGGAGCCTTGGCGACATAAGCCGTCCAGCGATGCGTGCCGAGATCGGCAGACGGCACGAGGCTCGCCATATCCTGAAAGGCAATCGCATTGGAATTGAAGAGATAGGCGAAGGCTGTGAGCACCAGCGGGATCAGACGCTGCGGCTTGCGGGCGACGTGACGCGGCTTTGCGCGCACGGCATAATAGCGACCATCCTCCGGGCAATAGCCCGTGACAGGATAATGCCATACCGGCTCGGCAACGGCCTTCCGTCGGCCAAACAGCGCTCGTATCGACACAAGACGCACCGCACACTCCACTCACACAGACTTCAGTTCTCGCGCACAGGTTCCGAAGCCGTTTCTCGCTTTTCGGGATGTGCTTAACGAAGCCGATAATGGAGTATTAACCTTGATGGATCGTTAACGGAGTTTTGTTTACCCTTTGAAAATATTGATTAATTTTGAATTAACACTGTCCACCCGGCGATTGTTTTCATTGCGTTTTTGGATCACAATGGTCAAAACAGATCGGGTGGGATAATAAACCATCTCATTTAAAATGCCCGCACAAGAATACCTCCTCACGATCAGAGCAGCCCTATGATCAAGAAAACCCTCGCCGCCGTCGTGCTCATTGCTGTTGCGTTGTTTGGCTATACCAAGGTCATGGCGCGGGTCAGCCTCGTCGAGCCGCCCGTCGCCGCCCCGGCAGAACAGCAGGCCGATGCAATCCGTGTTGAAAAGGCCAGCCGCCAGATGACCCTGCTCCGCCAGGGCCAGCCCATTGGCGCCTATCGCATATCGCTCGGCAGCAATGGCGATGACGGCCACAAGCAGCGCGAGGGCGACGAGAAGACACCCGAAGGACAATATGTCATCGACTGGCGCAACCCGCGTTCCATGGCGCATCTGAGCCTGCATATTTCCTACCCGAACGAAGACGACAAACGGGCCGCCGCGGCGGGCGGTTATGCGCCGGGCGGCAATATCATGATCCACGGCCTGCCGAATGGCTGGGGCTGGCTGGCGTCCGTGCATCGTCTGTGGGACTGGACCGATGGCTGCATTGCCGTCACCGACGCGGAAATGCGCGACATTTGGGCAAGAGTGCCAAACGGCACCCCAATCGAAATCCTGCCGTAAACCTCTTAGAGCCTGAAGCAAAAAGCGGCATGTGTGTGCGAAAATGGAGATTTTCGAGTATCGTAAGGAGAAAACTGCCATTTGCAGCCACACAGGGCGACTTTTGGAGCAGGCTCTTACTGCTCACGAATAATCCGGCTATGCTCCCTGAACGACAGCAATCGTTCGGAGGGGAATGATGACCGCTATCTTCAAGACGGCCTGCATCAATGGTTTCATTGCAATGGCGTTTCTGGCATCGGCGGGGAGCGCCTTCGCCAAATCGCCCTGCGATGGGGTAACCACGAGCTTGACCAAGCAACAGCGGTCTAATTACTCGGCCCTGATTGCCAAAAGCCTCCGCAAGAAGGTGAAACCAACTGCGGTCAAAATCGACAGTTTCATGCAAAGCGGTGACTGGGCAGTCGTTTATGCCGATGTTCCGGTAGCCGACCCCGGCTATTTCTTCTTCAACCTGTCAGGCAAGACACCGCAGCTTAAAGACGTCTGGGGCGGCATGGCCGACAGGAGTGAAGTGCCGGATCTGGTCAAATGGGCCAAAAAGCTTGGCGCGAATGCAAAGATTGCCAGCTGTTTTGCCGATACGGCGACAGCATCCTAAGGCGCTCGTCTGAACTGAGCGCCCTTGGCAATCACTTCACCGACCAGCGGTCGATATCGGCGTCCTGTCCGATCAGCGCCAGACCCGTGGCAATCGAATCGAACTGGTTGGAGCTGGTCACCGCCGCATCGGGGAAACGGCTTTCGAATGCGGTGCGGATGGCCGGCACGAAGGACGTGCCGCCCGTCAGGAAAACGCGGTCGATATTACCGGATTGCAGTCCGGCCTTTTCCACGGCTTCGTCAACCGACTGTTCGATCTGGCGCACATCCTCGGCGATCCAGTTTTCAAAATCGTTACGGGTGATATCCGAGCGGATTTCAAAGTCGTCGGCCTTGAAATGCAGTTCCGCCATGCGTTCGGATGAGAGGCGAACCTTCAGGTTCGAAACGGCGCGATAGATTTCGTAGCCGTAATCATTCTCGATCAGATTGATGAAATGCTCCAGCGCGTCCGGCTCGACCGCCTGCTTGGCAAGCTCGGTCAGGTCGCGGATCGTCGCGGGCGAGTTCATCAGGAACAGCGTGTTCCAGCGCGCGAAATTTGCGTAATAATGGTTCGGCATGGTCAGGCGTTTGCCGAAGGACTTGTACTCCGTGCCCTTGCCGAGCAATGGCGAAACCGCATTATCGATGATGCGGTAGTCGAATGTATCTCCCGCAATGCCAAGACCGGTCTGGCTCATCGGCGTGAAGGAAAGACCGCCCTTGCCCACCTCGAAGCGCACGATAGAAAAATCGCTCGTGCCGCCGCCAAAGTCGGCTACCAGAACTGTCGAATCCGCCTTCAGTTCCTGCGCATAGAAATAGGCCGCGGCCACCGGTTCATAGACATAGTGAATGTCGGTGAAGCCAAAGGCGCGAAACGCCTTTTCGTAGCGCTGCATGGCCAGCTGCTCGTCCGGCGAGCCGCCTGCGAAGATAACCGGACGCCCGACCACCACGCGATTGCCCTTTGGCGGCAGCCTGTCGCCGAGGCGCGCGGCAACCGTTTCGAGGAATGTCGTCAGAATATCCTCGAATTTGAACCGTTTGCCGAAAACCGGCGTGTCGGTAAAGGATTTGGACGCCGCAAAGGTCTTGAAGGATTGCAACATGCGCGTCGAATGCGGCGCATTGACAAAAGCATCCATCGCCCATGGGCCGCTTTCCACCGTGCGCTCGCCGGTTTCGCGATCCTGCCAGAAACAGAGGATCGAGCGATAGCCAGTAACTTCGGCGCCATCCTTGACGACGCTCAGCACAGCCGCCGTGCCATCTGGGCTTGCAACCGACAGAACCGTGTTGGTGGTGCCGAAATCGATGCCTAATGTCACGCCATCAAATGGGCTCTCAATAGCCTTCGTCATCGCTGCACCTTTTGGGAGAAAATCGGGGAGCGGGCGGATTAGCAGACCAAGGCAGGTTACTCAAGGCGGCGCGTAAACAAATGTCCGAACCGGCCTAAGAGTGAATTATATAAAAGAAAAAGCCCGGATCACTCCGGGCTTTTTTACATGATGCTTATCGCTTCTTCTTGGCTCGGCCCGCGAACGGATTGTCCGAGGTGCGCAGCGCAAGGCGGATCGGCACGCCCGGCATATCGAATGTTTCGCGCAGGCCGTTGACCAGATAGCGCACATAGGATTGCGGCATCGCGTCGGGACGCGAGCAGGAGACGACGAAGCCCGGCGGGCGGGTCTTCACCTGCGTCATATATTTCACCTTCAGGCGGCGACCAGAAACAGCTGGCGGCGGCTGATGGGCAATCACGCCTTCCAGCCAGCGATTGAGGCGGCCCGTCGAAATGCGGCGGTTCCATATCTCATGGGTCTTCACGACATTTTCCATGAGCTTGTCCAGACCCTGGCCGCGCTCACCGGAAATCGGCACGGCGCGCAGCCCGCGCACCTGCGGCAGAAGACGAGCCGTCTTTTCGTAAAGATCGGCCAGAACCATCTGGCGATCTTCGATCAGGTCCCATTTATTGAAGGCGATGACCGGCGCGCGACCTTCACGAATGATGAGATCGGCGATCTGCAAATCCTGCTTTTCAAACGGGATCGTCGCATCAAGCACGATGATCACCACCTCGGCAAAGCGGATGGCGCGCAGGCCATCGGCAACCGAAAGCTTTTCCAGCTTTTCCTGCACGCGCGACTTGCGACGCAGACCGGCAGTGTCGAACAGCTTGATCTTGCGACCGTGCCATTCCCAATCGACCGAGATCGAGTCACGGGTGATACCCGCTTCCGGGCCAGTCAGCAGGCGGTCTTCGCCGAGCATGGTGTTAATCATCGTGGACTTGCCCGCATTCGGGCGTCCGACAATGGCAATGCGCAGCGGCTTGGTCGCATCATAGGCCGGGATGACTTCTTCATCCGGGTCCTCGATGTCGTCGCCGATCAGCTCGCCGACCGCCTTTGGCGTGAAGACTTCGTCTGCGGCTTCCGCTTCTTTTTCGTCGGCGAAGACGCGTTCTTCGCCCAGAAGTTCGACAATGGCGTCGCGCAGGTCGGGCATGCCCTGACCATGTTCAGCGGAGATCGGGCACGGTTCGCCGAGACCAAGCTGGAAGGCGTCATAAAGGCCCGACTGCGCGCCGCGCGCTTCGGCCTTGTTGGCCACCAGCACCACCGGCTTGCCGGACCGGCGCACCAGTTCAGCAAAGGTGTTGTCGGCAGGCGTCAGGCCGTTCTTGGCATCGACCACGAACAGCACCGCATCAGCTTCGCTGATGGCAGCTTCCGTCTGGGCGCGCATACGCGCTTCCAGCGAGTCATTGGCGGCCTCTTCGAGACCAGCCGTGTCGATCACCTGAAACTTGAGGTCGTAGAGCTTGGCGTCATGGATGCGCCTGTCGCGCGTGACGCCCGGCAGGTCGTCCACCAGCGCCAGCTTGCGGCCGACGAGACGATTGAACAGCGTGGACTTGCCGACATTGGGACGCCCGACGATTGCGAGAGTGAAACCCATGAACGAAAATTACTCCAGAAAGAAACAGGGCCGGTTCAAGACCAGCCCCGAAGGTAGCCTTTGTTTAACTTTGAGCCGCAACGCCTGCGCTGCGCATCAGGTCCAGCATCGTATTGGCGCGCTGACGGATATTGGCCTGCGCCATACCGTCATCGGCGATCTGCTTGAACAATTTGGCCGCATCGTCGAAACGTTCGGCCTTCCAGGCTGCGAGGCCAAGGGCTTCGCGCGCGCTGGAGCGCATCGAATTGCCATCGGCAGACAGGGTTTCAACCCGCTTGGCGACATCGTCATAAGAACCGCTATCGACCAGCAGATAACCCGCCCGCAAACGCGCCACATCGCGCAGCGCACCCGGCACGGCATTGTCGGCAGCGATATCGTCAAACGCCTTCACGGCGCCAGCCGCATCGCCCTTGCTGGCAAGGACGGAGGCCGCACGCAGGCGCGCCAAAACCGGATAAGACCCGTAGCCAGTCTTTTCCAGATCGTCGAGCGCAGCAAGCGCTTCATCGTTCTTGCCTGCCGATGCAAGGTCAAGCGCCGCAAGGAACTTGTCGCCGGAAGCAGAGGCCTTGCTGTCGGTCCAGTGCTGGTAGCCGACCCAGCCGGCAGTGCCCAGAACGATTGCAACGGCAGCACCGATCACGATCGGGCCGAAATTCTTCCAGACCTGCTTCGCCCGTTCCGAACGGAGTTCCTCGTTTACCTCGCGAATGAAACTGTCGTCTGCCATGGACCTGCCATTGTTCTTGAATCTGATTTACGAAATAGCTGTTCTGGCGCTTTTAGTCGGAATTGTCGCCATATGTAAGACCCGTCCGCGAAATAAGCATATTGAGCCCTGCGTAAAAGTGAATTTCGGTCCGACCTTCGCCATATTCAAGGGATAGCCGGGTCACTGGCCCCTTCCCGGCCTTGGATTTTCCCGGTATTTGATGGCAATGCGCGTTTTCTTCCCCAAAACTCTCCTCGCTCTTTCCCTCTCGGCGGCTTTTTGTGCGCCTGCCGGGGCCACATCACCGGAAACAACGGCCAGCAAAACGCAATATGTGCTGATTTCCTTCGACGGCGCGCATGACAATGCGCTTTGGACGCGCTCGCGCGAGCTTGCGAAGAAAAACAACGCTCGTTTCACTTATTTCCTGTCATGCGTCTTTCTGATGACCCGCAAGGACCGCGCCAGCTATCAGCCGCCGCACAAAAAGGCGGGCGTATCCAATGTCGGCTTTGCCCAAACCCGCGATGAAATCGCCACCCGGCTTGGCAATATCTGGCAGGCGCATCTGGAGGGCAACGAGATCGCCAGCCACGGCTGCGGCCATTTCGACGGCACGAGCTGGTCCACCGCCGACTGGAACAAGGAGATCGGCGCGTTTCGCCGCATCGTCGCCGACGCCTACAAAAATAATGGCATAGACGGCGAGCCGGAAGGCTGGCGCAACCTCGCTCTCAACGGCATCAACGGCTTTCGCGCGCCCTATCTCGCCGCTTCGAAGCCGGTGCAGGACGCACTCAAGGCCAATGGCTTCCGCTATCAGGCATCATCCGTCACACGCGGGCCGGAACTGCCGCAGATCGCCGGTCAATTCGCATCTTTCGGTCTGCCGCTGATCCCGGAAGGCCCGTCAAAGCGACCGATCGTCGGCATGGATTACAATCTCTATGTCCGCCATTCCAAGGCTAAGGAAATGCCTGACCAGTCGGCAGCGTTCGAAGAGCGCGCCTATAAGGCGTTTCGCGCCGCCTTCGACAAGCAATATGACGGCGAGCGCATTCCCTTGCAGCTTGGCTTCCATTTCGTGCTGATGAATGACGGCGCATACTGGCGCGCCATGGAGCGCCTTGTTTCGGAAGTCTGCACTAAGGCCGACGTCAAATGCACCACCTATGGCGATTATCTGAACAGCCTCGACAAGAACACCGGCTCGAACATTCAGAACCGGTCGTAACCGGCGTTTTTCCAAACCCTCGTGCTTCGAGACGGCGCTGACGCGCCTCCTCAGCATGAGGGTGTTGGCGCTCTTTAGCATGAGGGTGTTGGTGCCCTTCCCTAAACGCCCTGCGGCGCCTCGAGATTTTCGCGATCCAGCGTCGGCAGCTGCTCGCCATGGATGGTCGCCTCGAAGGCGCGAAGGCGCTTGTAGATCGACAGAAGCTCGATGATTGTCGTCCAGGAATTGACCAGATACTGGAACGAGCCGCGCACCTGATCGAAGACGTTCAAGATCTGGTTCATCAGGCCCAGGGTCAGCTTGCCTGCCACAATGGACGGAATGAGGATCAGGGTCGGGAAAATATTATCCGCCTGAATGTAGAAGATGCGGGCGACGTTGAAATAGACGTAGTGGAAATAAAGCCGGAAATAATTATGCCGGACATTGCGGAACAGTTCCTGCATCGTCACCGGCGCGGCGCGGTCTTCGTGATCCTCACCATAGACCAGCTCCTTACGATAGGCTGCTTCCACGCGCTGATTGTTGAACTCCAGCCCCGGTAGCTTGATGCCGACCAGCGCCAGAAAACCGGTGCCGAAGGCGGCCCACAAAACGGCCGCCCAGACAAGCGCATGCGGAATAGCGCCGATGATCGGCAGTTCATTGACCTTTTCCGAAAAGGTGAACAGGACCGGCAGAAAGGCGATCAGCGTCATCACGGATTTCACAAGGCTGACGCCCAGCTGTTCCAGCGTGGAGGAGAACCGCATCGTGTCTTCCTGCACGCGCTGCGCGGCGCCTTCGATATGACGCAATCGCGGCCAGTGGCTCATATAGTAATTGTTCATCGCCGTGCGCCATCGGAAGATATAATGGCTGACGAAGAACAGGCTGAGCACGCTCACCGTGACCGCGATGAAGGCGATGCCAGCGAATTCGACCATCCCCCAGTAAAAATCGGCGGCTGTCACCGAACCCGGCGTCGACAGCGCCTTCTGCACCATGTCGTAGAATGGTCCGTACCAGGCGTTCACCGCAACACTCACCTGCACCGAAAAATAGGTCGTGAACAGGATCAGTGCCGAACCGAGGATCGACCAGCGCTGCCATGGATGCGGTGAAAACAGCGCCCAGAAAGCGTAAAACGCAAAGGTCGCCACGGCGAAATAAATGTAGAACCAGAGAAACGGCGCCGACCAGAAAAGGCTTGCGCCGATGATCGGCGCGGCGTCCGGCGCGGCGGGCGGCAGGCCGAAAAGACGCCCGAGATTTTCGCCCCCCATATACCAGCCGAACACGGCCAGCAGGCTCCAAAGAACGACAGATGGAAAAAACAGTTTTGGGCGGGGGAAAAAAGATACGAACACGAAAGCGGTCCCGATTCTATGGGGTTATCGCCCCCATAGAATGCTTCTCGCAGCGCCTTTGCCAGTTAAATGTTTGTAAGATTTTGACAGAAACCTTTTTTAGATTCCCAATTTTGCAGTTCTACTTGGCCTTTTGACCGGCCAGCACGCCAATGACGGCGACTGCCACCAGCGAGAAGGCGGCGGCAAGGCTGGCCGAGGTGAAGGAGCCGGAACGCTGCGCCATGTAACCGGCGACCAGTGGCCCGACAATCTGCCCGATGCTGAACGATACGGTCATGCGCGCCAACGCCCGCTTCGGCGAGGCGGGAGCCAGAACCCGCGCGATCTGGAGACCGAACGCGGTCAGCGCCATGAAGGTCATGCCGAGAAGCGCACCGCCGACCAGCGGACCGACAGGCGGGGCGATGACGACGCTTGCGGCGACACCGATAGCTTCCAGTAGCGCCGTCAGCGCGAAGGCATTGAACAGGCCGAACTTCTTCGCCGCCGGAGACCACAGCCAGATCGACGGCGCGGCGGTCAGGCCGGTGACGATCCACACGGCTGCTTCCATCAGCGGCCCGCCATCATTGGCGCGCACGATGGCGATCAGAAAGGTGGCGGTGATGACATAACCGAAGCCGAAAATGCCATAGGCGAGCGCCAGCGCGTTGAAGGCAAAGCTTTTCGGCAAAGCCGGTTCACGCGCGTTGCCGCCGTTGCCGCGCGGTCCCTCGCGCACCAGAAAGACCACTGCCGCCAGCATGACCAGCGTAAGCAAAGCCGCGCCGATCCAGTCCGCACGCCAGCCAAGGCCGGAAAAGCGGATGGCCGCCACCAGCACCGCCGATATGGCGATACCGCTGCCCACGCCGCCGAAATGCAACGCGCCAAGCCCGCTGCGCTCGGCGGCAGTCACATGGCTGAGCACGATGGCCGTGCAGAGGATCATGGTCACGGCGCTGGCGAAACCGGCGGCAAAGCGGATCGCGGCAAACATCCAGACGCCGTCGAACAGTGCCATGGCGGCGCAAAGTGCGGCGCTGATGATCAGGCCGGTGATCACGCTGGCGCGCTCTATGCCTGCCGACCAGCCATAGCCTGCGGCAACAGCGCCTAGCAGATAGCCGATATAGTTGGCGGAAGCGATGAAGCCCGCATCGGCGGCGTTGAAGCTGAGATCAGCCATCATGCCCGGCAGGATCGGCGTATAGATGAAACGCCCGATCCCCATTGCAGACGCCATGGCGAGAAAACCGCCCAGCGCATAACGGATCGCCGTCTGGTGTTGAGCGGTATTGGGGGAGGATGACATTGAAAAATCCGAACGGGAGAAAGCAGACTTAAGGAAGTTCGACTTAGCACTGCAGTGCTGGTAGAGCACTGGATCATGCACGGCAAAATACCCCTCAAGCGCGGGCACACAATTGAATTTTTCTGATGGTAGCTATCAACAATAGCCAGCAATGATCAGCTGGTAGCTGGCGCCAGCCCTAGCAGAACAAACGCGCCCATGGAGCGTCACATAGATTACTTCATAATATTTGACACAATTCCGCCAAATAAATCTATAAAATAGCGCAATATTTCATACAAATATTATTTTTACTTATTTATCATAAATGGTAGTTGAATAAAATGAAGACAAAAATCTGTATTTTATTATTGTTAAGTGCACTTACGGGATGCGCAGGGGACAGAACATATGATGCTTCTTCTCTTTCTCCCAGGAACAATGGAGTTTCCGCCATTGAAAACGAAGCGATCCAACGGCAAAGGCAACTCGCCGCCGAAGCGGGTTCGATACGTGCCCAAACCGAACTCAATCGACCACGATCACATCCATGGGATTAGCACCCGTTTCGACCTGATCGCATCAGATCAGCGCCCCAGGCTTTGGGCTTAACGCGCAGCTTCATCGCTCAGGCGCTTCGCCTCCTTCGGCCCGACCGGCACGCTGTCCGGAACACCGGAATGCAGGAAGTGCAGCAGCGTATCCTGCACCGATTCCAGCCGGTGCACGCAATCGCGCCAGCCGAAGGGAATTTCCTTCGGCACGGGCGGAATGCGCTGCGGCGCCACGCCTTCATCCAGCGAACAATTGGCGATGATGATCTGCAACGCCTCGCTGACCCATGGCGGCGGAGGCGCTTCCTTCTTGCGCAGCGCATTACCCAGTGCTTCGCCGAACAAGAGCGCTGATGCATAAAGACGAATGCCGCGACGGTCATAACGACCGGCCATTTCGGTCACTTCGCGCGCCGCCAACCGCCCGCGCAACGACCAGCGCGCATTGCTGCGCGCAAGCGCAATGCCGTCACCCAGTGCAATCACCGCGCGATGCGCGGAGGTGAACTGGTTGATCGCGTTTTGCGCGCGTGCCGCGTCCTCCTTGTCGAGCGCGATAGCCGCCTGTTTCAGCCCGTTGGCCAGCCGGTCCAGCAGGCCTCGCGCCGCCCGGTCGATCAGCCGCACCGGGTCCGGTGTCAGCAAGATCTGGCTGAACAGAAGCCCGACACCGGCCCCCACCAGAACGTCGATCAGGCGCGTCACACCCGCCACCTGCGGCCCCATGGCGAGCACCAGAATGGCCGAAACACCGGATTGGATGGCAATTGCCGGCGCCATGCCGAACGAGGTTGCCAGCACCATGGCGATGAAGGTCACCACCGCCATATGCACGACGAGAACGGTTTCCGGCAGCAGCAGCGACAATTCTCCCGCGGCTACCCCTGTCGTCACGCCGACCATGACGCCGATGGCCTGCTTGCCATGGTTTGGCAGGTTGGGCGCAAGGCAGATCACCGCCGTGACCATGGCGAAGACCGGCCTTGGCTGACCGAGAAGCCACTGGCAGATCAGCCACGCCACAGCCCCACCAATGGAAGCAATCAGCGCATCGCGCCAGCTCACCGACCATTGCTGGACAACCTTGTTCACGCGCTGATGCATGGGGTTTTCTCCGCTTGGGCAGGCCTATCCGCAGATATTTATGGCAGAAGCCCGGCAGCTCAAGCCTTGAAGAACGCCTCATACTGATCCGGCTTGAAACCAACCGTCAGCACGCCGTCCCTGTCGAGCACCGGGCGCTTGACCATGGAGGGCTGTTCCAGCATCAGCGCCCGCGCCTTGGCGGCATCGACACTCTGGCGTACATCTTCGGGCAATTTGCGGAAGGTCGTGCCAGCGCGGTTCAGAAGCTGTTCCCATGCGACGGTTTTAAGGAAACGGTCGAGCGTTGCCGCATCCAGCCCTTCCTTCTTGTAATCGTGAAAACCATAGTCGATGCCATGGTCCTCCAGCCATGTGCGCGCCTTCTTCATGGTGTCGCAGTTTTTGATACCGTAAATGGTCACGCTCATGGTCGACTCCTTCAATCCATTGCGCGATCAAAGGCTAATACGCGTTTCGGTTCAACCCCTTATGTCGTCCTATCGCGCATCGTGAAAGATTATGCCCAGCGTATGTCGCATGCCGGAGCGGATACGGCTGACGCCGTGCCGCATCTTGACCCGGTAGTCGCCACGCGTACCCTGCACCGGGCGATCATTGACGGCGAAGATAACCGCGTCACCCTGTTGAAGCGGCACCACCTCCGCCCTGCTCTGCATGCGCGGGCGTTGCTCGGTGAGCACGAATTCGCCGCCCGAAAAATCCTCGCCCGGCTTTGACAGGAGGATAGCCACCTGTAACGGAAAGGCGATGTCGCCATAAAGGTCCTGATGCAAACAATTATAATCCCCCTCGCCATATTGCAGGAGAAGCGGCGTCGGGCGTAACTGACCGGCTGCGTGGCAGCCTTCCAGAAAGGCGTCATGGGTCGGCGGATAACGGATGTCGCTGCCCATTCTCCGGCTCCACGCATTGGCGATGCGCGCGAGCTGCGGATAGAGATTTTCGCGCAGGCCCGCAATTAAGGCAGGCAGCGGATAGGCGTAATATTTGTATTCGCCGCGCCCAAAACCGTGCCGCGCCATGGAAATGGTGGTGCGAAATACGGCGGAATCATGCCATTTCGTGGCAAAATTGTGGCATTCGCTATCTGAGAGGAGTTTCGGGAGAATAGCCGTACCGAATGTGTCGAGTTCGGCGCCGATCTTCTCCCAGTCATAAGCGGCGACTTTTGCCGCCGCCGTTTCGTGATCGCCACTCATGCTTCACGCTCCCGCTTCAGGAGGTCGCGCTTGCGCTCGACACCCCAGCGATAGCCGGACAGTCCGCCATCATTGCGCACGACACGATGGCAGGGCACCGCGACGGCGATCTTGTTGGCGGCGCAGGCCTGCGCAACAGCGCGAACGGCTTTCGGCGCGCCGATCCGTTCGGCAATATCCGTATAGCTTGCTGTTTTTCCTGCCGGAATTTCCCGCAAGGCCTGCCAGACACGCTGCTGGAATGCCGTGCCGCGCAGATCGAGCGGCAGATCGAGACCAATGCCCGGCGCTTCGACAAAGCCGACCACCTGCGCGATCATGTCCTCGAAGTCGCGGTCGGCCCCGATGAGATTGGCTCTCGGAAAGCGCTTTTCCAGATCGCGGATCAGGTCTTCCGGGTCGTCGCCCATTAAAATGGCGCAGACGCCTTTGTCGCTCGCCGCCACAAGCACTGCGCCAAGCGCCGATTGCCCAATGGCGAAACGAATGTCGGCATCCTTGCCGCCCTGCCGGTAAGCCTTTGGCGTCATTCCGAGAATCCGGTCTGAGGCTTCGTAGAAGCGGCTGCTGGAATTGTAACCCGCATCATAGATTGCATCGGTGACGCGGATTTCCGGCGCGTCGAGCGCCACACGCATTTTGCGGGCGCGATGCGCATCGGCATAAGCTTTTGGCGTCAGCCCGGTGAAGGCTTTGAAAATGCGGTGGAAATGCGCGGGGCTGGTCTTCACCGCATCTGCGATTTCCTCCAGGGACGGCACTTCTTCCGCCGCCTCTATATAGCGGCAGGCAGCGGCTACAATTTCGACATGGCGCGCATTGTTCTGCGTCGCGAGCGTTTCAGTCAGATGCGGCTTGCAGCGCAGGCAGGGGCGAAAGCCTGCCCGCTCCGCATCCTCACAGCGGTCGAAAAACTGCACGTTTTCGCGCTTTCCTCGCCGCGACGGGCAGGACGGGCGACAATAAACGCCAGTGGTGCGCACGGCATAAACGAAGGCGCCGTCCGACGCCTTGTCGCGTCCGAGCACCTTCTGCCAACGGCTTTCATCGGGATCGTGCTTTGCGAGTGTCATAAGGTTCATGTCCGTGTTCCTTCTTTATATGAACCAGACATAGAAGCTTACAAGGGCGCTCACACTCCGCTGCTTGCTTTCAAATTCGCATCACGCTTTACGCGCATCCGCGATAGCTGCGATCAGTTCCTGCTGCTTCATGACCCCGCCATAGAGCTTGGTGCCGATGACGAAAGACGGGGTGCCGCTGAAATTAAACGCTTCGCCCTGATTCATGTTGCGCTCGAGTATGTTGTTGATGCGCTTGGAATCCGCCTTATAGGCCGCCTGAAGCTTGGCCGCGTCCAGACCAGCCTTCTTCAAGGCTGCATCGACCTGTTCCTTGGTCAGACGGCCCGGCGTGGCCATCATGGCTTCCATCGCCTTGGCGTAATTACCGGATTTTTCCGCCGCCAGAACAAGCCGCGCCGCATAGGCTGACGTTTCGCCAAAGATGATCCAGTCCTTCAGCACCAATCGCACATTGCCGTCATCCTTGACGACGCGCATCAGTTCGCCATGGCCCTTTTTGCAATAAGGGCACTGATAGTCGAAATATTCGACGATGGTGACATTGCCATTCGGGTTGCCGAGAACCGGGATTTCGGTGTCGTAAAGAACCTCGGCCACGGTCGGAACGGCCTGTGCCAAACCTTGCACGCCCGAAAGGCCGAGCGTCGCAACGGTTCCGGCTGAAACAGCCAGCATCTGACGACGATTTATCATGAACTCACTCCCGTACCGGATTGCGACTTGTCGAGCACCACAACGCGGGCGCCCGTCGGGGCGCGCTTGTAGAGATCGAGAATGTCCTGATTGAAAAGGCGGATACAGCCCGAGGACGCCGCCTTGCCGACCGACCACGGTTCGTTGGTGCCATGGATGCGGTAGAGCGTGTCCTTGCCGTCGCGATAGAGATAGAGCGCGCGGGCGCCAAGCGGATTGCGAATGCCGCCTTCCAGACCATTGGCATATTTCGCGTAATGATCGGGATTGCGCTTGATCATATTGGCGGTCGGGGTCCAGCGCGGCCATTGCGACTTATAGGCGACCTTGGCTACGCCCTTGAAGGTCAGTCCGGCGCGGCCAACACCGACCGAATAGCGCATGGCCTTACCGCCCGGCTGCACGAGATAAAGATAGCGCGCATAGGGATCGACAATGATGGTGCCGACCGGATGGTCGGTCGCGTAATCGACCTGCTTGCGCAGGTTGCGCTCGGCAATCTTGTTCACGTCGAGCGCGGGAATGAAGTTCTTTCCGTCGGTGACGGCACCATACATCACTTCATATTCGCTGCGCGCCGTCTGTACTTCCGGTTCCGCAACGGCCGCGACTTGCACCGGCTGCGGTTCTGCCACAACCGGCTGAACCATCGGCGCGGGCATAACAACCGCGACCGGCTGCTCGGCGGAAGTGGTCGTGCAGGCGGCTGCCGCCAGTGGCAGCGCAGCGACAGTGGCAATGCGCAACAGCCGCGCTGCAATACGATATCTATCGTCCCCGCGTTTCATAATAGTCCAAGCCCCCGGCATCATCTTCAATCCTTGTTTCTGCAATTACATCCGGCCATCGGCTGTGAGACCAACCGACCGGGCAATGGTGGCAGACGTGACATCGCCCACCAGTCTCGTCCCCTCCCGCTCGCGGCTTGCCTTGTCGAAGAAAATCATCGTCGGCGGGCCAGCCACTTTCAGCTTCGCCATCAGGTCGGCATTGCCACTGGTGAGATCGGAAATATCAGCCTTGATGAGCTGATAGCCGTTCAGGCTTTTCTTCACATCGGCATCCGGCAACACACGCTTTTCCACGGTGGAGCAACTCACGCACCAATCCGCCGTGAAATAGACCAGTGTCGGGCGCGAGCCTTCCACTGTCGCAAGCTTCTCCTGAAGGGAAGAAACCGTATCGACCGGCGCGAATCGCAGCTCGGTCCTATTCTGGTTGTCGCCACGGTTAGCGAATGCGGCCAGCGGTTGCAACGGATCTCTGCCGCCCGAGGCAAGACCGAGCATCAGAATGGTTGCGTAGACGAAGGCCGCCGCGCCAATCGTGCGGGCCACCACGCTGTGCCCCGGCACTTTGAGAAAGGCAAAACTTGCCACGCCGAACAGCAGCATCGCCCAAAGCGCCATGTCCACGCCTGACGGCAGAAGCGGCGCGGCCATGAAGATGGCGGTTGCCAGAAAACCGAAGCCGAAAATCTGCTTCACGGTTTCCATCCATGCGCCTGCGCGCGGCAAGGTGCCCGCGCCAAGGGTCGCGAAAGCGATCAACGGCAGGCCCTTGCCGATACCGAGCGCAAAGAGGGCCCCCGCACCCAGCGCGATATTGGCCGTCTGTGCAATATAGAGAAGCGCGCCCGCCAGTGGTGCGGTCACGCAAGGACCGACGATCAGCACCGACGAAAAGCCGAGTATGACGGCGGAGCGCTTGGAGCCTGTGCGCTGGCCAGTCTGCGCGGAAACCGCGCTCACCCACTGGCTTGGAAGCTGGATCTGGAACAGGCCGAACATCGACAGGGCCAAAAGCGTGAACAGCCCCGCCAGAGCAAGCGCTGTCCATTTCGATTGCAGGACCATTTGCAGATTCTGTCCCGACCAGCCAGCGATTGCCCCCACCAGCGCAAAGCCCAAAGCCAGACTGACCACATAGACGGAGGACAGGACGAAGCCGCGTTTTGCCGTCAGCTTTTCACCTTCGCGTGCCAGTGTTCCGGCAACGATGGGATAGATCGGGAAGACACAAGGCGTGAAGGCCAGCAGCACCCCGAAAGCCAGAAATGCCGCGATAACAAAGCCCGTGCCGCCCTCAGCCAGCAGGTTTTCGACCATGCCCTTTTCCGGCGCGAGCGCAAAGGCCTTGCTTTGTGCGCCAGGGGTCGGCGGGACCGCGGCTCGCGTGAAGGCCGAACTCTGCCCGAATGATTTCGCCAGATTTCCCATCTGGCTGGAAACCGCCAGCGTCACCGGATCGACCGTCCGCGTTTCAGGCCGGTAGCAGATGCCGTCTTCCTGACAGCCCTGATAGGTGATTTCCATCGGCGCGGTTTGCGCGTTCACGCTGGCGCTGGCATAGCGATAATAGACTTCAAGCCTGCCGAAATTCGGATCATCCTTGGCAATGCCGGGCTGTGTATCGACATCGAGCGCATTGCCCTTGTCGTCCTTCGCGGCAATATGATCGCGATAGAGATAATAGCCTTCGGCAATGGTCCAGCCAAGCACGAGGCGTCCGTCGGCATCTTTCGTCACGCCGAGACGAAAGGCTTCGTTCACCGGCAAGGGGCCTGCGGCAAAGGCGGACGAGCACGCCGTGAAGATCAGGAGAGCCAAACACGCAAGGCTCGCAGAAAGACGCATTCCGGTTTTCCGAACTGATTCGTAGAAAATTGATTATGCTGTAAAAGGCGAATGACGCCGCCACCTTAAGGCAGCCTTAAGCTGGGTTGCCGACAAGCCCGGGCGGTTTAAAACGACAAACAAGGCGAAAACAGGAAGACCAATGCGCATTCTGGTGGTTGAAGATGATGCAATCCTGCTCGACGGCCTGTCCGTCGGTCTTGGCATTGCCGGTTTCACCGTGGATGCGGTCTCGACCTGTGGCGATGCGGAAGCAGCCCTCGCCGCGCAGAATTACAATGCTGTCGTGCTCGATCTCATGCTGCCGGACGGGTCCGGCCTCGACATTCTCAAAACCATGCGGCGCGGACGCGACGATACGCCGGTGCTGCTTCTGACCGCCCGCGATCAGGTGCCGGAACGCATTGCCGGGCTGGACGCCGGTGCCGACGACTATGTCGGCAAGCCGTTCGATCTGCATGAGCTGGCCGCCCGGGTGCGTGCTGTTGCGCGGCGCGGTGCCGGTCGCGCCAATGCCGTGCTGGAATGGCGCGGCGTCGAGCTTGATCCGGCGGAAATGTCGGCGCGTTTTAACGGCGAACCGCTGCGGCTGACGCGGCGCGAATTCTCGATCCTGCGCGCCCTGATGGAGCGCCCCAATGCGACGCTTTCGAAATCGTCGCTGGAAGAAGCGCTTTATGGCTGGCAGGAGGAAGTAGAGAGCAATGCGGTGGAGGTCCATGTCCACCACCTGCGGTCCAAGCTCGGCTCCGATTTCATCGAGACGGTGCGCGGGGTCGGCTATCGTCTGGCGGGAGCCTGCGCATGAATTCGATCCGTGGCCGTCTGACCGGCATTCTGATCGGCGTGACCTGTATCGTCTGGCTGGTTGCGGTGGTGTGGATTCACATCACCACGCAGGCGCAACTGGAAAAGGTTCTGGATGCGCGTCTGATGGAAGCCGCGCGCATGGTCAATTCACTATTGAGCGATCACCGTGTCGAAGTCGGCCCGAACGGCGATGGCGGCCAGCTTTCGCTAAAACCCATGCCGGAATTTTCCGACTATGACCGGCAGCTTTTCTGCCAGATCTGGGCGCTGGACGGCAAGCTGGTCGGGCGCTCAGAAAGTGCGCCCATCACACGGCTGACCAATGTGGCAAACGGCTTTTCCAACACCGTTGTCGACGGCGAGCGCTGGCGGGTCTTTGCGGTTGAAAACACGCAGCTCGGTCTGCGCGTCATGGTCGGCGACAGTCTCTATGTCCGTGAAAGGCTGGTGCGCACGGTGGTGACGGGGCTGGCCGTGCCAGCGCTTCTGGTGTTGCCGCTACTTGCGGGCATGATCTGGCTTTGCGTGCGGCGCGGGCTCAACCCGTTGAGCAACCTTGCCGCCGTGCTGTCGAAACGGCAGGCGCAGGATTTGCGCCCGCTGCCGGAAGACAAACTGCCGAAAGAAATAGCCCCTGTCGTAACGGCGCTGAACGGGTTGTTCCACCGTGTCGAGGAAGCGCGCGAGCGCGAGCGCAACTTCGCGATCTTCGCCGCCCATGAGCTGAAGACGCCGCTCGCCGGACTGAAGACGCAGGCGCAAATCGCCGAAAGCGCAAAGGACAAAGCCGTGCGCACCAATGCGGTGCGCCAGATTGCGGCGGGCGTGGACCGCACCAGCAGGCTGGTCGGTCAACTGCTCGATCTTGCAGCGCTTGAAACCAGCGACGAAGCCGAGACACCAGTGCCGGAACCGGCCTGCAAGCTTCTGCACACCATCGCCACCGATATGCGCATGCTCGGCGCGCAGCGCGGCGTCGCCATCGAATTGCTGGAGGGGATGCCGCTTGTGCAGATGCCGTTCCCACATCTCTTCACGCTTGCTGCGCGCAACCTGATCGAAAATGCCGTGCTGCATTCCCCGGTGGATGGCTTCGTGCGCTGCGGCTTTACCGTCGCGGACGACCGCCTCACCCTTACCGTCGAAGACAGCGGCCCCGGCATTCCCGACAATGAAATGCCGCATGTGACGGAACGCTTCTTCCGTGGCAAGCACCGGCAGGATAATGGCAGCGGCCTTGGGCTTGCCATCGTGCACATGGCGGTGACGCGCATGGGCGGCAGTTTTGCTCTGGTCAACCGTTCCGATGGTGGTCTTCGCGCCTCTATGATCGTCCCGGTGACATAAGCTCCGGGACCACTTCCCTCCCTAGAAAATCGTCGTTGATTAGGATCAATGACAGCACGCCACCGAGCGCAGATAGACATCCTGTCGCTACAACTGCCCCTGACGGGCGGTCTTCGTTACGCGCTGCGAGGGGATTTCATGAAATACGCCGCTGGAACAGTCCTATCCGGTCTGGGAGCGCTTTTTGCCGTGCTTCTGGCCGGATTTTCCCATGACGAGCTGTTCAGAACCCATATGTGGATTCTGTTCGTCGTGCTCGCCATTTTCACCATTCTTCTGATGCGTAATGCCGATTACGGTCTGACGCCGAAAAAGACGGACCAGTCTGTCTATATGGATGGCCCGATCCGCTACGGCGTGATCGCCACGGTGTTCTGGGGCGTTGTCGGCTTCCTCGTCGGCGTCGTTATCGCAGCCCAGTTGGCTTTCCCGGATCTCAATCTGGAACCATGGCTGAACTTCGGTCGGGTGCGCCCACTGCACACTTCCGCCGTCATCTTCGCCTTCTGCGGCACCGCGCTCATCACCACATCCTTCTATGTGGTGCAGCGCACCTGCCGCGCCCGTCTGTTCGGCGGCGATCTGGCCTGGTTCGTGTTCTGGGGCTACCAGCTTTTCATCGTCATGGCCGCCACCGGCTATCTGCTCGGCATCACACAGAGCCGCGAATATGCCGAGCCGGAATGGTATGTGGACATCTGGCTCACCATCGTCTGGGTCGCCTATCTGGTCGTGTTCCTCGGCACGGTCCTGAAGCGCAAGGAGCCGCATATCTATGTGGCCAACTGGTTCTTCCTCGGCTTCATCATCACCATCGCCATGCTGCATATCGTGAATAACCTTGCCGTGCCGGTCTCCCTTCTTGGCACCAAGAGCTATTCCGCCTTCTCGGGCGTTCAGGATGCGCTGACGCAATGGTGGTACGGCCACAATGCCGTCGGCTTCTTCCTCACCACCTCGTTCCTCGGCATGATGTATTATTTCGTGCCGAAGCAGGCGAACCGTCCAGTCTATTCCTACCGCCTGTCGATCATCCACTTCTGGTCGCTGATCTTCCTCTATATCTGGGCTGGTCCGCACCACCTGCACTATACCGCCCTGCCCGACTGGGCGCAGACGCTGGGCATGGTGTTCTCGATCATGCTGTGGATGCCGTCCTGGGGCGGCATGATCAACGGCCTGATGACGCTTTCGGGCGCATGGGACAAGATCCGCACCGATCCGATCATCCGCATGATGGTGGCGGCCATCGCCTTCTACGGCATGGCGACCTTCGAAGGTCCGCTGATGTCGATCAAGGCGGTCAATTCGCTGTCGCACTATACCGACTGGACCATCGGGCACGTCCATTCCGGCGCGCTTGGCTGGAACGGCATGATCACCTTCGGCGCAATCTATTATCTGGCTCCGAAGTTGTGGAACCGCGAACGCCTCTATTCGGTGCGCATGGTCAACTGGCACTTCTGGCTCGCTATTCTCGGCATCGTGCTCTACGCCGCCGCCATGTGGGTTGCGGGTATCCAGCAGGGCCTGATGTGGCGCGAATACGACGACCAGGGTTTCCTCGTCTATTCCTTCGCAGAAACGGTCGCCGCGATGTTCCCTTACTACGTCATCCGCATGACTGGCGGCCTGCTCTACCTCACGGGCGGTCTCGTCATGGCCTGGAACGTCTATCAGACCATTCGCGGAAAGCTGCGCGATGAAGCGCCGATTGCCGGCGCAACCCCGGCCAAGCCGACACCAGCGATGCAGCCTGCGGAATAAGGATCGAACACACATGTCCTTTCTGAAAAAACATGCCGTAATCGAAAAGAACGCAACGCTGCTGCTGGTTGGATCGCTGACCGTGGTGCTGATTGGCGGCATCGTGGAAATCGCGCCGCTGTTCTATCTCGAAAACACCATCGAGAAGGTGGAAGGGATGCGACCCTATTCACCGCTCGAGCTTGCCGGGCGCAATATCTATGTGCGAGAGGGGTGCTATCTGTGCCACAGCCAGATGATCCGCCCCTTCCGCGACGAGGTGGAACGCTACGGGCATTACAGCCTTGCGGCGGAATCCATGTATGACCACTCGTTCCAGTGGGGTTCCAAGCGCACGGGGCCAGACCTCGCCCGCGTCGGTGGCCGCTATTCCAACGAATGGCACGTCCAGCACCTGATCCGCCCGCGCGACGTGGTGCCGGAATCGGTCATGCCGGGCTATGGCTTCCTGAAGGATACGCCGCTCAGCGCCGACACCATTGCCGCCGATCTCAAGGCCAATGTCGCGGTGGGCGTACCCTATACGCAGGACATGATCGACAATGCGCTGGCCGACCTGAAGGCACAGGCCGATCCCGAAGCGGATACATCCGGCGTCGAAGCCCGCTATCCGAAAGCAAAACTTGGCGATTTCGACGGCAACCCGGCTGCTTTGACCGAGATGGATGCACTCGTCGCCTATCTCCAGATGCTCGGCACGCTGGTCGATTTCTCGACCTACGACCAATCCCCCAAAGCGCGATAGGAGCCTCCCATGGATTACAACGCCATGCGCCACTTCGCCGACAGCTGGGGCCTGCTCGGCATGACGGTCTTCTTCGTTATCACCGTCTTCTATGTCTTCCGTCCCGGCAGCAAGAAGATCGCCGACGAGGTGAAAGCCATTCCGTTCAAGGATGACGCAAATGACTGATAAGCATATCGACGACGTCAGCGGTGTTTCCACCACCGGCCATGAATGGGACGGCATCCGCGAACTCGACAATCCGATGCCGCGCTGGTGGCTGTGGACCTTCTATGCCACCATCCTGTTCGCCATCGGCTACACCATCGCCTATCCGGCATGGCCACTGATTTCCAGCTCGACTGCGGGGCTGACCCAATGGTCGAGCCGCGGCGCGTTGCAGGAAGACATGCGCCAGGTGGCGGCAGAAAAACAGGGCATTCTCGACCAGATCAAGACCAAGGATGTGCACGAGATTCTGGCCGATGAAAATCTGCGCCAGTTCGCCGTTGCAGGCGGCGCGGCTGCCTTCCGCGTCAATTGCGTGCAGTGCCACGGCTCCGGCGCGCAGGGCGCGCCCGGCTATCCGAACCTCAACGACGATGACTGGCTGTGGGGCGGTTCCATCGACGAAATTCTGACGACCATTCGTCATGGTGTCCGCTCGAAGGACGACGCGGATACGCGGACTTCCGAAATGCCCGCCTATGCCGACATTCTGGAACCGCAGCAAGTTCGCGATGTGGCGGCCTATGTGGTGAGCCTGACCGGCACGCCGCATGACCCGTCGATGGTCCCGGCAGGCCAGAAAGTCTTCGCCGAAAACTGCGCCGTCTGTCACGGTGCCGACGCCAAGGGCAGCCGCGAATTCGGCGCGCCGAACCTGACCGATGCGATCTGGTTCTACGGTTCCGGCGAAGACGCGATCATCCGTCAGGTCTCGCACCCCAAACACGGCGTCATGCCCGCATGGGAACCGCGCCTCGGCGACACGACCGTCAAGCAGCTGGCGATATTCGTGCACTCGCTGGGCGGGGGAGAATGAAGAGAGGGGGGTAAGGGAGTAGGGGAATAGGGGAGTATGTTTTGGTTGTGAAGGCCCGCAACGTCGCTCCCCTTTTTTTTTCATACTCCCTTACTCCCCTATTCCCCTACTCCCTTCTCCTCTCAAGGAGCATAAAATGTCAGAGCAGGTCGAACGCATCGACGTTCAGGCAGTGAATTCCCCCAAGACCCGGCAATCGCTCTATGCGGCGCGGGTCAAGATTTTTCCGAAGCGTGTTCGCGGTGAGTTCCGGCGCTTCAAATGGCTCGTCATGCTCATCACGCTGGGCATCTATTATCTCACGCCGTGGTTGCGCTGGGATCGCGGGCCTTATGCGCCCGATCAGGCCGTGCTGATCGACCTCGCCAATCGCCGCTTCTATTTCTTCTTCATCGAAATCTGGCCGCAGGAATTCTATTACGTCGCGGGCCTGCTCATCATGGCGGGCCTCGGCCTGTTTCTGGTCACATCCGTCGCAGGCCGCGCATGGTGCGGCTATACCTGCCCGCAGACCGTCTGGGTCGATCTCTATCTCGTGGTGGAACGCGCCATCGAAGGCGACCGCAACGCCCGCATGAAGCTCGACAAGGGGCCATGGACTTTCGACAAGATCTGGAAGCGGGTGGCGAAACATTCGATCTGGCTTTTGATCGGGGTGCTGACCGGCGGCGCGTGGATTTTCTATTTCGCCGATGCGCCGAAATTGCTCCTCGACTTCGTGAGCGGACAGGCGGCGCCCGTCGCCTATTTCACCGTCGCCATTCTCACCGCCACCACCTATGTGCTGGGCGGGCTGATGCGCGAGCAGGTCTGCACCTATATGTGCCCATGGCCGCGCATTCAGGCCGCGATGCTGGACGAGAATTCGCTGACCGTCACCTATAATGACTGGCGCGGCGAGCCGCGTTCGCGCCATGCCAAGAAGGCAATCGCCACCGGGGAAGCCGTCGGTGACTGCGTGGATTGCAATGCGTGTGTCGCCGCCTGCCCGATGGGTATCGACATTCGCGACGGCCAGCAGCTTGAATGCATCACCTGCGCGCTATGCATCGATGCCTGCAATTCCGTTATGGACAAGGTCGGCAAGGCGCGCGGGCTTATCTCCTATGCGACACTGGCCGATTACAACGCCAATATGGCGCTGGCGACCGACAACGGAACGATGCCCATCACCCCAGCGCGGGTTTATGATGCGCCGAACCGCTTTTCCGACAAGGTGCAGAACCTGTCGTGGGGCAAGGTGCTGCGTCCGCGCAGCCTGTTCTATTTCATCGTCTGGGCGCTGATCGGCCTCACGCTTATCATTTCGCTGTCGATGCGCCAACGCATCGGTATCAATGTCCTGCATGATCGCAACCCGCAATATGTGCTCCTGTCCGACGGTTCAATCCGCAACGGCTATACCGTCAAGCTGCTCAACATGATCCCGACGCCGCGCACCTTCCGGCTTTCCATCGAAGGTCTGCCCGGCGCGACCCTGACCGTACAGGACGAGACGGCAGACGTAGCCGGCAATTATGCCGTGCCCGTCGAACCCGACCGGCTGAAGACATTGCGCGTCTTCGTGACCCTGCCGCACAGCGCCATCACCGATCACCGCCAGGATTATGAAATCGAAGTGCGCGATGCGGACGGCGCGGAACACGCCCGCTACAAGGCAACCTTCATGGCTCCGGAGGGACGATAATGTCGGCAGAAACCAAGACAGCATCCGCAAATTCGTCGGGCACTTTCACCGGCTGGCACATGCTGGGCATCATGGTGGCGTTCTTCGGGGCGATCATCGCCGTCAATGTGACGATGGCCTATTTCGCCATCAACAGCTGGAGCGGGCTGGTCGTCGCCAATTCCTACGTCGCAAGCCAGGAGTTCAACGAAAAGGCCGAGACCGGCAAGCAGCAGGCCGCTCTGCAATGGCAGTCGAAACCGTCCTATGAAAATGGCGTGCTGACCTATCGTCTGCTCGACCGCAACGGCCAGCCGGTTGCAGTGACTGGCGGTACCGTGGAGTTCAAGCGTCCGGTGGGCGATGTGAACGATACCAAGGCCGCGCTCACCGCTGGCGACGAAGCAGGTGTGCTCGGCGCCAGCATCGCGCTTACCGATGGCGCATGGGTCATGGAAATCAATGCCGATGCCGGTCTGGAAGACCCGTATCGCCACATCATCCGTGTCCTGATCAAAAACGGCAAAATGCTATGAGCTGCTGCGTCGAAAATGCACAGATCGCGACCGTCATCCAGCGTGTTTCTCCGGATGAAATGCAGCTCGCCAGCCGCGCGCTTGGCGACGGGCTGCGGCAACTCGACCTCTCGGTGCCGGGCGTTCACTGCGGCCTGTGCATCAAGACCATCGAAGATGCGCTGGGCCAGATTGCGGGCGTTGCCTATGTGCGCGTCAACCTGACGGCGCGCCGGGTCGCGATCCGCTGGAAGGACGGCGAAACGCCGCCCAATGTCGTCGATCCGCTGCGGAAGCTCGGCTATGAAGCGCATATTTTCGACATGGCGCAGGAGAAGGACCCCGCCTTCACGCGCCTGCTGATCGCGCTTGGCGTTGCGGCTTTTGCCTCCAGCAATGTCATGCTGCTTTCCGTCGCCGTCTGGTCGGGCGCGGATGCGGCAACCCGCGATCTGTTCCACTGGGTCTCTGGCCTCATCGCCCTGCCGACGCTGATCTTCTCGGGCCGTATCTTCTATGTTTCCGCTTGGAATGCGCTGCGCAACAGGCGAGTGAACATGGATGTGCCGATAGCGCTCGCCATTTCGCTCGCTTTTGCGATGAGTATCTATGAGACCATGAACCACGGTCATCATGCCTATTTCGATGCCTCCGTGACGCTTTTGTTCTTCCTGCTGATCGGTCGCACGCTGGATTACTTGATGCGCGCCCGCGCCCGGTCCGCCGTGCGCGGACTGGCGCAGCTTGGCAGTCGCGGCGCGGTGGTGATCGGCGATAATGGCGAGCGGAACTATCTGCCCGTCAATGAAATCCGCCCCGGCATGCGCATCATTCTGGCGGCGGGCGAGCGTGTGCCGGTGGATGCCAGAATTGAGGAAGGCCGCTCCGAACTCGATTGCGCCATTGCATCAGGCGAAAGCGATGCGGTGCCGGTCGGCCCCGGTTCGGATATCCGCGCCGGTACGCTGAACCTCTCCACGCCACTCATCATCCGGGCGACGGCGGAAGCGAAAGATTCCTTCCTTGCCGAAATGGTGCGCCTGATGGATGTGGCCGAGAGCGGACGCGCCTATTATCGCCGCCTCGCCGACCGCGCATCGGAGCTTTACGTGCCGATGGTGCACACGATCGCCTTCCTCGCATTTACAGGCTGGATGGTCTACACGGGCGGCGACTGGTATCGCTCGATCTATATCGCCATCTGCACGCTGATCATCACCTGCCCATGCGCGCTGGCGCTGGCGGTGCCGATTGTGCAGGTGGTTGCGGCGCGCCGCCTGTTCGAAAACGGCATCATGATCAAGGACGGCTCCGCCATGGAGCGCATGGCCGAGATCGACACGGCGATTTTCGACAAGACCGGCACGCTCACGCTCGGCCAGCCGCGACTGATCGGCGTTGAAAGCGTCAATGCGCGCTATCTGGAAATCGCCGCCGAACTGTCGCTCTATTCCCGCCATCCGCTGTCGCGGGCGTTGGCGCAGTTTTCCGGTCAGGGCCCGATGAGCGCCTTCACCCGGATCGAGGAATTTTCCGGTTCGGGTATCGAGGCGGAAATCGACGGCAAGCTCTATCGTCTCGGCAAATCCGAATGGGTGGGCGGCATGGCCGATGCAACCGCCGCAAACGGCCCGGAAACCTGCCTTTCCATTGACGGTATGCTGGTTGAAACCTTCCGTTTCGAGGACAGCCCGCGCGAAGACGCGGCCGCTGCCATCGCCGCGCTGAAAAAGGATGGGTTGAAGCTCGCCATTATTTCCGGCGACCGGTTGCCCGCCGTCAGACAACTCGCGGATTATCTCGGCGTCGATGATTATCGCGGCGCAGTGCTGCCCGCCGACAAATCCCGGCTTGTACAGGAGCTTTCCGGCGAAGGCCGAAAGGTGCTGATGGTGGGCGATGGTCTCAACGATGCGCCCGCCCTCGTCGCGGCCCATGTTTCCATGGCGCCTGCAACTGCAGCCGACATCGGGCGCAATGCCGCCGACTTCGTGTTTTTGCGCGAGAGTTTGGCCGCCGTGCCGCTGGCCTTTGCCGTCTCAAAGGAAGCGGGCCGACTGATCAGCCAGAATTTCGCGCTGTCCATCGGCTATAATATCATCGCCGTGCCGATTGCGATCTTCGGCTATGTCACGCCGCTGGTGGCAGCACTTTCCATGTCGCTGTCATCCATCGTTGTCGTTAGCAATGCGTTGCGGCTCAAAGCCGGAAAGCAGAAGCAGCAGGCACAGACGCTAGGCGCGCCGGTTGCTACCATCAAGGAAGCGCATAAATGAGCGGGCTTCTCTTTCTCATTCCCGTCGCGCTGCTGATGGGCGCGGTGGGGCTTGCCGCCTTTCTCTGGTCGCTGAAAAACGGCCAGTATGAAGACCTAGATGGTGCAGCGAACAGAATCCTGCTCGACGACGACACTACCCCGTCACAAGAATCGCACGCAGATCGTTGACATTGGTGCCGGTCGGACCCGGTATGAACAGATCACCGATAGCGTCAAAGGCTGTCCATGCATCGTTGTTGTTAAGGCGCGCCGCCCCATCCTCGCCCGCCTTTTGCAGACGCGACACCGTGCTGCCATCAGCAAATGCACCCGCATTGTCCTCCGAACCGTCAATGCCATCCGTATCGGCGGCCAGCGCATGGATATTGCCATAGCCGTCGATATCGAGCGCGAGGGACAGCAGAAATTCGCTGTTGCGCCCACCTTTGCCACCCTTGCCGCGAATGGTGACGGTGGTTTCGCCCCCGGAGAGGATGACCACCGGCTTTTTGAACGGGCGGTCGCGTTCGGCCACTTCCCGCGCAATTGCCGCATGGACATGCGCCACCTCGCGCGATTCCCCCTCCATGGCGTCCGACAGGATCACCGCTTCAACACCGTGGCGGGCGGCCTCTTTCGCCGCCGCTTCCAGCGATACGGCGGCAGATGCAATCACCCGCACCTCGTTTTGCGCGAAAACCTCATCGTCCGGCTTTGGCGCATGCGCGCCTTCGCCGCGGATATGCGCAAGTGCGGCCTCCGGCAATTCCAGCCGGTAGCGTTCGATGATCTTGAGCGCATCGTCGCGGCTGGTTTGGTCCGGCACAGTCGGGCCGGAAGCCACGAAGGCCGGATTGTCGCCCGGAATATCCGAGACCACCAGCGAGAAAACTTTGGCCGGATGGGCGGCGGCGGCAAGGCGTCCGCCCTTGATGGTCGAAAGATGCTTGCGCACGGCATTCATGGCCGAGATCGGCGCGCCCGACGCCAGCAAGGCCTTGTTGACGGCAATTTCGTCTTGCAGCGTCAGCCCTTCCGGCGGTGATGGCAGCAGTGCCGAGCCGCCGCCTGATATCAGCGCCACCACGAGATCGTCTTCCGTGAGGCCCGATACGGCTTCGAACAGGCGCTTGGATGCCACAAGCCCGGCATCATCTGGAACCGGATGCGCCGCCTCGATAATCTCGATGCGTTCGCAGGGCGTGCCATAGCCGTAGCGTGTCACCACAAGACCCTCAATCGGCCCGCCCCACGCCCTTTCGAAAGCCGCCGCCATCTGCGCGGAACCTTTGCCCGCGCCGATGACGATCGTGCGGCCCTTGGGCTTCGCGGGCAGGTTTGCCCGTATCACCAGTTCCGGATCGGCTGCGGCAACAGCCGCATCGAAAAGGCTGGTCAAAAACTTCTTCGGATCGGCGATGGCGCTTGGGGCAGTCATGAGATTCCCGATTTTGATTATTGGTTTGGCAGCACTATTTCGTGCCGCGCACATAAAATCAATGGAGCCGGCCACCTCCTCCAAAGCGGCCAGCTCCACCTTCTCCCCTCCAGAGAAAAGGTCATGCCCGAAGCTCAGGCGACCTCGTGATTGGCCATCCGCTCAAGCGCGCGCACCAGACCGGAATGGTCGAGACCATCATCGCCGTGCGCCGCGCAGGAATTGAACAGCTCCTGCGCCATGGCCGTGTTGGGCAGCGAGACGCCCAAGGCCTTCGCGCCCTGAAGCGCCAGATTGAGGTCTTTCTGATGCAAGGCAATGCGGAAACCAGGATCGAAGGTGCGCTTGATCATGCGCTCGCCATGCACTTCGAGAATGCGCGAGGAAGCAAAACCGCCCATCAGCGCTTCGCGCACCTTGGCCGGATCGGCACCCGCCTTCGAGGCGAAGACCAGCGCTTCGGCAACAGCTTCGATGTTGAGCGCCACGATGATCTGATTGGCGACCTTGGTGGTCTGGCCATCGCCGCAATCGCCGACCAGCGTGATGTTCTTGCCCATCAGCTTGAGAAGCGGCAGCGCCGCATCAAAGCTTGCCTGCGCGCCGCCCGCCATGATGGAGAGGCTGGCGTTCTTCGCGCCCACCTCGCCACCGGAAACCGGCGCGTCGATATATTCCGCACCCGTGGCGCGGACTTTTTTCGCGAATTCCTTGGTCTCGATGGGCGAAATCGAACTCATGTCGATCAGCGTCTTGCCCTTGCCCAGACCTTCCGCCGCGCCGTTTTCCCCGAAAAGGACTTCGGCCACCTGCGGCGTATCCGGCAGCATGAGTATGGTCGTCTCGCATTCCGCGGCCACCGCTTTGGGCGTATCGAGAACCGTCAGCCCCGCATCCATCAGGTCCTTGTGCGGCGGCTGGCTATGCTTCGAGGTGAAAAGCTGGTGGCCTGCTTTCTGCAAATGCTGCGCCATCGGCTTGCCCATGATACCCAGTCCGATAAAGCCGATCTTGGCCATTCTCTACCTCCCTATGCAATTTACGCGCTCAGACGCTCGGCTTCATATTGTTTGAACCAGCCCAGACCTTCCTCGGTGGTGGTCTTCGGCTTGTATTCACAGCCGATCCAGCCCTTGTATCCGGCGTTCTTCAGTGCTTCGAAGACGTTCGGATAATGGATCTCGCCGGTGCCGGGCTCGTTGCGCCCCGGATTGTCGGCAAGCTGCACATGCGCAATCAGCGGCTTGTAGCGCTCATAGGTGGCGACGAGTTCGCCGCGCGTGCGCTGCTGGTGATAAAGGTCGTACTGAATGAACAGGTTGTTGCTGCCCACCTCGTCGATGATCGAAACCGCCTGCTCCACCGTGTTCAGATAGAAACCGGGAATGTCGTAATGGTTGATCGGCTCGATCAGCAGGCGGATACCGTGCTTGCCCAGTTCCTTCGCGGCCAGCCGCAGATTGCCGACAAAGGTGGCCCGCAGCGCGTCCGGATCGATGCCCTGCGGCGCGATCCCGGCAAGGCAGTTGACCTGCGAGCAGTTGAGCGTCGTGGCGTAATCGATGGCATCCGCCACGCCGCGCCGGAACTCATCCACACGATCTGGCAAGACGGCGATACCGCGCTCGCCGCCTGCCCAGTTGCCGGCGGGCAGATTATGCAGCACCTGCGCCAGATTGTGCCGGGTCAGCGCTGCTTTCAGCTCATGCCGGTTGAACTCGTAGGGGAACAGATATTCCACCCCGGTGAAACCCGCCTTGGCGGCCAGCGCAAAGCGATCCATGAACGGCACTTCGGTGAAAAGCATGGTGAGATTGGCTGCAAATCTTGGCATTTCCGCCTCCTCTGTTTTTCTACGCAATTGCGGAGAACCGCTTCACACTTCTCCAATTGCTCTAATGTTGTTCTTTTCCCTCATCCTGAGGAGCCTCCCGAGCTTGTCGAAGGGAGGCGTCTCGAAGGGCGAGGGAAAACGCACCGTGCCTGCCCTCACCCTTCGACCCTTCGACGGGCTCAGGATGATGCTTCGCTTCGCTCCGCACCTCAGGATGAGGAGTGAAGCCGGGGGAAAAATCGCGCCGCTAATCCAGCAATGCCGCAATCGCGGTCGGCGCATCCTCGCCGCGCTCGGCCAGGTCCTCGAACTCGACCACCTGATCGATGTCGGCACCCATGGAAATATTGGTGACGCGTTCCAGAATGAATTCCATCACGACCGGCACCTGATGCTCCTGCATCAGCGCCTTGGCCTGCTCGAAACTTTCCGCAAACTGGTTAGGGCTGCGCACCCGGATCGCCTTGCAGCCGAGACCTTCGGCAACCGCCACATGATCGACGCCATAGCCCTTCTCCGCATCGCCGGACGCATTGATGTTGTCAAAGGCAAGGCTGACCTCGAAATCCATATTGAAGCCGCGCTGCGCCTGACGGATCAGGCCGAGATAGGAATTGTTCACGACGACATGGATGTAGGGCAGTTTGTGCTGCGCGCCGACCGCCAGTTCCTCGATCATGAACTGGAAGTCATAGTCGCCCGACAGCGCCACGATAGGCCGATCCGGATCGGCAGCGCGGACGCCCAGAGCCGCAGGCAGGGTCCAGCCGAGCGGACCGGCCTGACCGCAATTGATCCAGTTGCGCGGGCGATAGACATGCAGGAACTGCGCGCCCGCGATCTGGCTGAGGCCTATGGTGGTGACATAGCAGGTGTCACGCCCGAAAGCCTTGTTCATCTCCTCATAGACACGCTGGGGTTTCAGCGGCGTCTGGTCGAAATGCGTCTTGCGTAGCATGGTGCGCTTGCGGCCCTCGCATTCCTTCGCCCAGCCAGACCAGTCGCGCAGCCTGCCTGCTGCCTTCCATTCGGTCGCAACGTCGAGCAATTGCTTCAGCGCCTTGCCCGCATCGGACACGATGCCGAAATCCGGCGCAAACACACGACCGATCTGTGTCGGCTCGATATCGACATGGATGAAGGTGCGATCCTTCTTATAGGTATCGACATTGCCGGTGTGACGGTTGGCCCAGCGATTGCCGATGCCGATGACGACATCGGACGCCAGCAGATTGGCATTGCCGTAGCGATGCGAGGTCTGGAGGCCGCACATGCCCGCCATCAGACGGTGATCGTCCGGGATGACACCCCAGCCCATCAGAGTCGGGATGACCGGAATGCCGGTGATCTCGGCGAATTCGACCAGCAAATCCGATGCATCGGCATTGATGATGCCGCCGCCAGCAACGATCAGCGGACGTTCCGCCGCGTTCAGCATGGCAATCGCCTTTTCGGCCTGCGCCCGCGTGGCCGCTGGCTTATAGGCTTCCATCGGCTGATAGGTGTCGATGTCGAACTCTATTTCGGCCATCTGCACATCAATCGGCAGATCGATCAGCACCGGACCGGGACGGCCTGACCGCATGACATGAAACGCCTTCTGAAAAACAAAAGGCACCAGTGCAGGCTCCATGACCGTGACCGCCCATTTGGTGACCGGGGCCGCGATCTTGGCGATATCGACTGCCTGAAAGTCCTCCTTGTCGAGCCGGGCACGGGGGGCTTGCCCTGTGACGCAGAGAATGGGAATGGAATCGGCAGATGCCGAATAGAGGCCGGTGATCATATCCGTGCCCGCCGGGCCGGAGGTGCCGATGCACAGGCCGATATTGCCATGCTTTGCCCGCGTATAGCCTTCGGCCATATGCGAAGCGCCCTCGACGTGACGCGCCAGGATATGGCGGATCGAACCGCGCGCTTTCATCGCCGAATAAAATGGATTGATAGCCGCGCCCGGCACGCCGAAAGCGCAACTAATCCCTTCCCTCTCCAGCACAAGCACGGCTGCATCGACTGCACGCATTCTGGCCATGGCCAATCCTCCTATGGAATTATTCTCCATTTACAAATCCTATTTTCAAAAAATGGAAATGCATACCATTATATGGAAATAAAGATTTTCAACGGAATGGAGATAATCGGCGGCCCTTTTCGCCGGTGCAGCGATAGGATAGTGAATGATCACAGCAGAATCGGAGGCGGGCAGATGGAACAGGCCAAGGCAAAGCGGGGCCGCAAGGCGGCGGATAATGCAGCGCCCTCGTCCGTGCAGGTTCTGGACCGCAGCCTGAAACTTCTGGCGCTGATCGCCGAGAATGATGGCTCAACCCTGACCGATCTCGCCGATGCGAGCGGCATGGCACCTTCCACCGTGCACCGTCTGTTATCCTCGCTTGCCAATCACGGCATGGTTTCGCACGATCTGGAAAGCGGCGACTGGACCATCGGTGTCAAGGCGTTTGAAATCGGCAATGCCTTTCGCCGCTTCCGCAAGCTGGGCACGCTGGCGCGCCCCTATCTGAAGCAACTCATGGAGACGAGCGGCGAGACCGCGAATATCGGCGTCGAGGACGACGGCGATGTGGTGTTCATCTCGCAGATTGAAAGCCATGCGCCGATGCGCGCCTTCTTTCGTCCCGGACGGCGCGGACCGATCCACGCATCGGGCATCGGCAAAGCAATTCTGTCGACCTGGTCGGATGGCGAAATCGCCCGCGCGCTTTCAGGAAAAGCGCTGGAGCACTTCACCCAGCGCACGCTGGATGGCCTGCCTGCGCTTCTGAAAGACATTCAGGCGACACGCATGCGCGGCTGGTCCATCGATGAAGAGGAACACACGCTCGGCATGTGCTGCATCGCCGCGCCGATTTTCAACGAATATGGCGAGGGCATTGCGGGCATTTCCATCTCTGGTCCCGCCGTGCGCCTGCCCAAGAAGAAGCTTGAAGAGTTGGGGCCGCTCATCCGCGCGACCGCCGATCAACTGACCCGGGCCATCGGCGGCAAGCGCCCGGAAGAACTCTGAACACGATTATTTTGGGCTGAGCGCTTATGTTGCCGCGCTGCTCTTTTCCCTCACCCTGAGGAGCTTTCCTGAGCTTGTCGAAGGAAAGCGTCTCGAAGGGCTGAGGAAAAACAAATCAGCGCCCCCTCGTCCTTCGATCCTTCGACAGGCTCAGGATGATGCTTCGCTTCGCTCCGCACCTCAGGATGAGGGGGAAGCGAAGCGACGGATTAGACGAAAATCGTCAGGCTACATCTGTACTTTACAGTTCCGCCTTGAGCGGCCTCCCCGCCACATAGGTTTCGACAATGGCGCGGTCGTCGCCGACCGTTTGCAGCAGGAACAGCTCCTGTTCCAGCGTTGCGCCTGCCGCCATGCGCAGACGCATCGGCGATGTGGCGGCTGAATCAAGCACCACGATATCGGCTTCGGTGCCTTCGTCCAGCGTGCCGATCTTGTCTTCCATCGACAGCGCCCGAGCATTGCCAAGCGTCATCATGTAGAAGGACTGGAACGGGTTCAGACGCTGTTCGCGCAACTGCAAAATCTTGTAACCCTCGTCCATGGTGCGCAGCATGGAAAAGCTGGTGCCGCCGCCGACGTCGGTTGCCACAGCCATGCGCACGCCCGACGCCTTCAGGCGATCACGGTCGAACAGGCCGGAACCGAGAAACAGGTTCGAGGTCGGGCAGAACACCGCCACCGAGCCGGTTTCCGCCATCACGCCCACTTCGCGCTCTTCCAGATGGATGGAATGGCCAAGCAGCGTCTTGTTTCCCAAAAGGCCGTAATGCTCGTAAATGCCGAGATAATCCGGCGCATCGGGATAAAGCGACTTGGTGAAGGCGATTTCGTCGTGGTTTTCCGAAAGATGCGTCTGGATAAAGCATTCGGGATGTTCACGGGCAAGCGCCTGGCTGGCTTCGAGCTGTTCCGGCGTCGAGGTAATGGCGAAGCGCGGCGTGATCACATAGTCGAGGCGGTCCTTGCCGTGCCAGCGCGCAATCAGTGCCTTGCTATCGTCGTAACCGGATTGGGCGGTGTCGCGCAAAGCGGGCGGCGCGTTGCGGTCCATCATCACCTTGCCGCCCAGCATGCGCATGTTACGATGCTGCGAGGCACGAAAATAGGCGTCGACGCTTTGCGGATGCACCGAGCAATAAGCGACAGCGGTGGTGGTGCCATGGCGGATTAGTTCGTCCAGAAAACGCTCGGCAATGAATTCCGCGTGCTGCTCATCGGCGAATTTCTGTTCGGCCACGAATGTATAGGTGTTGAGCCATTCCAGAAGATTGGCGGCATAGGACGCGACCACCTGGGTCTGCGGATAATGGATATGCGTATCGATGAAGCCCGGCAGGATCAGATGCGGACGATGATCGGCCAGCTTCACATCGCTGCCCGCTTCCGCGCTAACTTGCGCATACTCCCCAAGGCGCACAATGCGTCCGTCTTCGACCAAAATGGCGCCATCTTCGATATAGCGATAGGAAGCGCTGTCATCGAGACTTTGCGGCTCATCGCGAAAGGTCAGCACGCGGCCACGGATGAGAAGTCGGGTCATTGTTACTTTGCTCCAGCAGTAGCGGATTCATACCAGGAGGCGAGAAGCTGGCGCTCCTGGTCGGTCACTCCGGTCACATTGGCGGGCGGCATGGCATGGGAGCGACCGGCCTGCAAATAGATTTCACGCGCATGAGCGGCGATTTCCCGATCCGTTTCAAGCGTCACGCCCTTCGGCGGCGTGATCATGCCTTCCCAACCCGGCTCCGCCGCATGGCACATGGCGCAGCGTCCCAAAACGGTATCCCGCACTTTGCCAAAGTGCGGGTCCGAGATGAAAGTTTGCTGTAAAGCGGAAACCTTCTGTTCTTCCGGCTGGCCGGTCAGAATCTTCGGTGCGGTGGAAAGCCACATGATGATGATGAACAGGATGACCGTCACCAGCCAGGTCCATGTCGGCTTGCCCTTGCGAGCATGCTGGGTGTTGAACCAATGGCGGATCGTAACACCCATCAGGAACACCAGCGAGGCGATGATCCAGTTATACTGCGTGCCGAAAGCCAGTGGATTGTGGTTCGACAGCATCAGGAACAGAACCGGCAGCGTCAGATAGTTGTTATGCGTCGAGCGCTGCTTGGCGATCTTGCCATATTTCGGATCGGGCTTGCGACCGGCGATGAGATCGGCCACCACGATTTTCTGGTTCGGGATGATGATCATGAACACGTTGGCCGACATGATCGTCGCCGTGAAAGCGCCCAGATGCAGGAAGGCCGCGCGGCTGGTGAACAGATGCGTATAGCCCCAGGCCACGAACACCAGCACCGCATAGAGCATGACCATCAAAAGCGTGTCGCTCTTGCCCAGCATCAGCTTGCAGATGGTGTTATAGGCGACCCAGCCAAAGGCCAGGGAGGCGATGGAAATCGCGATGGCGACCGGAACCGACACATCGAGCACATTCGGATCGATCAGGTAAAGATCGGCGCCCGTGTAATAAACGATGCAGAGCAGCGTGAAGCCCGACAGCCAGGTGGCGTAGGATTCCCATTTGAACCAGGTGAGATGTTCCGGCATTTCGGCTGGAGCAACCAGATATTTCTGGATGTGATAGAAACCACCGCCATGGACCTGCCATTCCTCGCCATGCGCACCAACCGGCAAGCCGGGACGCTGGCGCAGACCGAGATCAAGCGCGATGAAGTAGAAAGACGAGCCGATCCACGCAATCGCGGTAATGACATGCAGCCACCGCGCTGCGAAGCCCAGCCAGTCCCAGGCTACGGCAAAATCATACATCAGGCACTCCCATTGTTCGCCCCATTGTTCGTTATCTTATTATGTGCCAAAGCTTTGCGTCCGAGGGAACGTCACAACACGACCATCACTTTCAAAAAAAACTAGACAATCGTGGAGGGGACGCATGTCTTATCTTGATAATCTGCGCGTTTTCGTGCGCGTTGTCGAATTGGGAAATCTTTCTGCCGCCGGGCGCGACCAGCGCGCCTCTCCGGCGGTTGCGAGCAATCGAATCAAGGAGTTGGAGAAGCATCTTGGCGTCCGGCTCTTCAACCGTACCACGCGCAAGCTGACGCCGACCGAGCATGGCCGCATATTCTATGACGGCGCTTTGAAAATCCTCGAAGCAGTCGATGAGGCGGAAGCAGCCGTCGCGGAACTTGCGAAAAATCCCAAGGGATCGATTCGCATCACCGCGCCTTTGGGGCTTGGCCGCAGGCTCATCGCATCGGGCATTCCGGAGTTTCACGACAAATATCCGGATATCGAAGTGCGCCTGAGACTATCTGACCACGAGATCGACATTATGAGCGAAAGCGTGGATGTCGCCTTCAAACTCGGTGTTCTGGAAAACTCCAACTTGCGCATGCGCGGCATCCTGAATTGTGAGCGCGTGATCTGCGCCGCCCCGCAATATCTTGAAAAACATGGGATTCCGCAATCACCGGAAGAGCTGCTGGGCGACACGCATGACTGTTTGCTGCTGCGTTTTCCGGGGTCGAAGGAATATTACTGGTCGCTGCAAACATCGGAGGGTCTTCGCAAATTCGAAGTCACCGGGCCTTATGATTCCGATGATGGCGACGTATTGACGCAATGGGCGCTGGGCGGGCGCGGCATCATCAACAAGCCGCTGTTCGAGGTGAAGGAATATCTCCGCGACGGTCGGCTGGTGCCGCTTCTCGAAAGCACGCCGCCAGCACCGATCCAGCTTGCCGCGATCTATCCGCACAAGCGTTTTCAGGACCCGAAGGTGCGTCTGATCATCGATTTCATGACGGAGCGCTGCCAGCGGCTCATACGGGAAGCGCTGGCTTAAACAGGCTGCGAGACCTTGCTCGCGGTCAAAACGGCGGTCAGCACTTCGGCCGCCGCAAGGGCTGCAATGACTTCCGGCCGTTTGTCCTTCACGACCGCACCGCCGACCGGGCAGATGAGCTCTTCAAACAACTCGTCGCTGCCGAATTCGCGGTTCAACCAATTTTTGAAAGTCGCCTTCTTCGTCTTCGAGCCGATCATGCCGACATAGATCGCATCGCGGCGTTGCAGCGCCTCGGCGGCGATCAGAAAATCAAGCGCATGATCATGCGTCAGAATGATAAACGCACTGCTAGGCGGCGCGGAACGCACCACCTGTTCCGGCATGGCCGCGAGGCAAGTTTCGACGCCCGGCGCGTCAACAGCCATAAGCTCCGCCTCGCGCGTATCCACCAGCACCACCCGCACCGGCGTCAGCGACAGCGCATAGGCCAGCGCATCGCCGACATGGCCTGCGCCGAAGACATATACATGCGGTCGGGTGGCGATTTCCGCATCGATCTTGCCGACCAGTTCATCGGCGAGGCCGCGATTGACGCGTCTGAAACTTAAAGCCACGCGCCCGCCGCAGCATTGGCCGATTTCGGGGCCCAGAGGCACATCCATCGGGGAATCGCGACCGCCAGCGAGTATTTTCCGGGCGTGGTCGATGGCCATATATTCGAGCTGTCCGCCGCCGATGGTGCGGAAGATCATATCGCGGGCGACGAGCATCCATGCCCCGGCATCGCGGGGCGCAGAGCCCTTCACGTCCGCCACCTCCACCAGCACGCTGTCGTGGCGACGGTTCAGGAATGCCCTTATATCGTCCCGCCTGCCCAGCGTGCCGCGGCTCATAGTGTTACCCCTTTTGCGCGCGCAGCCGCTCAATGGCCATCAGCACACGCTCAGGCGTGGCTGGCGCATCGAGACGCGGGCTGATCTTGTGATCGGCAACGCTCGCCACCGCATCCGACAGCGCATAAAGCACCGACATGCCGTGCGGCAGCGGCGGCTCGCCCACCGCTTTCGAGCGATGGATGGTCGGCTCATAGGCTTCCGACCAGTCGGTCAGCGCGACATTGAAAATCTTGGGCCGGTCGGATGCGAGCGGGATCTTGTAGGTGGACGGCGCATGTGTGCGCAGCCGTCCCTTGTCGTCCCAGACAAGTTCCTCGGTGGTGAGCCAGCCCATGCCCTGCACAAAGCCGCCTTCGATCTGGCCGATGTCGATGACGCGATTGAGCGAGCGTCCGGTATCGTGAAGAATATCGGTTCGTTCCACCACATATTCGCCGGTCAGCGTATCGATAGAGACTTCCGAGCAGGCCGCGCCATAGGCGTAATAATAGAACGCATGGCCTTTACCCTTGGCCCGGTCCCAGTGGATTTTCGGCGTCTTGTAGTGCCCGGCGGCGGAAAGCTGCACGCGCCCGATATAGGCCTGTTTCACCAGCTCATTAAAGCTGATCTCCTGATTGCCGACGCGAATGCGGTTGGGCAGGAATACAACCTGATCTTCCGGCACCCGATATTGCTCGGCAGCAAAACGGATCAGCCGCTTCTTGATCTGGCGCGCGGCATCCTGCGCGGCCATGCCGTTGAGATCGGCACCCGACGATGCCGCCGTCGGCGCAGTGTTCGGCACCTTGGCGGTGGTGGTCGCGGTGATCTTCACCCGGTCGATATCGATCTGGAATTCTTCCGCCACGACCTGCGCCACCTTCATATGGAGCCCCTGCCCCATTTCGGTGCCGCCATGGTTCATATGCACCGAGCCGTCATTATAGACATGCACCAGCGCCCCCGCCTGATTGGACTCGGTCTTGGTGAAGGAAATGCCGAATTTCACCGGCGTCAGCGCCATGCCGCGCTTCACGGTGCGGCTTTTGGCGTTGAATTCGCGGATAGCCTCACGGCGCGCAGCGTAATCGGCGCTTTCTTCCAGTTCCGCGACAATGCGCTGGATGATGCAGTCTTCCACCTTCTGGTGATAGGGTGTGACGTTACGAGCGCCACCCTCGGTACCCATCGCGTCGTAGAAATTGAGCTTGCGGATATCGAGCGGGTCCTTGCCAACCGCAAAGGCCACTTCCTCAATGACACGTTCGGCACCAACCATGCCCTGCGGGCCGCCAAAACCGCGAAACGCCGTGTTGGACACGGTATTGGTATAAAGCGGCGCGGATTGCGCATGCACTGCCGGGAAGAAATAGGCATTGTCGCAATGAAACAGCGCGCGGTCACCGACCGGTCCCGAAAGGTCGGCGGAAAAACCGGCATTAAGCGCAAACATATAATCGACGCCCAGAATATTGCCTTCGTCGTCGAAACCGACCTCGTAATCGATCATGAAATCATGACGCTTGCCCGTGGCGGTCATGTCCTCGTCGCGGTCGAGACGGATTTTCACCGCGCGCCTGTGCTTCTTGGCGGCGATGGCGGCAATGGCGGCCCATTGATTGGCCTGCGTTTCCTTGCCGCCGAAGCCGCCGCCCATGCGGCGCACCTCGACCGTGACCGCATGGCTCGGCACACCCAGCGCATGGGCGACCAGATGCTGCGTTTCGCTCGGCCCCTGCGTGGAGCAATAGATGGTGACGTCTTCATCTTCACCGGGAACGGCCAGTGAAGCCTGGCCCTCAAGATAGAAATGGTCCTGACCGCCGACCATCATGCGGTTCTTGACCTTGCGCGGGGCCTCGTCGATGGCCTTGCGGGCATCGCCGCGATTAAGCGTCAGCGGCGTGAAGACCAGACGGTCTTTTGCGCCGTCGAGACCGGCAATGGAAAACAGGCCGGGCATTTCCTCATATTCGACTTTGGCCAGACGCGCGGCGCGGCGGGCCTGATCGCGGGTGCGACCAATCACGGCAAAGATCGGCTGGCCATGAAACTGCACCTTATCGACCGCGAAAATCGGGTCGTCGTGCATGCCCGATGGCGAAACGTCGTTTTCGCCGGGAATGTCCCGCCAGGTCAGCACATCAACCACGCCGGGCGCTGCACGCACGGCGGCAAGGTTGATAGACTTGATATTGGCATGGGCCACCGTCGCAAGGCCGATGCCGACATGCAGCGTGCCTTCGGGTTCGGGAATATCGTCGATATAGACCGCCTCGCCCGTCACATGCTTATGCGCGGAATCATGCTTCTGGTCGGTGGCGACACCACCTTTTATAGCTGCGGCTTTGATCGTGCTTGCAGGATGTTTGTTCATGCCTGCCTCCTTCAGACCGCTTCTTCGATATGCTGAGCGCGCAAGGGTTCGGCTTGCCCTTGCGTTTCGGCATAGAAGCGGCGCAATAAATTCTTCGAGACCATCAGACGATAATCCGCCGTGGCGCGCATATCGCTCAAGGGCTGATAATCCTGCTCATAGAAACCGATGGCGGCTTCAACCGTCTCTTCGGTCCATGGCTTGCCGAGCAGTGCGGCTTCAACCGCAAAGGCGCGTTTTGGTGTCGCCGCCATGCCGCCATAGGCGATGCGAATGGAAGCGACCTTGCCTGCCGCATCGAGCACCATGTGGAATGCGCCGAGCGCTGCGGTAATATCTTCCTCGAAACGCTTGGACACCTTGTAGATCGCAAAGTGGTTGTCTTCCGCCGGGATCGGCACATGCACCGCCTCGACGAACTCGCCGGGCTGACGATCCTGCTTGCCATAGGCGATGAAGAAATCTTCCAGCGGAATGGTGCGGCGGCTATCGCCCTTGCGCAGCGTCAGCCTTGCGTTGAGCGCGATCAGCGGCGGTGGGGTGTCGCCGATGGGCGAACCATTGGCGATATTACCGCCGATCGTGCCCATATTACGCACTTGCTCGCCACCGATGCGGTTGATGAGTTGCCCAAGCTGCGGAATGCGCTTGGCAAGGAAAGCGAAGGCCTCCGTATAGGTCACGCCCGCGCCAATGGTGACGACATTGTTGTCCTCGGTGATCGCCCGCAATTCGGTCAGATGGCCGATAAAGACGACCGGAGAAATATCGCGCATCATTTTTGTGACCCAGAGGCCCACATCGGTGGAACCGGCCACCACGGTCGCCTTCGGTTCATTGGCGAGGACTTGCGCGAAATCATCGAGGTCAGCAGGCACCACCAGACGGTCCTTGCCATCGCCGACTTCGACCCGCGAACCGTCGCGCATGGAATTCAACTGTTCCAGCACATGGGCGCGTTCTGCCGCCAGCGGGTCTTCCGTCGTATTGCCGTAGTCGGAAATGGCGCGGGCGGCGCGAATGATCGCCTCATAGCCGGTGCAGCGGCAGAGATTGCCTTGCAGCGCCTTTTCAATGGCCGGATCGGCGGGCTTCGGATTGCGCATCCACAGCCCGTAAAGCGACATGACGAAGCCCGGCGTGCAGAAGCCGCATTGCGAGCCGTGGAAGTCGATCATCGCCTTTTGCACCGGATGCAGGCCGCCATCGGCCCCGCGCAGATGCTCGACCGTCACCACATGGCAGCCATCCAGCGAACCGACGAAACGAATGCAGGCATTGACGCTTTCATAAACCAGTTCGCTGCCCGCGATCTTGCCCACCAGCACCGTGCAGGCGCCGCAATCGCCTTCGGCGCAGCCTTCCTTGGTGCCGCGCAGCTTGCACGACAGGCGCAGATAATCGAGCAGCGTTTCCGTTGGCGAAACCCGGTCGAGTTCAACCCGTTCGCTGTTGAGAAGAAAGCATATCCTGTTTCTCACAGACTGAACCATAATGCTCAGCTCCCGCGATAGGTCGAATAGGAAAAAGGCGAAACCAGAAGCGGCACATGATAATGCGCCTTTTCATCGGAAACACCAAAGCGCAAAGGCACGACGTCAAGGAACGGCACGCCGTCTTCGTCCTTGCCAAAATATTCGCCGACATGAAACAGGAGCTCATAGGAGCCGCGTTGCAGGTCGCCATTGGCCAGCAGCGGCTCACCGCTGCGCCCGTCCTGATTGGTGCGGATTTCCTTGACGCTGTGCGGCGTGTGATTCTCGATCCGGCGCAATTCGATACGCAATCCCGCAGCAGGCTTGCCGCTGACCGTATCGAGAACATGTGTCGTCAAACGACCTGTTCTGCCCTCATCGCCGTGATGTCCCTGACCCATTTGCACTCCTGACCGCTTGCGTGATTCTCCGGCCATTAACAGCCGAACCGCCGCAAGTTGCTGATTTTACTCGGTTTGCCAGTGCTGTTTTTGCAATGAAAGCACATTTTTATGGCAGACCGGCGGCGTTCCCGCTTTTGTTCCCATCGTGAAGTATTCCGCCTTATGCGGCATTAAGAAAGAGCTTTCTCATTGGATGTCTTTCAAAATTTTGAAGGGGAATTCGGTGCGCAAATCTTTATTATCATGGACCAAATAACAGAACCCAAAGGGATGTTTGGAAGGGGATGTATGGCATGAGCTATCCACGTAATCTGATCGGCTATGGCCGCAACACGCCAGATCCGCGCTGGCCCGGCGGGGCCAATATAGCCGTCCAATTCGTGGTCAATTATGAAGAGGGTGCGGAAAACTGCATTCTCGACGGCGATGCATCCTCCGAATGCCTGCTGTCGGAAATCGTCGGTGCACAGGCCTGGAACGGCCAGCGCAACCTGAACATGGAATCCATCTACGAATACGGTGCGCGTTCCGGTTTCTGGCGTCTGTGGCGCGCCTTCACGCGGCGCAACATGCCCGTCACTGTCTATGGCGTGACGCTGGCCATGGCGCGCAATCCCGAAGCAGTCGCTGCCATGAAGGAAGCCGACTGGGAAATCGCCAGCCACGGCCTGCGCTGGTGGGAATATAAGGACGTGCCGGAAGAAGTGGAGCGCGAGCATATTCGCGAAGCCGTGCGCCTGCACACGGAAGTGACTGGCTCGCGTCCGCTCGGCATTTATCAGGGCAAGCCGTCCGACAACACGCTGAAACTGGTGATGGAAGAAGGCGGCTTCGTCTATTCAGCCGATTCCTATGCGGACGAGCTGCCCTATTGGGTCAAGGGCCCGAAAGGCCCGCATCTGATTGTGCCCTATACGCTCGATGCCAACGACATGCGTTTTGCAACGCCGCAAGGCTTCAATTCCGGTGACCAGTTCTACACCTATCTGAAGGACGCCTTCGACGTGCTCTACCGCGAAGGCGCAGAAGGCGCGCCCAAGATGCTCTCCATCGGCCTGCATTGCCGTCTGGTTGGACGTCCGGGTCGGGCAGCCGCCCTTGAACGTTTCCTCGACTATGTCCAGAGCCACGACAAGGTCTGGGTTGCCAAGCGCATCGACATTGCCAATCACTGGCACGAACACCATAAGCCAAAAGTGGCCGATGTAGTGCCATCCCAAGCCAGCAAAGCCGATTTCGTGGCCCGTTACGGCAGCATTTTCGAGCATTCGCCGTGGATCGCCGAGCGCGCCTATGATGCCGGCTTCGGTGCCGCTGAGGACACGGCCTCCGGTCTTGCCGCTGCGATGACGAGAATCTTCCGCGCCGCCTCGCCCGAGGAGCGGCTTGGCGTTTTGAATGCCCACCCGGATCTCGCCGGCAAGCTGGCGCAGGCCAAACGCCTGACGGCGGAATCCACCGCCGAACAGGCCGGTGCCGGGCTCGATGCACTGACCGATGCGGAAAAGCAGACTTTCACCGAACTGAACGACGCCTATACGCAGAAATTCGGCTTTCCCTTCATCATTGCCGTGAAGGGGCGCAACAAACAGGAAATCCTCGGCACGTTCCAGCGCCGCGTCGCCAATGACCGCGATACGGAATTCGCCACCGCTTGCGCGCAAGTCGAGCGTATCGCCCTTCTCCGGCTGAAAGATATTCTGCCAGAAACGCTTTATTGATCAGGAACAGACAATGACCCGCACTTATTTCGCACCGACCGGTGGGTTGCCACCGCAGACGCAGCTTCTGACCGACCGCGCCATGTTCACGGAAGCCTATGCGGTTATTCCGAAAGGCACGTTCAGCGATATCGTGACGAGCTTCCTGCCTTTCTGGGAAAAGACGCGTCTATGGGTGATAGCCCGCCCTATGTCGGGTTTTGCCGAAACCTTCTCGCAATATATCATGGAAGTGCAGCCCGGCGGCGGCAGCGACCGCGCCGAGCTTGATGACACGGCGCAAGGCGTGTTGTTCGTGGTCGAAGGCGAAGTCACCGTCACCGTCGCGGGCAAGACCCACACGCTGACCGAAGGCGGCTATGCCTATCTGCCGCCGAAAAGCGGCTGGAGCCTGCGCAACACGGCCAGCGCGACCGCGCGTTTCCACTGGGTCCGCAAGGCCTATGACTATGTGGACGGGCTTAATGTGCCGGAGCCGCTCTTCCTCAACGAAAACGACATCGCCCCCTCGCCCATGCCCGACACCAATGGCGTTTGGGCAACGACGCGCTTTGTCGATCCGAACGATCTGCGCCACGACATGCATGTCACCATCGTGACGCTAGAACCGGGCGGCGTGATCCCCTTTGCCGAAACCCATGTCATGGAGCACGGCCTCTATGTGCTGGAAGGCAAGGCGGTCTACCGGCTCAATCAGGACTGGGTGGAAGTGGAAGCCGGTGATTTCATGTGGCTGCGCGCTTTCTGCCCGCAGGCCTGCTATGCAGGCGGTCCGGGCAAGTTCCGCTATCTGCTTTACAAGGATGTGAACCGTCATATGAAACTGTCGCGATAAGCGTAAACCGCAACAGGTATCCGGCCAAAGCTGGCTGGATACCTGCTCACTGCAACGCCCAACCCGCTATTTTCAAGCAAACGTTGCAGTGAAGACTATATTAGACTTCGATAACCTTTTAAGATTATTCGAGCAAACAAGATATTTTGATGGGATTGCAGTTGAACGCCCTCCTGATTTATGCTCAATAAATCTCCAAAGCCGCCTCTTTTGAGCAGCAGGCTTCGGATGATTGTTTTTTAGAGAGAAATATATTTATGAAAAACCATCGCGCGCTCGGCCTTGCTTGCACGCTGTCAGCACTTCTCGCAGCCCCTGCCTTTGCAGCCCCCCTTCCGGGCGGTGCAAACAGCTTGCAGGAAACCTATCAGGACTGGACCGTCTCCTGCCAGACGCAGAAGGACGCGTCCACCTGTGCTATCCGCCAGGAGCAGAACAGCTCTCAGACCGGCCAGCGCGTCTTGACCGTCGAGCTGCGCAATGTGGCGGGCGGAAAGGTCGACGGCGTCATCCTGATGCCGTTCGGCCTTGATATCGGCAAAGGCGCAACCATCAAGGTTGATGAGGCCGCTGGTCCGAATCTGGCATTTTCCACCTGCCTTCCGCAGGGTTGCCTTGCACCGGTCAGCTTCGACCCCAAACAGGTTGCGGCCATCAAGGCGGGTGCCAATATCAACGTGACCGCGACGGCGCTCAGCCCAAGCCAGCCGGTCGCCTTCAAGATTTCCCTGAAGGGTTTCGGCAGCGCGCTTGATCGCATTATTGCTCTGACGAAGTAATCGCAAAAGCGAGAACGCGGATACGGTATGATATCCGCAGCATGCAACTATGCCGCACGACCTTCAGGCCGTGCGGCATTTTTGTTTTATGCCAGTGTTCTGGAAATATGGGCCAGATGCCTGCGCCAGCGCAGGGTCATCATCACCGCAACGATGCCAAGCCCGGCGGCAAGGCCGAGCCAAATGCCCTGACCGCCCATGCCGACCTTGAAGGCGAGCAGCGCGCCAAGCGGCAGGCCGACGCCCCAATAGCCAAGCAGCGCCAGAAACATCGGAACGCGCGTGTCGCGCATGCCGCGCAACATGCCCGCCGCGACCGCTTGCGCGCCATCGACCGTCTGAAACAGGGCGGCCAGCGCAAGAAAGCTGACGGCCAGTTCCATCACGGGCAGATTTTCCGGATCGTGCAGATCGAGAAACACGCCGATGAACAGACGCGGGATCAGGATCATCAGAAGGCCCATGATCATCATGAAGCCGACGCCCAGCGCATAGGCGCTCCAGCCTGCATAGGCGACGGCTTTAGGATTGCCCGCGCCATAAGCGCGCCCCACCCGCACGGTCGCCACCTGCCCGAAACCGAGCGGCACCATGAAGCTCAGCGATGCGATCTGGATCGCCACCGCATGCGCCGCCATGGCGGTCGGGCTGATCCGGCCCATCATGACCACCGCCGCATAGAAGATCGAGGTTTCAAACACGAAGGTCAGCGCCATCGGAAAGCCAATGCGCCACAGCTCGCGCAGACGCGGCCAGTCAGGACGCCAGAAGCGACCGAACAGGTGATAGCGCCGGAAGCGGCGATGACGCAGCGCGATCACCGCCATGCCGAGAAACATCATCAGGCTGGAAAGTGTCGTCGCAATACCTGCGCCATGCAGCTCCATGCGCGGAAAGCCGAAATGACCGAAGATCAGCGTCCATCCGGCAAGCGCGTTGAAGCCGATCGCAGCACCTGCAATCAGCAGCGTCCACATGGGCTTTTCCATCGCCGCGAAGAACGAGCGCAGCACGATGTAGAACAGATAGGGCAACAGCGCCCATTGCAGCGTGTGCATGAAATCGGTCGAGCGTGCGGCAATATCCGGCTGCTGGCCGAGGAACAGGAATATCTCCTCGCAATGCCACAGCACGACCCAGATCGGGATCGAGATGATGATCGCCGTCCAGAAGCCCTGACGGACCGTGCGGCGCACATCGCGCACCGAATGGCGGTTCTTGCCAAGCGCGATGGCGATCATCGGCATGACCGCGGAAACCAGCCCCATCGAGAAGATGACCAGCGTGTGGTAGAAGCTCGTGGCGAGCAACGCCGAGGCGAGCGTATCCTTGCCGAGACGCCCGATGAAGATCACGTCGGTTGCCGTCAATGCGGCTTGCGAAACATTGGTCAGGATCAGCGGCCAGCCGAGCTTCAGCGCCGCCGAAAGTTCCCTGCCCCAGCGTTGAACGCTGTTCTGATTGGGCTCATGAAAGCCCGCATTGGTTGTACTGCTCACATTCCACTCCCCTGAATCATCCGAGGAGCCGTCACTCCGCCGGACAATTCAAAACCTGAAAACCACGCGCCGAGACATCAAAGACTCAGAGACCGGGTCAATCTGAGGAGAGAGTGGCGTCGCGATACGATCATCGACCGTCCCATGCCGGCTAAGAGCCGCGCGTTGCTTTTCAAAACAACGGCGCCCCAGCTTTTCGGGTTGTTCAATTTCAATGGGGAACGTTTTGCATGTTCCTGAAACTGATCCGGAGCCAAGCGGGTTGCGCATCGATCTGCACAATTTAGCAGCACATGGATATCAGACCCGCTTAAAAGAGCAACACATCTTGGGAAGTAAATTCCAACTTCGCGGCATGCCTCGAAACCAGTTTTCAAAACTGTCGCGAATGAGCCATCCATCGTCCGATAAATGATTGACCGGCACAGCGTCTGGATAGGAATATACGTGTTGTATTTTGCGAGGTTCCCATGCGCAGCACCAAGGTCATCCATATCGTCGGCTGTCATGCGGAGGGCGAAGTCGGCGATGTCATCGTCGGTGGTGTCGCGCCGCCTCCGGGCGAAACAGTGTGGGAACAGTCGCGCTTCATCGCCAGCGATGAGACCTTGCGCAATTTCGTGCTGAACGAACCGCGCGGCGGAGTGTTTCGCCATGTCAATCTGCTGGTGCCGCCGAAAGATCCGCGCGCGCAGATGGGCTTCATCATCATGGAACCTGCCGATACGCCGCCTATGTCGGGTTCGAACTCGATCTGCGTTTCAACAGTGCTGCTTGATAGCGGCATCATCCCGATGCAGGAACCGGTAACGCGCATGGTGCTCGAAGCGCCGGGCGGGCTTATCGAGGTGGAAGCGGAGTGTCGCAACGGCAAGGCCGAGCGTATCAGCGTGCGCAACGTGCCGTCTTTCGCTGACCGGCTGGATGCTGCGCTTGAAGTCGAAGGACTAGGCACCCTCACCGTCGATACGGCCTATGGTGGCGACAGCTTTGTCATTATCGATGCGGCTGAGATCGGCATGAAGATCGAGCCGGGTCAGGCGCGGGAACTGGCAGAGATCGGCGTGAGGATCACCAAGGCCGCCAATGAGCAGCTCGGCTTTCGTCACCCGGAAAAGGACTGGAACCACATTTCGTTTTGCCAGATCACCGAGCCGGTCACGCGCGACGGCGATGTGCTGACCGGCGTGAACACGGTAGCTATCCGTCCGGCCAAGCTGGACCGCTCGCCGACCGGGACGGGATGTTCGGCGCGAATGGCTGTGCTGCACGCCAAGGGCCAGATGAAAGTGGGTGAGCGCTTCATCGGCAAATCCGTACTGGGTACGGAATTTCATTGCCGGTTGGACAGAGCGCTGGAACTTGGCGGCAAGCCCGCCATCAGCCCGATCATTTCCGGTCGCGCATGGGTGACCGGCACCGCGCAGCTGATGCTCGATCCGAGCGATCCGTTTCCCGGGGGGTATCGGTTGTCGGACACCTGGCCCCGGGGCGAATAGCCGGATTCGTTCGAATAGAGCGGTACTGGTTTAGCGCCGAGGTCCACAATTCCAGCATGGCAATACGTGGAAAGGACTAGACAGACCTTTGGCCTGCCCGCCGGCCCAGGATGCGCCCATGGCGCCACCCAGAATTCCTGTCAGGACCGATAAGGCTATCACTGTATTTTTCATCGAAGACCTCCTCTGTTGTAAACACAGTGGAGTTGAACACAGATCGGATTCTCCCACATCCCCAACTCTATGCCGCCGAAATTCAGGGTTCCAGAATATCCTCGATCCTTCGAGACGGCCCTACGGGCCTCCTCAGGATGAGGATCGAAGGAGACAGTGCAAAGCATGAAGCACGCAATAAAAAACCCCGCCAAAGCGGGGTTTTTTATTGTGTAAAGCTATAACCTCACGCGAAGTCCAGCGCGCGGTCGCCATTCTCATCCTTGATACGGGATGGCAGGCCGATATGGTTCAGGATGTTGAGGAAAGGCTTCGGGTTCAGCTCTTCCACATTGACCATTTTCTTCACATCCCATTCGCCGGAAGCGATCAGGATTGCGGCAGCCACAGGGGGAACGCCAGCCGTGTAGGAAATGCCCTGCGAACCCACTTCGTTGTAAGCGTCCTTATGATCGGCAACGTTGTAGATGAAGACTTCCTTTTCCTTGCCGTCCTTGGTGCCCTTGACGAAATCGCCAATGCAGGTCTTGCCGGTATAATCCGGCGCCAGCGACGACGGATCGGGCAGCACAGCCTTGACCACCTTGAGCGGCACGACTTCCAGGCCTTCAGCAGTCTTGACCGGCTGTTCGGACAAGAGACCAAGATTGTTCAGCACAGTGAAGACGTTGATGTAGTGATCGCCAAAGCCCATCCAGAAGCGGACATCCGCTTTCGGGTAGTTCTTGGACAGCGAATGCACTTCGTCATGGCCGGTCATGTAAGCCTTGCTCGGGCCGACGACAGGCAGGTCGAAGGTGTGGCCAACTTCGAACATCTTGTTCGACTGCCACGCGCCCTTCTGCCAGGAATAGACCGTGCCGGTGAATTCGCGGAAATTGATTTCCGGATCGAAATTGGTCGAGAACCAGCGACCATGCGAACCGGCATTGATGTCGACGATATCGATCGACGTCACATCATCCAGATAATCGTCAGCGGCCAGACGCGCATAGGCATTGACCACGCCCGGGTCGAAGCCGATGCCGAGAATGGCTGTGATGCCCTTCTCTTCGCACTCCTTGAGGTGCTTCCATTCGTAATTCCCATACCATGGCGGCGTCTCGCAGATCTTCTTCGGATCTTCGTGAATGGCCGTGTCCATATAGGCAACGCCCGTATCGATACAGGCGCGAAGGACCGACATATTGAGGAAGGCCGAGCCGACATTGATGACGATCTGAACACCCGTCTTCTGGATCAGAGCCTTGGTGGCTTCAACTTCCAGAGCATCCAGCGCATGCGCTTCCAGCTTCACCTCGGTCTTGAGGCTCTTCTTTTCATGCACGCTATCGATAATCTTGCGGCATTTCTCAACCGTGCGGGACGCAATATGGATATCGCCCAAAATGTCAGAGTTTTGCGCACATTTATGTGCAACAACCTGTGCCACGCCCCCGGCGCCGATAATGAGAACGTTCTTCTTCATTTTCTGTCGATGCTTCCTCTTCCAGCGGTTTCCCGCCATCTATTGACCGTCCCGATTGCCTTCTCATTCGGAACACATGAGTTCGTTGCAGCCTGAAGCCGCAACCGGATCTTTACGAAAGCGACCCTTCAAAATCCGCGAAGGTGAATTCGCGGACAACATTGACCGTGCCGTCCAATTCGCGCACGGCAATCGCAGGCATTTTCACGCCATTGAACCAGTTTTTCTTGACCATCGTATAACCGGCGGCATCCGCAAAAGAGAGACGGTCGCCAACTTTCAGTTCATGGCCGAAATTGAACTCGCCGAAAACATCGCCCGCCAGGCACGACTTGCCGCAGACCATGTAACGGTGGTTGCCCTCATTCGGCTCCATCTTCGCGGTTTCGCGATAGATCAAAAGATCGAGCATATGGGCTTCGATGGAGCTATCCACGATGGCGAGGTTCTTGCCGTTGAACAGCGTGTCGAGAACCGTCACTTCCAGCGTCGTGGTCTTGGTGATCGAGGCTTCGCCCGGTTCCAGATAGACCTGCACGCCAAACTTTTCCGAAAACGCCTTCAGGCGCGTGCAGAATTCATCGACGGGATAATTCTCGCCGGTGAAATGAATGCCGCCGCCAAGGCTGACCCATTCAACCCGGCGCAGAAGTGAGCCGAACTTGTCTTCGATCTCCGTCAGCATCTTGTCGAACAGACCGAAATCGGAATTTTCGCAATTGTTGTGAATCATGAAGCCAGTCACGCGGTCCATGACCTTCTCGACCTTCGCCACATCCCACTCGCCAAGACGGCTGAACGGACGCGCCGGATCGGCAAGATCGAAGCTCGATGACGACACGCCCGGATTGAGACGCAGGCCGCGCTTGATATGCGCCGCCTTATCGGCAAAGCGATCCAACTGGCCGATGGAATTGAAGATGATCTTGTCGGCATTGGCGATGACTTCATCGATCTCGTGATCGGCATAGGCAACGCTATAGGCGTGGGTTTCGCCGCCGAATTTCTCGTGGCCAAGACGCACTTCGTTGAGCGAGGACGAGGTGGTGCCGTCCATATACTGGCTCATGAAATCAAACACAGACCATGTCGCGAAGCATTTCAGCGCCAGCAAAGCCTTCGCGCCGGACTTCTCGCGCACATAGGCGATCTTTTCCATGTTGCGCTTCAGCTTGGTCTTGTCGATCAGGTAATAAGGCGTCTGGATCATGGCTCTTCGTCTTCGGGTCGTCCAATGGGGAAATCTGGCCTGTCCAGCAAGGCTGGTCGCCACGTTGGGAAGAAGCGTCAGACGCTTCTTCTGGAATTATTCAAAGGCTTATAGGAAGCTTGTGACAGAAACACAAATCCGCCACAGCACCACGGGGAAAAATTTCCCCACAAGCTGTCGCGGATCGCTTCCATCTTGGCTATCAGCCTTCAACGGTTGGCCCTGATATAGAGCTTTTCGCCAGAATTTGAACCCCTTACACGCTTCTCCCTTGTTTTGATTGAAAGTCTTTGTGCGCTGGCCCGGCTTCCTGCGCGTGATTGACCGCTCTATCATCGCCCGAAATATTTCCCTGATAATTAAACAAGCATCTTCTTGACAAATTAAAGGGGCGGGCGTAGCGATTGGCATGCAGTTCGGACAGATGGGCATTTTGGGGCCTCCATGTCCGGTTATTCAGTTGTGTAAGGGAAAAATCATGCAGGACCAAACATCCGCTAGCGGCCAGACCGCCGGTTGGGGAGACCTGTTTGCCGGTAAGAACGCCATCCGGTCGCTCACGCTTGTCGGCGGTGTCGCATTGCACGCCATCAACGTGTTCATCGCCACCACCATCCTGCCCACGGTCGTCGCCGATATTGGCGGCATGGATTATTACGCCTGGAACACGGCGCTGTTCGTGACGGCCTCCATTCTCGGCTCTGCGCTCGTTCCGCGCCTGCTCTCGCAGGCAGGTCCGCGCAGCGCCTATCTGTTGGCGGCAATAATTTTCGCCGCCGGGACGCTCGCCTGCGGTCTCGCGCCATCCATGCCGGTCATGCTGGCCGGGCGTTCGGTGCAGGGCCTTGGCGGCGGCATGATGCTGGCGCTTTCCTATGCGATGATCCGCATCGTTTTCCCTGAAAACCTCTGGCCCCGCGCCATCGGTCTCGTCTCCGGCATGTGGGGCGTTGCAACCCTCGTCGGTCCCGCGATCGGCGGCATATTCGCCGAGCTTGGCATCTGGCGCGCTGCCTTCTGGTCGCTGGCACCGGTGATCGGCATCTTCGCCATTATGGCCATGGTCGTGCTGCCGCGCGCCTCCGGCGATGCAGGCAGCCGCGCACCACTGGCCTGGCCGCAGCTCATTTTGCTGACGGCGGCTGTCCTTGCCGTCTCCGCCGCCAGCATTTCGGTCAATGCCGTCATGAATGCGGCAGGCGTCGCGCTGGCTATCGTGCTGTTGGTCCTGCTCTTCGTGATCGAACGCAATTCGTCACGGCGCATTCTGCCCAAGGGGTCTTTCAGTCTCCGCCGGCTCGGCGCGCTTTATCTGACGCTCGCCTTCCTCAGCGCCTCGGTCACCAGCGCCGAAGTGTTCGTGCCACTGTTCTTTCAGGTGCTGCATAACCAGTCGCCCTTAGTCGCCGGTTATCTGGCCGCCATCATGGGCGGAAGCTGGACGCTCGGTTCCATCGGATCTTCGGGCGTCTCGTCAGGCCGGGTTGACCGGGTGATCATCGCCGCGCCGCTGATGGGCATAGCGGGCATGGTCACGCTCGCCACGCTGGTTCCCGTCGGCAGCGACGGTCAATGGGCAAGCCTGTTGCCAATCTGTCTGGCGCTGGCGGTCATCGGCTTTGGCGTGGGCATGACATGGCCGCATCTTCTGACGCGCATTTTCAAGCGCGCCGATGCGGATGACCAGAATCTAGCGTCGGCATCCGTCACGACTGTCCAGCTTTTCACCACGGCGCTCGGCGCCGCGCTGGCGGGCATGGTCGCCAATATGGCTGGCCTCAGCAATCCCGGCGGCTTTGCAGGCACCGCCAATGCCGCCATGTGGCTGTTTTCCGGCTTTGCCATCATGTCGGCGCTGGCATTCCTGTCCGCGCTGGCTTTGGTGCGCAGCGCAAGACAGCCGCAAGTGGCATCGTGCTGATCAGGAAAGACTGGCCGGGGTAAAAACATAGGCGCAGCGCCGCGCCCCGGCCAGAATATGCTCGGTACGGGCAACCGAAACATCGGGACCCAGAACCGCTTCAAACACCTGAAGCTCGGCCCGGCAAAAGCCCTGACAGGCATCGGCGGCGGCACAGATCGGACAATGGTTCTCGACAAAAAGCCAAGAACCATCCGCCCGCCGCTCGGCATCGGCCATATAGCCCTCGGTCGAGCGAATATCTGCAAGCGCCTTGACGCGCTCGTCGAACTCCATGTCCTTGAGGCGCGCATGATACTGGCGGCGGGTTTCCGTCTCGCGATGCGCAACCAGCGTTTCCAGCGCGTCTTCACCAAGGATGGTGCGCACGGAATGCAGAAGCTGCACGGTCAGATCGGCATGGGTATCGGGAAAGCGCTTATTGCCGGTTTCCGTCAGATCCCAGAACTGCGACGGGCGGCCAACGCCCTGCGAAACGGAATGCGGCGCGACGAGACCTTCCTCGGCCAGCCGCACCAACTGCTGGCGCACCGCCTCGCCGGTGGTGCCGAGATGTTCACCGATTGCGGCAGCCGTCTGCGCACCGCGCATCTTCAGCGCCAGCATCACGCGTTCTGCGGGTGAACGTGCTCCCGAAACGTCCGTATTTAGAAAGTCATTCCTTGACATATTGCCTGTTTTCGATTTAAAGAAGCATTATCTTGTTAAATTAAGCGAACCGCCCGGAATTATCAAGATCGTTCTGTATGAAGGAGTCCAAAATGAGCTTTACCCTGCCTCCGCTTCCCTATGCGACCAACGCTCTTGAAGGCGTCGGCATGGGCACCGAAACGCTTGAGTTGCACCATGGCAAGCACCATCAGGCTTATGTAACGGCGCTCAATGGCTTCGTTGAGAAGAACGATGCGCTCAAGGGCAAGTCGCTTGAGGAAATCGTGCTCTTTGCCAAGGACAAGGCCGATCTCGCTCCGGTCTTCAACAATGCCGGTCAGCATTGGAACCATGATCTATTCTGGCAGAACCTGTCGGCAAATGGCGGACGCCTTCCCGGCGCGCTGGAAAAGAAGATCGTTGAAGACTTTGGCGGCGTCGACCAGTTCAAGGAAGCCTTCAAGACGGCGGCTGTCGGCCAGTTCGGGTCGGGCTGGGCGTGGCTGGTTCTGGCCAATGACGGCAAGCTGAAGGTCACCAAGACGCCAAATGGCTCCAATCCGCTGGCAACCGGCGAAGGCAAGGCGCTATTAGGGCTTGATGTCTGGGAGCATAGCTATTATCTCGATTTCCGTAATCGTCGGCCTGACTATGTAACGAACTTCCTCGACAAGCTGGCCAACTACGAATTCGCGGAAGCCACCCTGAAGGCAGCCTGACGCGCTTATATTGATTGCGATCAAAGCGGCCTGCCTGCTCAGGATGCAAACTCCACGGAGTTGCATCCATGCGGGCGGGCCGCAGCAATGACCGATAAAGACCAAACCAACCGACCCAATCCTGAAGGCGCCGTCCTCCCAAGCGTGGTGCCGGAGAACAACAGAGACAGTTCCGAAGATGAGCAGCAACTTTAATCAGGAAACCGTCACCGATATCCATCACTGGACCGACACGCTGTTTTCCTTCCGCACGACGCGTGATCCGGGCTTCCGCTTCCAGAGCGGCCAGTTCATCATGATGGGCCTCGAAGTGAACGGCAAGCCGCTCACCCGTGCCTATTCCATTGCCTCGAGCCTCTACGAAGACGGGCTGGAATTCTTCTCGATCAAGGTGCCGAACGGTCCGCTGACTTCCAAGCTCCAGCATTTGAAAGTTGGCGACCAGATCATCCTGTCCAAGAAGCCGGTCGGCACGCTGCTCTATGACAATCTCAAGCCCGGCAAGAATCTGTGGCTGCTCTCGACCGGCACCGGCCTTGCGCCATTCCTGTCGATCATCCGCGATCTGGAAGCCTATGAGCGCTATGAGAAGATCATTCTCGTTCATGGCGTGCGTCAGGTGGCGGAACTGGCCTATACGGATTTCATTTCCAACGAATTGCCGCAGGACGAATTCCTCGGCGAGATGGCGGCAAAGCAGCTCATCTATTACCCGACCGTCACCCGCGAGCCTTACAAGAACCGCGGACGCCTCACCGACCTCATTCGCTCGGGCCAGATTTTCACCGATATCGACATGCCGGAACTCAATCTGGAAGACGATCGCGTGATGCTGTGCGGCAGCCCGGAAATGCTGGCTGAAACCAAGCAGCTCCTCGAAGAGCGCGGTTTCAAGGAAGGCAGCCAGAGCGAAGCCGGTCATTTCGTGATCGAAAAGGCTTTTGTCGAAAAATAAGTTTCGCAGCCATGCAGACGAAAAAAGGGAGGCGATTGCCTCCCATTTTCATTTCAGCTCTTCGAAATCGAGCCCGATATCGAGGTTCGGCGCGCTGTGCGTGGTCCAGCCGACCGAAATCAGCTCAACGCCGCTGGCAGCCACCGCCGCCACCGTTTCCGGCGTGATCCCGCCGGACGCTTCCGAAATCGCGCGCCCGTCGATCACCGACACCGCCTCGCGCAATTGCGCAGGCGACATATTGTCGAGCAGCACCGCATCCACGCCGACAGCCATCGCCTCATCAAGCTGTTGCAGCGTATCGACCTCGACTTCGATCTTGACCATGTGACCGGCCCCGGCCTTGGCACGTTCGATGGCCTCACGCACACCGCCAGCAACTGCGATGTGATTGTCCTTGATCAGCACCGCATCATAAAGCGCGAAACGGTGGTTCATGCCGCCGCCTGCCCTCACTGCATATTTCTGCAAGGCGCGCAGCCCCGGTGTTGTCTTGCGCGTGCAGACGATGGAGGCCCTGGTGCCTTGGACCGCCTGCACCAAGCCGGCGGTGGCTGTGGCGATACCGGAGAGGTGACCGAGGAAATTCAGCGCCGTGCGCTCCCCCGCCAGAATGGAACGGGACGAGCCGGAAACGCGGGCAACATCCGCCCCCTTCTCAAGAGACTGACCGTCCCGCGCCAAACGTTCGAATTTGACATCCGGATCGACCAGACGAAACGCCATTTCGGCCACATCCAGCCCGGCAATGACGCCCGGCTGGCGCAGGCTGAAAAGCATGGCCGAACGGTGATCCTCCGGCACCACCGCATTGCTGGTGATATCGCCAGCGAGCCCCAGATCTTCCAGAAGTGCGGCGCGCACCAGCGGTTCGACGACAAGCGGAGACAAGCGCGGCAGGTTCATCATGCAGTCCTTGTAACAGGGTGAGGCGCGGCGATTTCGCAAGCCAGTGCGAAAGCGACCGGAAAGGTGAAAAAGCTGCGGCCTGAATCCGTGCTTTTGGTGGGATAGTCGGTGCGGGCATGGCTGCCGCGCGACTCGCACCGGTCAAATGCCGCAACCGCAGCGACCAGCGCCACGGCTGCGGCATCGTCGGTCTCCGCGAGGGGGAGAAGGGTGGTGATTGCAGAGCGCAAACCTTCTTCATCACGCAGCAGGCCAAGATGGCGGGAAACAATGTGCCGCACGGGTTCAGCGTCCGCGCTCTGCGGCAGGCTGACCGGCACGGGATGCCGCACGGCGACCGCCTCTTCACAGCCAATCGCGCGGGCGGCGCGCAACCCCATGGCGGCGGCTTCAAGCAGTGAATTGCTGGCAAGCCGGTTGGCGCCATGCAGGCCGGTGCAGGCAGCCTCGCCCACAGCCCAGAGACCGGGCAAGCTGGTGCGACCGTCAGCGTCGGTCTTGACGCCGCCCATGTGATAATGCGTGGCGGGTCTGACCGGGATCATATCGCGGGACGGATCGACGCCATGTTGTTTGCAAAGCGTATCGATACCGGGAAACCGGGTTGCAAAACGCGCGCCCAGAGCTGTACGCGCATCGAGATAGACCTTGCGCCCTTGCGCGATCTCGCTGCCGATGGCGCGCGCCACTACATCGCGGGGCGCAAGCTCGCGGCCCGGAATATCCGCCATGAAGCGCTCGCCACGATCATTGACGAGATTGGCGCCCTCCCCGCGCACCGCTTCGCTGATCAGCGGCAGACGCGGCGCGGAAACGGCTAGCGCGGTCGGGTGGAATTGCACAAATTCCATATCGGCCAGCACAGCGCCTGCACGGCCTGCCAGAGCGGCCCCTTGGCCGAGATTGCCGAGCGGCGTGGTCGTTGCGTTATAAAGTCCGCCGATCCCGCCCGTCGCCAGCACCACGGCGCGCGCTGCAACCGGACCGACATTTTCAAGACAAGCGCCGGCGACACGGCCATCCTGCCGGATGAGCCGCAAGGCGCGGGTGTTTTCCATGACGTTGATCGAAGGCGTCGCCAGCACTTTCGCAATCAAGGCGCGCATAATGCCAGCGCCGGTCCCATCGCCATCCACATGCACAATGCGATAGCGACTATGGGCGGCTTCCAGCCCGAGCGAAAATGAACCGTCCGCCGTGCGGTCGAAGTGTACGCCATGGGCTTCCAGCGCGGCAACCACGTCCGCGCCTGCCGCGATAATTTCTGCCGCCACGCCTGCGTCACACAGGCCGTCGCCCGCCGCAATCGTATCGGCCAGATGCAGCGCCGCGCTGTCATCCGCGCCAAGGCTCGCGGCAATGCCGCCTTGTGCCAGCGTGCTGGATCCGGAAAGGCCGAGGGTTCCCGCCGTCACCAGCAACACAGGCTGCGGCGACAAGGTCAGCGCCGTCATCAGACCGGCAAGGCCGCTGCCAATGACGAGGACCGGGGCCGTATTCATACCGCCAGCATCCGCTCGACGGCACGCCGGGCAGGCTCCATCAATGCTGCATCGACGGTCACTTCATGACGGTTGTTTTCCAGCGCGTCGCGAATATTGGCGAGCGTGATCCGCTTCATATGCGGGCAGAGATTGCACGGGCGGATGAACTCCACATCCGGGTGATCGACGGCGACATTGTCGCTCATCGAGCATTCGGTCAAAAGCACGACACGCTGCGGCTTCTTCTCGCCGACATAGTCCGACATGACCGCTGTGGAACCGGCAAAATCGGCGACCGCCACCACTTCCGGCGGGCATTCGGGATGGGCCAGAACCACCACGCCGGGATGGCTTTCACGCAATTCACGGATATCGTCGGGCGTGAACCGCTCATGTACCTCGCAATGGCCATGCCAGGCGAGAATTTCGACATTGGTTTCGCGCGCCACATTCTGCGCCAGAAACTCGTCGGGGATCATCAGCACACGCGGCACGCCAAGCGACTCCACCACTTTCTTGGCATTCCCGGAAGTGCAGCAAATGTCGGACGCCGCCTTCACGGCAGCAGATGTATTGACATAGGTGATGATTGGCACGCCCGGATGCGCCTGCCGCAACAACGCCACATCTTCCGGCGTGATGCTGTCGGCCAGTGAACAGCCCGCGCCCATATCGGGGATCAGCACCGTCTTGCCGGGATTAAGCAGCTTCGCCGTCTCGGCCATGAAATGCACACCCGCCAGCACGATCACATCGGCATCGACCTCCGCAGCCTTGCGGGCCAGCGCCAGACTGTCGCCGACAATATCAGCCACGCAATGGAAGATTTCAGGCGTCTGGTAATTATGCGCAAGGATCACCGCATTGCGTTTTTTCTTCAATTCGAGAATGGCTGCGACATCGTCTTCGAAGCCCAGCCACTCCGCCTTGGGTAGCACCTTGGCCACGCGGTCATAGAGTTGCGAAACGGAAACATGATCGTTCATGGTTGGGCCTCCCGAGCCTACCCATTATACTCAATCTGAGCATTTCATGTTTATGAACTTATACTCGATTCGAGTATATTGTCAATCGCGGGAGATTGGCAGCTTGGCTCCAGCCAGATGGCGCTCGGAAAGGGCGCGTTCCTCGACAATCGAGTAACGGAAACGGAAGAGTTTTGCCGGGCGACCGCCGGTTTCGCTATCGCTTTCGCCGGTTTCCTCGACCAGATCCTGCTGCTCGATCAGGCGGCGGAAATTCTGCTTGTGCAGGCGCAGACCGGCCAGCGCTTCGACCGTGCGCTGCAATTGCAGAAGCGTAAAACTGTCCGGCATCAATTCGAACACCACCGGGCGATATTTGATCTTGGCGCGCAGTCGCGCAATGGCCGTGGCAAGGATGCGGCGATGATCGGCAAACATGGAGCGACCGTTCTCGTCTTCCTTCATCCCAGCTTCCGCCACCAGACCGGCTTCGAACAGCAGTTCATAGCGTTGCAGCACGAGGTCTTCGTTCCAGCGCCCGCCCCACTCGCCATTTTCAAAGCCGAAGGTGAAGGCGATACGCCGCATGCGCTGCGCGGTCAGTTCCGGCGTTTCGGCCCGATAGGCCCAGACAAGGAGCGCATTGTTGAGATGCTCCATGATGGCCGGTTCGCCCTGACGGTGATCTTCCCACGGCAGATAATCATACCAGCCGCGCCAGCCGGCCTGCCCTGCCGCCGCATCGCTCTCACGCACAAGGCCGAGATAGCTGATCGAAATGATGCGTTCGCCCTGTGCGTGACGGTCACGGTCGGCAAAAGTGTAGAGCTGCTCCAGATAACCGACCGGATGTGCGGTTTCCGACTGCACCCAGGCGCGCAGACCGGATTGCAACGAACGATGCTCGCTTTCGAACGGGCCAGAGGGAAGAGCCTGCCCCTGCCGCACGGTCATGACGCGCGGCTGTTCGCTGGTCACGGCGGCCAGCACGGCAATCAGTTCGGTATGGGCAATATCGTCGGTCACGGCAACTCCGGAAAACAGTTCCGACATTGAACGCGATTGACCAACGAATACAAGGCGCTGTGCGTTACCGGCCACAGCTTTCAGCGCCTACGCCTTGCTCTTGGCCCCGAAAACATGCTCCGGCCCCGGAAATGTGCGCGCGCGCACCTCCTCGGCATAGGCTTTTGCGGCATCGGACACCTGCGGCGCCAGTTGCGCAAAGCGCTTCACGAAGCGCGGCGTGAAATCCTGAAACAGCCCCAGCATATCGTCGGAGACGAGTATCTGCCCGTCGCAAGCCGCCGACGCACCGATGCCGACGGTCGGAATGGCAAGGGCACCGGTGATCTCGCGCGCCAGCGGCTCCACCGTGCCTTCAATCACCAGCGCAAACACGCCGGCATCGGCAATGGCCTGCGCGTCACGGCGGATGCGGTCGGCTTCCTCGTCGCCGCGTCCGAGCGAGCGAAAACCGCCGACCGTGTTGACCTGTTGCGGCATCAAACCGACATGGCCGAAGACCGGAATGCCGCGCCGCACCAGAAAATCGACCGTTTCGGCCATTTCTTCGCCGCCTTCGAGCTTGACGCCATCACAGCCAGTTTCCTGCATCACGCGAACGGCGTTGCGAAACGCCTGTTCCTTCGATTCCTGATAGGAACCGAACGGCATATCGACGATGACGCAGGCCGTCTCGGCTCCGCGCATCACCGCCTGCCCATGGGCGACCATCATGTCGAGCGTCACGGCAAGGGTGGAATCCATGCCGTAAAGCACCATGCCGAGCGAATCCCCCACCAGCAGCAGGTCGCAATGCGGATCGAGCAGACGCGCAATCGGTGTCGTATAAGCGGTGAGGCTGACAATCGGGCGCTCGCCCTTCAGGGCTGAAATGGCCTTGGGCGTCAGTCGCTTCTGTTTGACGGGTGCGCTCATGTCAGGCCGCCTGTTCCTGCGCGACATGCGCAATGACACGATTATCGAGGAGCCGCGTCGTGCCAAGCCGCACGAACAGCGCAAGCAGCACCGGACGCCCCTGCACCACCGTCAGGCGCTCCAGCGTTTCGGGGTCGCGCAGCGCCACTACTTCCGGCGTCGCCAGCGGCTCCGTGGCGATATAGGCGCGAATTGCCGCTTCCAGCGCATCGGGATCATCCACACCGGAGCGATAAAGCCGCTCAGCCTCATCAAGCGCCTTCGGCACGATGATGGCGGCAGCACGCTCAGCGGGCGTCAGATAGACATTGCGCGACGAACAGGCGAGCCCGTCATCCTCCCGCACCGTCTCCACGCCGACGACGCGCACCGGAATGGCCATATCCTCCACCATGCGGCGGATGATGACGAGTTGCTGAAAATCCTTTTCGCCGAAATAGGCGGCATCGGGACCGACGATATTGAAGAGCTTGCTCACCACCGTCGCGACCCCGGCGAAGTGGCCGGGACGCGCCTCGCCTTCCATCTGATTGCCGAGCGTCGGCACATCCACCACCGTCTGCATCGGGCGCGGATACATGTCGCTGACGGCTGGTGCGAAGAGGTAATCGACCTCTGCCCCGCGCAACAGAGCCGCATCGCGCTCCAGATCGCGCGGATATTTGTCGAGATCTTCATTCGCGCCAAATTGCAGCGGATTGACGAAGATCGACACGATGGTCAAGTCATTGTCGGCGCGGGAACGATGTACAAGTTCCAGATGGCCTTTGTGAAGATAGCCCATGGTCGGCACGAAGCCGATGCGCTTGCCCGCACGACGCGCAGGCGCCAGAACCTGCCGCAATTCCTCGATGGTGCGGATAATCTGCATACGCGTTCCTCCTCGCGGGCCGATCTTCTGATGGCCGCGAGTCCTACAGCGTCAACTCAAATATGACAACAGCGAAGGCAAGGCGCACCAAGCCGCTTATTGCGTCGGGGTCGCCACCGCTCCCACCGTATTGCCGACAGCGCGACCAAAACGGTCGATCTGCTCGTCATAGGTCTTGCGGGTTTTCGGATCGAACACGGCAATCGGCGCTGTGACCACGAGAGAGGCCGCCGTACCGACGCCTTGCGCCGTGCCGATGGCCACGGCGCCCAGACGATCACCGAGACCGATCTGCGAATCCGTGATGGTCTGGCCTGCAACAAGGCGCTGGCCGATCAGCTGCACGACCTCGGGGCTTGAGGCAAACTTGCCGTGATTGAGGCGATCACCCGATTTGAGCTTGGTAAGATCGATGACGGTAATGCCCGCCTTTTCAAGCCCCGAACGATAAGGCTCTATGGACGGATCGATCTGGCCGAGGCGGTCGATATTACCGGAAATGCGCCGCGACAGTGCAAGCGCGCGGTCGTCACGCGAGGTGAACAGCGTGAAGCGCGGATGGTCCTTGCCCATCGCCAGAAACTGCTTGGCAAACACATCGACGTCGAGATCGGGTGAAGCCAGAATGACATCGGTGATCTTGGCATTCACGCGCCCGTCGCGGATCGCCATCTGGCGCAGCGCTTCAACCGTCAGCCAGCTGCCCATCGAATGGGCCATCACGGTGATGTCCTTCACCTCCGGCTCACGGGCGATGGCGCGAAGGATCTGTTCCAGCGCGTCGCGGGAATAGTTGGTGCTTTCCTTGTCGTAATTATAGTCGAACACGCTGGCGCGCGACGGCCAGGTAAAGATCACCGGCGCAACATCGGCCCCGGAATCATGCACGATCTGGGCAAAGCGGTAGACGGAATCTTCAAACGTGTTGTTGAAGCCGTGCACGAACACCATCACGCGGCGGCTCTTGGTGAGGTGCGGGCGAACCCAACCTGCCTTCTCAACATCGGTCTTGAGCGGTGTTACGCTGACGGTGGCAAAATCGGTCTGCGGATTGGGCGGCAGCTTCTTTGGCCACTGCACTTCGCCGGCCTTGCGGTTCTTTTCCGGCGGGATGGATACGACGATATCATTGATCGAGACAAGCTTGTCGCGCTCGCCGGAGAACAGAATGCCGGGATTGTCAGATGGGCGGCGGGTGGTTGCGACGAGCAGATCAACCTTGGTCGTTCCGGGCGATGTAACCTCGCCCACCGGCACAAGCACGCCTTCAGGACGACTGGCGCAACCTGCGAGCAGCGTCACCAAAACAAGCAATGCAGGCACAGCCCGACGAAACATGCTCTGCAAAACCAAGCTCCCTTTACGCCACCGCTTCGCACCGAAATCAGACCTGATTTCTGAAAGGCCAGACACGCCACGTCAATGAATTCGCGTTTCTTTTACACTGCGAATTTTGCAGGTTAATATATTCTTGACGGGCCAAGCTCTGCCAAGCCCCTTTTATCCACCACCGAACGATCAGGCCACGGCTGCGGCTTATCGGTTACACACTGTTCAGCAACCAGCACTTTTCCGGAACGCCCCAACGGACGATATAGGGACCAACAGCAAACGCAACTCCCTGAACAAAGGAGGCAATTATGGCTTTGGAACTTACCGGACTGCACCACCTGACGGCCATCACCGCCAATGCACCGGCCAACCGGCGCTTCTACACCGATACGCTCGGGCTGCGGCTCGTCAAGAAGACCGTCAATCAGGACGACACCAGCGCCTACCATCTGTTCTATGCCGATGGTCTGGCATCGCCGGGCACCGACATCACCTTCTTCGACTGGCCGGTCGAGCGCGAACGCCGCGGCACCAACAGCGTGGCCCGCACGGGCCTGCGCGTGAATGGCGTCGAAAGCCTCGACTGGTGGCGCAAGCGCCTGAACGAACAGGGCATCGAAGCCGGCGATATTTTTGAAGTGGCCGGTCGCGCCGTACTCGATTTCGAAGACCCGGAAGGCCAGCGTCTGCGGCTGACCGACGATGGCGGCGCGGGCGACGCCCATAGCTGGGACAGAAGCCCCGTACCCGCCGAGAGGCAGATTCGTGGCCTCGGCCCGATAACGCTGAGCGTCCCCGACCTCGCGCCGACCAGGATCGTGCTCGAAAAGCTGATGAACATGAGCGAGACCGGCGACTATGCCTCGCCCGATGGCGAAGGCCATGTGCATGTCTTCTCGATGGGACCGGGCGGCGCGGCTGCCGAACTTCATGTCGCCGTGCAGCCCAACCTGCCGACAGCATGGCAGGGTGCGGGAGCGGTGCACCATGTCGCCTTCCGCACGCCGGATCAGGAAAGCATGCAGGAATGGGTCGAACGCCTGCGGTCGCTCAGGGTGCCGTCCAGCGGTGAAGTCGAGCGTTACTATTTCCGTTCGCTCTATTTCCGCGAACCGAACGGTATCCTGTTCGAAATCGCAACCGACGGTCCGGGCTTTGCCGTCGATGAACCGCTGGAGAGCCTCGGCGAAAGCCTGTCGCTGCCGCCTTTCCTCGAAAGCAAGCGCGCAGCCATCGAAAAAGGCCTCAAGCCGCTGGACTAAGCAAATAAAAAGGGCCGCCGGAGAAATCCGGCGGCCCTTTTTTCGTTTGATCGACGAGGCATTCAGAGTTTCTGCTTCAGCCAATCGCCTGTGAGGCGAATATCGTCGTCGGTCAGGCCATGCCAGCCCTCGATGGCGTGAACATCGATATCGGCACCATCATCCCGCAGCGCCTTTGCCAATGCGCCCGAAGCATCGCCGAACGGATCGGCTGCGCCGTTCAATTGAAGAACGGCAGCGTCGGAGAGATCGGCGTCCGGCTGTTCCTCCAGAACTTCCGAAGGGCGCAGCAGAACCGCCTTGCGCACGATATGCGGATGAAGCCGCATGAAGGCCGCAAGCAGGTTTGCCCCGTTGGAATTGCCGATAAAGGCCAGTCGGTCCGGGTCGATGTCATAGGCCGCAATCGCGCCCTCAACGAAAGCCTCAAAGGCTTCCGCTTCGAACCGGATGTCCTTCTGATCGAACCGCTTCTGATCGAAACGGCGGAACCAGCGCTGAATGCCCTCCTCCGTGCTGCGACCGCGAACACCGATCAGCGTGGCGCGCGGCGCGGCCAGCCGGGCGAGCGGCATGAGATCATTCTCATTGCCGCCCGAACCGTGCAGCAGGATCAGCGTGCTGCCATCCGGATCTTCCGGCAGGTGAACTCGATGGACGAAGGGCAGATCGCGATAGATCACCCGCTCCTCACCCGGCAGGCCGAATTGCGGCATGCGGGCGCGGATTGCCTGGGCCTGTTTCTCATTGCCCGGCGGCACGAACAGAAGCTGCCCCAATGTTTCCACCGGCTCATCCACGGTAAAACCAGGGGCGTCGGTGGCAAATTCGAACAGGGTTCCGCCCGGCTCACGAACATAGAGCGAGGTGAAATATTTGCGGTCATGCACATTGACCTCGCTGGAATTGAGCTTGGACAGCTCCTTTTCCAGCGTCGTCACATCGTCGGTCGTGCGGGCGCGAAACGCCACATGATCGGCAATGCCGGTCCCCGGAATGCCGGGCCAGAAGCCGCTCGCATCGCGCACATCGATGGCGTCACCGGAATCGGAGACCAGCCGGTCGATGGTTTCTTCCTTCCCCTGATGGCGAAAGCCGAAATATCGCTCGATGAATGCGGCGGTCTGTTCGGGCTGCTCCGACAGGATGGTGGCGGAGCGTATCCGGCGAATGGCGAATTCAGCCGGAATGCCCTCACCGGACCACGGGTCATTGGCCGCAAGATCGCTGCCGACCAGCTTGACGATCACGCCATCGGGATCGCGCAGCCGCAAAACCGGCTCGCCAAATTCCTGCACCGGACCCTCGGACGATACGTGATAACGCAACGCGCGCTCCAGCCAGAAGCCGATGGCCGTGCGGTCGATGGAAAGCGCGATTTCGCTGACCTGCCCGTGACCGACCCGGCCCTTGGAGCCGTCTTCCCAGACCAGAAAGGTGATCAGCGAACCGGGCGTGCCGGAGCGGTCGCCATAGAACAGATGCAGCTGCTCGGCATCCTCGAAGCCGCCCGTCCGCTTGACGATACGCAGACCCAGAAAGCCCGCATAGAAATCGACATTCGCCTGCACCTTGTGCGTGATCAGCGTGAGATGATGGATGCCACTGGTCATGATTGCGATCTCCCGTCCTAATAAAGCTGCACGAGAGATAGTACAGCCAGTGCGGATTGCCCATGGGGCTATACGGTGACGGATTGTCAACGGATGGAGCGTTTGGCTTGTGCAGATTTTGGGGAGGCTCACAAAAAGAAAAAGGCCGCGCGGGAGGAGGATGCGCGGCCTGATCTTCGAATACGGCTGGGAGGAGGAGTGCCGTATTCCGGTATCGAGTTCTGGGAGGAGGAGTGAACTCGATGGCCAAGTTCTAACCCGCTGTACTTTATACAACAACGGCCAATAATGCATGTCAGTTATGCAAATTCCGCACTGCTCAAGAAAAAGGCATCTGCGGAAAATGCAAAAGCGCCCGCAAAAACGGGCGCTTCTGAAGGAAGATTTATATTTATAATCAGCGATTTAGAGGAAATGTGCAATCATCGGCGCAGCCAGTACATTCACCAGTCCAACCAGCACCATGACGAGACCGGCGATGGAACCTTCCTCGCTGCCGATCTGGTGGGCCTTTGCCACACCGGCGCCATGCGCTCCCATGCCGAACAGTGCGCCGCGCGCCAGTGCGGAGCGCAGCGGCAGCCAGTTGAGCATCACTTCGCCAAGCGCCGCGCCGAAAACACCGGTCAGCACCACGAAGATGGCAGTCAGGTCCGGCGTGCCGCCAATGTCGCCCGAAACCGTCATGGCGAACGGCGTGCTCATCGAACGCGGCATCAGGCTGAGGCTGATCGCCTCGTTCAAGCCCAGCAGATGCGCCAGCCCCCAGGCCGAAGCCATGGCCGATGAACTGCCGACCAGCACACCAGCCAGCAAAACCGGCCAGTACCGGCGGATGGTCGCGCGCTGCTGATAGATGGGAATGGCGAAGGCAACCGTTGCAGGGCCGAGCAGCGCCACCAGCCAGTGGGTGGCGCCGAAATAGCCGCGATAGTTTTCATCAAGCGCGACAACCAGCCCCATCAGCAGAAGCGGCGTGACGGCCAAAGGCGTCAGCCACCATAGGGGAAAGCGGCGATAAACGCGCTTGGCCGCGAGATAAAGCAGGATCGTGGCCGCCGACCAGAACAGCGTTGCCACGAAGGGGTTACTTGGCAGCATAACGGAGGCTCCAGCGATAGCAGAGGTCTACCGTCAATGCGGTGACGCTCATCACCGTCAGCGTGCCGAGCAGGATGACGGCCATGATCTTGAGGCCAAGCACACCGATCAGTTCGCGATGCTCAAGGATCGCCAGAACGGCGGGCACGAAGAACAGCAGCATTTCCGCCAGAAACCATTCCGCGCCGCGCTTCATGCTGAACAGGCTGACGCGCCCGCTCAACAAAAGCGCCAACACCAGCGCCATGCCGATGATGCCACCCGGCAGGGGCAGGCCAACCACGCGGACGAAAGCTTCACCCGCCAGCCAGAAGCCGACCAGCGTCGCAATCTGCATCATGCGGCTGTGGTGCAGCGCATAGCGGAAGCGGACGGCGAGAGTACGGGCATTTTTGGAGGCGTTCATTGGCTTCTTCCCGGGCGTTGACCCGTTTGAATTCGGTCTCTTGTGAACAACAATATAGGCCGTCATGGCTTATTCTAGAAATGAATTGATTTCATTGCAGCTATTCCGATATAGAATAGCTCATGAACTTGAGGAGCTTTCAGGCATTTGTGGAGGTGGTGCGGCAGGGCGGGTTTTCCGCCGCGGCCAGAGCCATTCACGCGACCCAGTCCACCGTCAGCAAGGCAGTGAAGCAGCTGGAGGAAGAGCTGGGCCTTGCCCTTCTCGACCGCGACGCTTCCCCGCCCCGCCTGACGGCTGCGGGCGAAATCGTCTATCGCCGATCTATCGCCATGCTGGCCGAGAAAGACGATATGCTGGCGGAACTGGGCGAATTGCGCGGCCTGAAACGCGGTCTGCTGCGCCTCGGCCTGCCGCCCATCGGCTCCAGCGTGCTGTTTGCGCCGGTTTTCGCCGCCTATACCAAGCTTCACCCGGATATCGACATTCAGCTGGTCGAGCATGGCAGCCGCCGCCTGGAAGAGCTGTTGCTGGCGGGTGATGTCGAGCTTGCCGCCTCGCTTCTGCCTGTTGAGGACAGTTTCGAGTGGCAGGATGTACGCTGCGAGCCGGTCGTCGCCCTGCTGCCCGCGACCCATGAGGCCGCCAAAGGCGACGGCGTGACGCTGGACCAGATCGCAGGCTTGCCTTTCATTCTTTTTGAAAGCGGCTTTGCACTCAATCATATCATCCTCGATGCCTGCCAGCAGCATGGCTTTGCCCCCAATGTCGCGGTGCGTTCCAGTCAGATCGATTTCATCGTCGAGCTGGTGGCAGCGGGCATGGGCGTCGGCTTCCTGCCCCTGATGATCGCCGAGCAACGCCATCATTCCGGCGTCCGCATTCAGAAAATCACCGATGCGGACATGAACTGGAACATGGCTCTGATCTGGCGCAAAGGCGCGTTTCTGTCCCATGCGGCGCGGGCCTGGCTGACACTTGCAAGCGGTGGAACGTCAAAAACCCCTTGAAGCGCGCGGGTCGTCGCCTATCTCAAATAGATACACCGACTTTACGCGCCATCCGGCGGCGTTCCGTCTTGATGCTTATCAGCTGAGAAGGAGGCTATGATGGAAGGTCAGGTTATATTCTACAAAGGCGACAGGATCCTCTACCGGCACCATATCGAAGTGCAGGACGACGATTATTCCAAGGGCGTCAATGACGCCTTGATCGCCTTCCAGCGCAACTATGCCGGTTTCGATCTTGCGGGCGACGATATTCACGTCCGCTTCAAGAAGCCTGGAGATGTTTAACGGCTAACATTCCACCGCGACTGGAGCCCGCGTCCGGTTTCATGCCGAACGCGATGGGCTCCTTTTGCCCGCATTGTCAGGCTGCGGCGTAAGCGGCTTCGCGCGCCACGCGGCGGATGTCGTTGCGGCTGAGGCCGAGATCGCTCAGTTCGCGGTCGCTGCAGCTTTCAAGCTCGCGCAGGTTTTCGCAATACTGCATCCAGCGATTGAATTGGGTACGAAGATTGATTGGAAGGCTCATGGCGGTATCCCCTTGTTTTTATCTTCCTCCCAAAAATGAGCTTCCGCCTTTCAAACGCGTTTGAGAAGTGCAGATACTGCATGGCTGCATTGTGATTGGGGAAATCCTGCAAATCAGCCAACATTCTTTTTATCTAAATTAGCTAATGCTTTTAAAATATAAAAATTCCGGTTAGACGGGAAGCAGAACGTCTTTCAAGTCGATTCCCGCCGGTAAAAATGAAGAAAACTCTCATTATAGTCGGTAATGCCCCTTTACCCCGCGACCTGTCGCGCGAGGTTGATGCTGCAGATTTCGTGGTGCGTTTCAACGAGCCCAAGCAATCGATCGGCATGAGCGGCACGCGGACCGACCTCCTGATACTGGCCACCTCCAGCAAGCCGATGCAGCGCCGCCTGCGCGATCCGGGCTTCGTGCAAACCCCGACCTTCCGGGCCGCGAAGGAAGTCATGCTCGCCTATCACCCGAGCATCATGCGTCTTTATCACCCCAAGCCGAATATCCTGTCGCGTCTCAAGGGGCGTCGTTCCGACTGGACCGCCGAAACCATCGAAGTCGTGGGCGCTGCGGGCAAGGAAATCCGCATCATGCCGCCGCAGTTCTACATGGCTGGCTGCAAGGAACTGGGCGTCAGCGAGGAGCAGCTGAGCAAAGTTTTTCCCAGCACCGGCTTTTTCGGCATCTGGCACATGCTGGGCAAATGCCCCGCCGAAAGCTGGGACGTGAAGCTGTGCGGTTTCACCTGGGAAGGCTGGAAACGCCACGCATGGGGCGACGAGCGCAGCTGGGTCGAAAGACAAGTGGCTTCCGGGCGCATCAGCATCATCGAATAGCCCGACCTGCTCGGGCCTTCGCCACAAATCTCGTTAAAAGGAGTATTTGAATGACTGAACCGTTACGCATTTTTATTGGCTGGGACTCCCGCGAACCGATCGCCTATGAAGTCGCCAGGGCCTCGGCGCTGAAACATTCTTCCATTCCGCTGGAGATCGTACCGATCAAGTTGCAGGATCTGGTCGATCAGGGCGTCTATACGCGTGACATCGACCCGCTGGCCTCCACGGAATTCACCTATTCGCGGTTCTTCACGCCCTGGCTTGCCGGCTACAAGGGCTGGGCGCTGTTTTGCGATTGCGACTTCCTGTTTCTCGGCGATATTGCCGGGCTGCAGGCCTATAACGACCCGTCGAAGGCGGTTTACTGCGTGCAGCACGACTATCAGCCGAAAGACAGCGTCAAGATGGATGGCAAGGTGCAGACCACCTATCCGCGCAAGAACTGGTCGTCCTGCATGTTGTTCAATTGCGGGCATCCTTCGACGCAGCAGCTGACGCCGGAACTGGTCAACCGCGAAACAGGCGCTTTTCTGCATCGCATGCAATGGGCTGCCGATGATGAAATCGGCGCCTTGCCGACCGAGTATAACTGGCTTGAAGGCTGGAACGAAAAGCCCGAACACGGCCTGCCGAAAGTCGTGCATTACACCAGCGGCGGTCCCTGGTTCAAAGACTGGCAGAATGTCGATTATGCCGATCTGTGGCGCGCCGAAGCCGACCTTGTGGAACCGGGCTGGAAGCCGGTCTGATCGCCGCTCCTTTCCGGCAAAAATCCTGAAGCTTTTTCATCGGCTCCACGCTACATAGAGACCATGAACGAAACGCGTCATGACTCTCCAGCGCAAAGCGGATCGCAAAAGCCCGCCACGCAACAAAAACCAGACGGCCCGAAAAGGGCCGTGAAGGCCTTCATCATCCATCTGAAGCGGGCGAGCGATCGCCAGCCGCAGGTGGCGCAGCTCATCGAAAGCCTGCCCATGCGGGCCGAGGTGATAGACGCCATTGACGGGCGTGTGCTTGATGGAGAAACGATCCAGCGCGTTTATCGCCGCTCGGTGCACAAGCCCCACTACCCCTTCCCCCTCAGCACCAACGAGATTGCCTGCTTTCTGTCGCATCGCAAGGCATGGCAGGCCATCGTCGATCAGAAGATCGACGCCGGTTTTGTGCTGGAAGATGACGTGGAGCTGACGCCGGAATTTGCCGCCGCTTTTCAGGCCGCGTTGCAGCTTGTCGACCATGACAGCTTCATCCGCTTTCCTTTCCGCGAGCGGGAAACAGGCCGCGAAGTGCTGAATATCGATGGCGTGCGCGTGATCCTGCCCGTACCGGTCGGCCTCGGCATGGTCGCCCAGCTTGTCGGGCGCGACGCGGCGAGACGGCTGCTGGCCGCGACCGAAACTTTCGACCGGCCGGTCGACACCACGGCGCAGATGAACTGGGTGACGGGACTGAAGCCGCTTTCCGTCCTGCCCGGCGGCGTGCGCGAGGTGTCGGTGCGTCTGGGCGGCAGCACCATCCAGAAATCCCGATCCCTGCCCGATAAGCTGAAGCGGGAAATCCTGCGACCGCTTTATCGCTGGAAGATCAAAAATCGTTCTCGCAAGAGTTAGCAATTCCATTCAGGAAAAAACTGATTTAATTATTTATTTTTAAAGATTTAGCGACAAAACAATATTTCGCGCGACCGACTGAACATACAAGATCGAGGATTATCGTGTCCGTCCCAATTCTTCTTTATCACCAGATCGATGTTCCGCCCCGGCACAAGGCGCCTTTTCGCAGCATGACCGTGCATCCCGACCGTTTTGGCAACCAGATGGCCTGGCTCAAGCGCCTCGGCTATCAGGGATTGTCGCTGAAGGATGCGCTGCCCTATATCTATGGTGGCAAAGAGGGGAAAGTCGCGGTCATCACCTTCGATGATGGGTTTGACAATGTCTTCCGCAATGCTCTGCCTATCTTGCAGGAACATGGCTTTACCGCCACGAATTATTTCGTCGCGAACCAGATCGGTGGCTTCAATCTCTGGGATCAGAAAATCGGCGTGGCGCGGGCCGATTGCATGGGCGTCGCCGAAATGCGGGAATGGGCGGCCCTCGGTCACGAAGTCGGGTCACATACGCTCGATCACATCAATCTGAGCACCGCAAACGATACGGATGCTGAAGTGCAGATCCGGCAGTCTCGCGAAAAGATCGAGGACTTGCTTGGTCAGGAAGTCATATCATTCGCCTATCCCTATGGCGGCGAGACTGCGAGAACACGCGAGATCGTCGCGCAGGCCGGGTATAAATACGCCACCACCACGGAAAAGCGCCGCGCAAAAGCCACCGACGACCCGTTCGGCATTCCGCGCCTGACGATCCGGCGTAACGATATATGGCTGCAATTCCTGCGGAAGATCGCCCTGTCCTGAGCCGAAACATAACCGGTTTCAGCTTGCCTTGGCCCGCTCCATGCGGGGCGGCTTCGTCAGGTTTTGCAAATCCACCATGAAGCCGCGTTCGACCAGACATTCCGGTCCCGTATAGTGAACCGAGCCGGAATAGACCAGCGACAGGTCGTCGGAAAACCGCTCGTTGCCGACGATGGCCTTGTAGTGTTCCGAGCCGCCTGCATGGCCGCCCTCTTTCGCGATCCGTTGAAACTCCTCGACCGAGCGCGACGAAAAACGATAGTGCAAAAGCGCCCCGGTGACCGGCAGATAATTGCGGAAGCAAGGGCCCGGCCCGTGAATGCTGCCGCGGCGATAATCGGTCTTGCGGTCCACCCAGATCAGCGGAAACTTGGACAGGCGCATGCTGCGCCCGAACAGGCGCTGCCGCGGCCCACCGCGCACGGCAACGCCGAAACGCTCCTGCTTGACCGTATAGCCGTCGCCGTCGAAATGCGACGACACTTCGAAAGGATATTTCGTTCCGTCATCGACAAAAACGCCATCGCGCAAAAGACCGGCTGGATACATGTCGATCATCGGCGCGAGGCAACGCCGGATACCATGTGCTTCCAGTTCCCCGATGAAATCGCGCAAGCTGCGCTGTTCCATACGCGGGAAGACGAAGAACTCGTCGGCATCCACCGAGAGATACCAGCGGCGGCGACCGTAAATATTGAACAGCGCATCGCGCCAGGCGCGCCCGCGATCCGCCTCAGCATAGCGCACGTCGGAAACGAACAGATCGACATCGGCGGCATTGGCGAGAATTTCGGCCGTGCCGTCATCCGACTTGTCGTCCACGACGATGAAACGCGTGACGCCCAGCGCACGATAATAGCGCAGGAACGAATTCAGATAGGCGCCAGCATTGCGCACCACGCAAATCAGCGGCAGATCATTCGGCAGCAGGGCCGCGAAACTTCCAGCCGAGGCGATCAAATTGGCCTTGCCGCGCTTTTTGGGCACCGACAGCCGCGCATGACGCCAGCGCAGCTTGAACCGCTGGGCCGACGAGGCGCGCCAATAGGCGGCCCAATCCGTTTCTTTTGACGCTGGATAGTGCATTGGCGGCAAAACCGACTTCATACGGGGGATGTCTTTCAGGAAGCGCTAATAAACACTATATCGCTATTCATTCCAGGCAATTCCATGTCAGCAAGAATCACGCTGTGTGATGCGACGATACGAATGCGTGAATGAACGTCTCAGCCATTTTGCCCTTCTGGCTGCATTTGCTTGATCCTGATCAATGCTGCTTCAATAAAACGTGGCAAATTGCCCGCGACCACGCCATGGACCTTAACGGCCAAAAGCGCTAGTTAAGGCAAAGACAAGCGCATCGGCCTAAAAATCGGGAGCGATTTTTCGGAAACACGGTGCGTCGAATCAAATAGTTAGAGCGAGTTTTGTGCGCCCTGAAGGACGCGCTGCCCTCTAAGGAGCGCATGATGGATTATCGCCGGTTTTTCGAAGACGCGATTGATCAGTTGCACGCAGAGAAGCGTTACCGCGTTTTCGCCGACCTGGAACGCATCGTCGGACGTTTCCCCCGCGCGATCTGGCGGAACAATGGCACGGCCCGTGAAATCACCGTTTGGTGTTCCAATGATTATCTCGGCATGGGACACCATCCCGATGTGATCAAGGCCATGTGCGACACCGCAAGCAATGCCGGTTCCGGCGCAGGCGGCACGCGCAACATTTCCGGCAACAACCATCCGCTGGTCGAGCTGGAAGCCGAACTGGCCGACCTGCACGGCAAGGAGGCCGGTCTCGTCTTCACCTCCGGCTTCATTTCCAACGAAGCCTCGATTTCGACCATTGCGCGCCTGCTGCCGAACTGCCTGATCCTGTCCGACGAGCTGAACCATGCCTCGATGATCGAAGGCGTGCGCCGCTCGGGCGCGGAGAAGAAGATTTTCCGTCATAACGACGTCGAGCATCTGGAACAGCTTTTGAAGGCCGCCGATCCGGCGCGCGCAAAGCTGATCGTGTTTGAATCCGTCTATTCGATGGATGGCGATATTGCACCGATCGAGAAGATCGCCGATCTGGCCGACAAGTATAACGCCATGACCTATATTGATGAAGTTCATGCGGTTGGCATGTACGGCAAGCGCGGCGGCGGCATCACCGACCGTGATGGTCTGGCGCACCGCATCGACATCATCGAAGGCACGCTCGCCAAGGCTTTCGGCGCGCTGGGCGGCTATATCACCGGCTCACGCGCCATTATCGATGCCGTGCGTTCCTATGCGCCGGGCTTCATCTTCACGACCGCGCTTCCGCCATCGGTGGCAGCGGCTGCAACGGCTTCGATCCGCCATCTCAAAACCTCGCAGATCGAACGCGACGGCCAGCAGCGTCAAGCGCAGCAGGCCAAGGATGTGCTGTCGGCAGCGGGCCTGCCGGTCATGCCGTCGGACACGCATATCGTGCCCGTGCTGGTCGGCGATCCGGAACTGTGCAAGAAGGCCAGCGACCGGCTGCTCGATGTCCACGGCATCTATATCCAGCCGATCAACTATCCGACTGTGCCGCGCGGCACCGAACGCCTGCGCATCACGCCGTCGCCGCTGCATGACGATGCGCTGATCGACGGGCTGAAAGATGCTCTGCTGGAAGTCTGGAACACGCTTGGCATTCCCTTTGCCGAAACCGATGCCCCGCAGACAGCCAGTTCCGACCGCGTCGTGCCGCTGATGGTGTCCAAGGCGGGCGGATAAGATTCTCGTATACAGCTGAATGAAGAAGGCCGGTTTTCACCGGCCTTTGTTTTAGATTAAAGTCGCTCAATCCATTTCACGAGGCGGGCTGCGGCCTCATCAATCTGATGCGGGGCGCGACCGAAACAAAGGCGGAAGAACGCCTCGCCGCCTTGCCCAAAGGCGCTGCCCGGTGCAAGGCCCACATTGGCCCGGTCGATAATATCGATGGCCGCCTTGACCGAATCCGTCACGCCTTCAACGCCGAAGAACAGATAGAACGCGCCTTCCGGCGGGGCCAGGCGCACCTTGCCGGTTGCCTGCAAGGTCGAGCAAAGCCTGTCGCGGGTGGCGCGGGCACGCTCCACCTGCATGGCGATAAAGGGTTCACCCTGATCGAGCGCGGCCACCGCGCCGCGCTGCATGAATGGCGCCACGCCGGAGTTCGAATACTGGATCATGTTTTCGATCACCGGACCGACGGATGGATGCACCGTCATCCAGCCCACGCGCCAGCCGGTCATCGCCCAGTTCTTGGAGAAGGAATTGACGAAGATGATGCGGTCGTCGGGCTCCATGATTTCCATAAAAGACGGGGCGTGACCGCCGCCATAATAGAAATGCGTATAGATCTCGTCGGCGATGATCCAGAGCCCGTGCTTGCGCGCCAGATCAAGGATGTAACGCAGCGTCTCACGGTCGGCGGTCCATCCGGTCGGGTTGGACGGCGTGTTGATGAACAGCGCGCGGGTGCGGGGCGTGATGGCGGCGGCGACCTTCTCCGGGTCGAGCACCCAGCCATTCGCGCCGAATTCCAGTTCCACCGCGACGGGCACCGCACCTGCAAGACCAGCCGCGCCGACGAAATTCGGCCAGGCCGGCGACAGATAGATCGCTTCCTCGCCCGCACCGACCGTCGCCGTCAGCGCCATTTCGATGGCGTGCATGCCCGAGCCGGTGACGTAGAAATTCTCAGGCTTCAAGGCCAGCGGGAAATGACGCGCATGGTAACGGGCCAGCGCCTCGCGCAGTTCGGGAATACCGGCCTGCCATGTATAGAAGGTCTCGCCGTCGGTAATGCTTTTCTGCGCCGCATCGCGGATGAAATCCGGCGTCGGCAGATCGCCTTCGCCCACCCATAACGGAATGAGCCCTTCGCGGCCCCTGCCATGATTGGCAACGGCGACAATGCCGCTTTCTGGCGCTTGCGCTGCTTCACGGCGGAGACTGGCTAAAAGTGTCATGATGATCCTGCGCTACTTGCTCTATGTCTATCGGCCTTAGCAAGACGCGAGCACAAAATCACTCGGCATTTTGTGATGATCCGATCATCGGTATTGATGAATGCCAAAACAAAAACGGAGCCCTTGCAGGCTCCGTCTTGTAACGCAAAGAAAAAATCCCGATCAGGCCTTCTTGGCAAGAAGATCGCGGATTTCGGTCAGCAGCACTTCCTCGCGCGGAGCTTCCGGCTCAGGCTTTGCTTCTTCCTTCTTCTTCATGCGGTTCATGCCCTTGACGACAAGGAACAGCACCCAGGCGATAATCAGGAAATTGATCAGCAGGGTCACGAAGTTACCGTAAGCAACGGTTGCACCGGCTTCACGGGCGGCGGCAAGCGTGGACTTCGGCTCGCCGGCAAGCTGGATGAACATGTTCGAGAAATCGATACCGCCGGTGATCAGACCGATGATCGGCATGATGATATCGTTGACGATGGAATTGACGAGGCCACCGAAGGCGCCGCCGATAATCACACCGATGGCCAGATCGACCATATTGCCCTTGAGAGCGAATTCCCTGAATTCTTTCAACATTCGTCAGTCTCCCTCACGATTGCATTCCACATAACCGGGCCGTCGTTGCTGCGGTGCGTTCGTCAATTAATATGGCGTCAGATCGCTCCGACGGTGAACGATAGGACCGCTCCTGACAGGGGGAGGCTCGAAGAACGGTTCTATCAAACTGTATTTCGCTTAGTTTGTATTCGAAAAACTTCAAAGAAAAGATAAACGCGGATATCGACGGGTAAAACATCCGCTTTTTCATCAATATTCTTGCACGCAGGACATGAAAGTGCTTGCGTCAGACAGACTTGGATAAACTGAAGAGGAATAAAGCCGCCTATGCAAGGCTGGGGAATCATCGGCGCTGCCTTCCTGTACCTGCTGCTGCTTTTTGCTGTTGCCAGTATCGGCGACCGCAGAGCCTCACGCTGGAACAGTGCGCCGCGTCCCTATGTCTATGCGCTGAGCCTTGCGGTCTATTGTACGTCCTGGACCTTCTTCGGCTCTGTCGGCCTGTCCGCACAGCGCGGGCTGGAATTTCTCGGAATCTATATCGGGCCGATCCTGGTGTTCACGCTCGGCAACCGGCTACTGCGCCATATCGTGCGGCTGGCCAAGGCGGAGCGCATCACCTCCATCGCCGATTTTCTGGCGGCGCGGTATGGCAAAAGTTTTGGCGTGGCATCTCTCGCCACCTGTATCGCCGCCGTAGGGTCGATCCCCTATATCGCCTTGCAGCTGAAAGCAGTTGCGGGCAGCGTCGGGCTGGTGATGGACCATTATGGCCGCGCCGTCGCGCCGCCTGCCTTCATCTTCGGCGATATTTCGCTGGCGGTTGCCGCTGTGCTCGCCGTCTTCGCGATCCTGTTTGGCACGCGCCACACCGATGCGACCGAACACCAGAACGGGTTGATCCTCGCCATTGCGGTGGAATCCGTCATCAAACTTTGCGCATTTCTCACCGTGGGGCTCGCCTGCACGTTCTTCCTGTTCGGCTCGCCCTCGCAGCTCATCGACCAGATTTCCCAGTCCACCGATGCGCTGAAAGCCTTCCACTACCAGACCTCCATCGGCACCTGGATCATACAAACCGCCTTGAGTGCTGCGGCCATCATCATGCTGCCGCGCCAGTTCCACGTTACGGTCGTCGAAAGCCGCAGCGAAAAGGAATTGCGCACCGCATCCTGGCTGTTCCCGGTCTATTTGGTGCTGATCAATATCTTCGTGTTTCCGATTGCCCTGATCGGCGTGATGACGCTTGGCACCACGGTCAGTGGCGATCTTTACGTGCTGGCGCTGCCGCTTGCCGCCGAAGCGCACTGGATGGCGCTCATCGCCTTCCTTGGCGGTCTGTCCGCTGCAACGGCGATGGTGATCGTCGCCTGCGTGGCGCTGTCGATCATGATTTCCAACCATCTCGTGCTGCCGCTTTTCATCCGCAGCATGGCCAAGCGTCACCCGGCTGAACAGCCCGACCTGACAAAGGTCATTCTCAATACAAGGCGTGTGACGATCATCGCCATTCTGGCGCTCGCCTTCGCCTATTATCGCTTCACGTCCAACAATATTCACCTTGCCTCTATCGGCTTCGTATCGTTTGCGGCGATTGCGCAATTCGTTCCGGCCTTTATCGGCGGTTTGTTCTGGCGCAATGCCAATGGGCGCGGCGCAATGATGGGGCTGTCGGCGGGCTTTCTCGTATGGGCCTATACGCTGTTGCTGCCCACCATGGCGCCGGAAGATGCCGCCATTTTGCGCGACGGCTTTCTGGGTTTCACCGCGTTGCGCCCGGAAGCGCTGTTTGGCACCGATGCGCTGCCGCTGACCAATGGCGTGATCTGGAGCCTCACCGCCAACACGCTGTTCTATATTCTGGGTTCGCTCTCGCGCGCCTCGACGCCGCTGGAGCGCATTCAGGCCAGCATCTTCCTGCCGCGCTATTTCATCGCGACGCCGACGCTCCGACGGTTCCGCACCACCGTCACCGTGGCGGAACTGAAAGCCACCATGGCGCGCTATCTCGGCTCCGAACGTGTCGAGCGCGCCTTCCTGCGGTTCGAAGGGCATGAACAGCGCAGGCTCGATCCGGGCATGACCGTTGACACGCCCCTGATCCGCCATGCCGAACAATTGCTTGGCACGGCGGTTGGCACCGCTTCGGCACGGCTCGTTCTGTCGCTGCTTCTGCAACGCAACGATGCTTCAGGGCGTGATGCGCGCCAGCTTCTCGATGACGCTTCCGCCGCCCTGCAACAAAATCGCGACCTGTTGCAGATCGCGCTCGACCAGATGGAACAGGGCATTACGGTTTTCGACAAGGATTTTCGGCTGGCCTTCTGGAACCGCCAGTTCCGCACCCTGCTCAACCTGCCTGACGAGGTGATGCAGGTCGGTATCCCGGTCTCGGAAATCGTCGAGCATCTGATCCGCCGCGAAGACATCGCCTTCAATGCGCGCAACAGCATCATCCATTCGCTGACGGCCAGCCGCAAGCCCGCGCGCCTGAAGATGAAATCGACGGCCAAGACGCTGGAAATCCAGTCCAATCCGATGCCGGATGGCGGTATCGTCGCGACCTATACCGACATCACCGCCGCCGTCGAAGCCGATCTGATGCGCCAGAAGGCCGCCGAAATGCTGGAACAGCGCGTGGCCGACCGCACGGCGGAACTGACCCATGTGAACAAGGAACTGGCGCGGGCGCAGGCCGCTGCCGAAGAGGCCAATCTCGGCAAGACGCGCTTTCTCGCCGCCGCGGGCCACGACATTCTGCAACCGCTCAACGCCGCGCGCCTCTATTCCACCGCGCTGTCGGAGAAACTTGGGCGTTCGGAAACCAGCGAATTTGCCCGCAACATCGATTCCTCGCTGGAGGCGGTGGAAGCCATTCTGGGCATGGTGCTGGATATTTCGCGCCTCGACACAGGCGCGCTGAAACCGGAAGTCTCGGTGTTCCGGCTGGACAGGTTGCTGAGCCAGATCGCCACGGATTTCACGCCGCTGGCGCGCAAGAAGGCGCTGAAACTGCGCGTGGTGCCGTCGAGCATCGTGGTGAAAACCGACCGCAACATGCTGCGCCGCCTGATCCAGAATCTCGTTTCCAATTCGATCAAATATAGCCGCAGCGGCGGCATGCTGCTTGGCGTCCGGCGGCGGGGCGCTTTTGTCGAATTGCAGGTGCTGGACACCGGCATCGGCATTGCGCAGCACAAGCTGAAGCTCGTCTTCCGCGAATTCACCCGCCTTGATGAAGGTATGCGCGAGGCGGAAGGGCTGGGACTTGGCCTGTCCATCGTCGACCGCATCGCCCGGCTGCTGGAATTTCCGCTGTCGGTGCGCTCGGTGCAGGGCAAGGGCACAACATTCACCCTGCGCATTCCGGTTTCAAACGAGCCGGTGCCGGTAGAGGAAACCAGAAGCCGTCGTGGCCATGCGCGCGCGCTGGAACTGACAGGCCTCGATGTGCTGTGCATCGACAATGATGCCGACATTCTGTCCGGCATGGAAACGCTTCTTTCGGGCTGGGGCTGCAACGTGACCACGCTGCGCAACGGCGCGGCGCTGAAAGCCTTTTGCGCCAATCGCAGCACCGCGCCGGATGTCATCGTCGCCGATTATCATTTGATCCATGAAAACGGCATCGACATGATCGGCTTCACGCGGGAGCATTTCGAGACGGAAATACCCGCCATCTTGCTGACCGCCGACCGTTCCAAGGAAGTGCGCCAGCGCGCCGAGGATGAAAACATCACCTTGTTGAACAAGCCGCTTCGCCCGGCGGCGTTGCGCTCATTGCTGTCGCATTTTTATCATGCGCGACAGGACGGCAGCCCGTCACAGACGGCTGCGCAATAATCATATCATGTGCTGATAACGTCACTGCCGATGCGCGACAGCAAGATGACAGCCTGAGTGCGGCTATCGACGCCAAGCTTCTGCAACACGGCCGAGACATGCGCCTTGACGGTCGCTTCCGACACGCTCAGCTCATACGCGATCTGCTTGTTGAGAAGACCCTCGGCGAGCATGGTCAGCACGCGGGTCTGCTGCGGTGTGAGCGTGCGCAGGCGCGCAATCAGCCCCTCGATTTCCGGATCCTTCGGGTGATCGAGATCGATGCCTTCCGGCGTCCAGATATCGCCTGCAAGCACGGCGCGAACCGCCTCGCCGATGGTTTCCATGCTGGCAGATTTGGAGATGAAGCCCGATGCGCCAAGCTCCACCGCATGATGGATGGTGGCGGCGTCATCCGTGGCCGATACGATCACCACCGGCAAAGCCGGTTGGAGCGCCTTCAGCGCAACCAGCCCTGACAGGCCTGCACCACCGGGCATGGTCAGATCGAGCAGCAGAAGGTCGATATCGTCGCGTTCGGCAACCAGTTTCCTGACGGCATCGAAATCGCCAACTTCGACAATCTCGACGTTTTCGGATTGTCCCGACAGAACCTGTCTCAATGCGCCGCGAAAAAGCGGGTGATCGTCAGCGATGATAAAGTGCATGTGCCTCGCGCGCCAATTTCAAGTGGTTCCTCCCCGTGCGGTGCATCCAATGCTACCAAACAAGTTTTTATGCCTATTTTTATGCGGAGCAACCAAAAATCACGTTGCTAACGTGTTTTCGCATTTCTCATTGCCGCCATCTGGCCGCATTCTGTGGTAGGGTTGCGCCGGAAATTGAAACACAGGCCCCGCCAGGCACGTGAAGCAGAGGGTGGGAACCAGAAGGCCTTTCATGACGCGCAATATGCTTTATCCCGAGATTGAACCCTTCAAGGAAGAGATGCTGCAGGTGTCCCCGCTGCATCGCATCCATGTCGAGCAGTGCGGCAACCCGGACGGCAAGCCGGTGATCATGATTCATGGCGGCCCCGGCGGTGGCATCACGCCAGCCATGCGTCGCCTGCACGATCCGGAGCGTTATCGCATCATCCTGTTCGACCAGCGCGGTTGCGGTCGGTCCACGCCGCACGCCGAATTGCGTGAAAACACCACCTGGGATCTGGTCGCCGATATGGAGCATATCCGCGCCCATCTCGGCATCGACAAATGGCAGATTTTCGGTGGCTCCTGGGGTTCGACGCTCGGCCTCGCTTATGCTGAAACGCACCCGGAACGCGTGTCGGAAATGGTGCTGCGTGGCATCTTCATGCTGCGCCGGTTCGAAATCGACTGGACATATACCAACGGTGCCAGCATCATTTTTCCAGATCACTTCGAAGCCTTTCAGGAGCATATTCCCGAAGCCGAGCGCGGCGATATGATTGCCGCCTATTACAAGCGCCTGACGGACCGCGATCCGAAAGTTCAGCTGGAAGCCGCCCGTCGCTGGGCGCGCTGGGAAGGCTCAATCATTTCGCTTCTGCCGGACCCATCCCGCGTTGATGCCTTCGGAGCGGATGAATATGCAATCGCCTTTGCGCGCATCGAGTGCCACTATTTCCAGAATCGCGGCTTCCTCGATTCCGACGACCAGCTTTTGCGCAATGTCGAACGCATCCGGCATATTCCGGGCGTCATCGTGCATGGCCGCTACGACATCTGCACGCCCTTCATCAATGCATGGCAGCTGAAGAAGCTGTGGCCGGAAGCCGACCTCAAGATCGTCGAGGATAGCGGCCACGCCGTGACCGAGCCGGGCATCGTTCATGAGCTGATCGAAGCGACCAAGCGCTACGCGGCGTAACGACAGAAACAGAAAAGGCGCCATTTGGCGCCTTTTTTATTATCCATGAGCGATCACGTCCGTCCGCCGGGCGGTGTTGGTGTCGTCTCGGCGGGCTTTTCCGGCTCGCTGTCGAAGCTCTTGGCAATGTCCATGAAGCGGCGCATGAAGCGTTCCATATAGCTCATGGATTGTTCGAACTCCTGTTCGCTCGGCAGGCCCGAAGCGGTATTGCCGCCGCCCTTCTGATCGATGGCCGCCAGCCGGTCTTCCAGCACCTTCACGCGGCCCTGCAAATCCGCCAGATCATTCTCATAAGCCTCGCGGTCTTCCGTGGCCATCTTGCAGATCATCTGGCCCTGCGACTGTTCGGTGCAAACCGAAATCGCGCCGGTCTTGCTATCAAGGCGCACATAGCCGGTTTCAGTCTGTTCCAGACGATAGCGGCCATTTTCCTGCGCCACCGCCCCGGATGCAGCCAGAACCGGTGCGACCAGAGCCACCGCCGCCAGACCGCGCATGACGGGACGTGCGGCGAAAAAGGTGTTTTTGTTCGACATAATCCGATCTCCCTTTGGCTTCCTGTCATCATATGGGAGCTTTGCGACGAAAATCGAACATCACGGTCTTTGATTTTCTGACAATTTCGGTCTAGAGGACAGCCATGACCAAGATCATCTACAAGATCGCCCCGCGCGAACTCTGGGAGCAAGCGGAAAAGGCGGGAAGCTTTTCCGGCGCACCGGTTGATATTGCCGATGGCTATATCCATTTCTCTACTGCAACACAGGTGCGCGAAACCGCTGCGAAGCATTTCGCGAACCAGAACAACTTGGTTCTTGTGAGCGTGGACGCGACCCGTCTTGGTGAAGACCTTAAATATGAGGCCTCGCGCGGTGGTGCGCTTTTCCCTCATCTCTATGCGGACCTGCCGCTTGATGCGGTCGTGGCTGTCGAGCCCTTGCTGCTCGACGACAATGGACTTCATATTTTCCCGGAGCTGAAAGACGAATGAGCGGACTTTTTGAAACTCTCGGCCGACGCGCCCTCTTCTCTTTCGACGCAGAACAGGCGCATGGCCTGTCCATTGCCGGGCTGAAAACCGGCCTCGTAAGCTGCAGCGCACCGAGCGACCCCGCTTTGTCGGTCAAGGTTGCGGGATTGCAGTTTCCCAATCCGCTCGGCATGGCCGCTGGCTATGACAAGAATGCCGAAGTGCCGGATGCGCTTTTGAAGCTCGGCTTCGGCTTCACCGAAATCGGCACCATCACGCCGCGCTCGCAAAGCGGCAATCCGCGTCCGCGCATTTTCCGTATTGTGGATGACAGGGCCGTCATCAATCGCCTTGGCTTCAATAATGAAGGCCACGAGGCGGCTTTCAAGCGCCTGTCGCAGCGCGCAGGCAAGAGCGGCATTGTCGGCGTCAATATCGGTGCCAACAAGGATGCGGAAGATCGCATCGCCGATTACGTGGCGGGCATTCGCCGCTTCTACCAGCTGGCGCGCTATTTCACCGTCAATATTTCCTCGCCCAACACGCCGGGCCTGCGCAATCTCCAGGCGCGCGACAGTCTGCGCGAGCTTTTGAGCCGTGTGCTGGAAGCGCGCAACGAGGAAGGCAGCATGTGCACGCTGAAGCGTCCGGTGTTCCTCAAGATCGCGCCTGATCTGGCCGATGAGGAACTGGACGACATTGCCGCCGAGGCCACCGAGCAGAAACTGGACGGCATCATCGTTTCCAATACCACCCTGTCGCGTACCGGGCTGAAAAGTGCTGAAAACCGCGACGAAACCGGCGGGCTTTCCGGCGCACCGCTGTTCGAACGGTCCACCGTGGTTCTTGCCCGCATGCGCGAGCGTGTGGGGCCTGACATGCCGCTGATCGGCGTTGGTGGTATCGATAGCGCCGAAACCGCCCTGACCAAGATCAAGGCTGGGGCTGATCTGGTACAGCTTTATACGGGCCTCATCTATCGCGGCCCCGGTCTGCCAAGCGACATTCTGCGCGGGCTTTCGGCAGCGGTTAAACGCGAAGGCGTTGCCAATATTGCCGAACTGCGCGACCGCGACACAAAAGACTGGGCAGCGCGTCCGTTGCCTGCGTGATTATTTCGTGAATTCCAGCCGATAGCGGCGTGGCAGCATCGCCAGAAGCGTGATGCCACGTATCGACAGAAACAGATTAAGCGCCAGCCAAAGCCCGTGATTGCCCATCGCGGGCTTTGCCGCGTAAAGCACGGCCATAAAGAAGGCCAGCGACAGGAACATCATGTTGCGCATGTCGCGCGACCATGTAGCCCCGATATAGACACCGTCCATATGAAAGGCGAGCAGCCCGGTGATACCGGTGAGTGCTGCCCATGGCAGATATTTGAGCGCCTCGGCGTGCACATCCTCAGCCTTGGACAAGAGGCTGATGATTGGATCTCCGAAAACCAAAAGCGCGAAGGCGATGATGCTGGCCATCACCAGACCCCACACAAAGGTGAGCTTAGTGCCGCGCACAAAGGCCGGGCTGTAGCGCGCACCGATCGACCGCCCGACGATCTGTTCAGCGGCGGCGGCCATGCCGTCGAGGAAAAAGCCCGCCACGAGGAAGAAATTCATCAGCACGGCATTGGCTGCGAGCGTCACCGGCCCGAGATCGGAACCCGCACGTGTGAAGAAGGCGAAAGCGGTCAGAAGCAGGAAGGAACGGATCATGATATCGCGATTGACCGCGAACATGCGCAGAATGCCTTCCTTCTGGAAAATGCGCTGGCGGCTCGGGCGCTTGGTCGCGTCCTTGCGGAAATGCCGGACCACCAGAAAGAGGCCGACAATCGCCGCGACGGTTTCGCCGGTGACCGTGGCCCAGGCAACGCCTGTCACGCCCCAGCCGAGTTCCAGACCGAGGATAATGCAGAGCACGATATTGATGCCGTTGAGCAGAACCTGAAGGCCGAGGCCAAGCAGGCCCTGTCCGCGTCCGAGAACCAGCCCCAGCACCGAATAATTGATGAGCGCCACCGGCGCGGCCAGCATACGGATCGACACATAGGTCGCCATGGCCTCCTGTGTCGCGCTTGTCGGATGCATGAAGCTGGAGGCCGCGGCCAGAATGAGCGGCAGGCAGAGGATCATCAAGCCGCCCGCGATCACCGCAATAATGATGGCGCGCCAGAAGATTGCCTGTTCTTCGACGGCATCTTCAGCACCCATGGCCTGCGCCACCAGACCAGTAGTGCCGGAGCGCAGGAAATTGAACATGGACAGCAGGAAATCGAACACCAGCGCGCCGATGGCCAGCCCGCCGATCAGTTCGGCCTTGCCCATCTGCCCGACCACGCCCATATCGACGAGCCCCAGCAGCGGCGTCGTGATGGCGGCAAGCGTCATGGGAATGGCGATCAGCATGACCATGCGATGCGTCACATCGAACGGCCTCGTAACGCTTCCAACGCGCTGCGACTGATCCATAACCACTATCCCCGAATTCACACCTGTAATTCGAGAACGTCTACTCTGGAATCGCTCGAAACTACAGAGAATTCGGCCCATAGATTGTCGCAGCCCCTGACAGCTTTATGTCAGGAGTTCTAGAGATCAGAGGCCCAGCATCATTGCCCAATAGATGCGATTGGGTTTGTTTTCCGGCGTGGCCCAGGCCAGGCCATAATGGCTGAAGGTGGGATCGAGCATGTTTTTGCGATGGCCGGGCGACTTCATCCAGGCGTCGAACACGGCTTCGGTATTGGGCTGGCCGGAGGCGACATTTTCAGCCGCAGGACCGCGAATGCCCGCCTGACGCAACCGCGCGACAAAACCATTGCCCCAGCCGACGCTGTGGCCGATCTTGCCATAGCTTGCCATGCGCTTCGCCTGAAAAAGCGCGGCCTGTTCCAGCTTGGAATCGGTCGCCATGAGCGAGAGGCCGTTTGCCTTGCGGATGGTGTTGAACAGCGCGGTGGGATCACCCGCGCTCACCACATTCGTCGCTGCATCCGCTGCGCCGAACGGCAAGACGGAGAGCGAAACCGCGCCCCCGGCGAGAACCAGAAAGCCGCGCCGGGAAAGCATAAATCCTTGTTTTTGCTGCATCGTCCGAATGTATAACCCTGCTTCCAATATCTGCTATTTGCGATAGCTGAGGATACGGAGCAAAATAAAGGCAGGGATGACAACGGCTGCGCCCAAAATGAGATAATCCGCGAAACGGGCGACGGCGGAGAAGCCCATATTCCACAGGCGCAGGAAGAAATCGCGAATGCCCCAGAGAATATCGTAGGGCGTCCAGTGGAACGCGCTCATGACCACGCCAACCACCAGCGAAATCAGCACCAGCTTGACGATGATGCGTGCAGGCGTATCGCCAAGAAAACGGTTTACACCATCAGACATGCAAATCTCCTGCGTCTCAATTTTCCGCCATGCTGACAGATTCATCGCGCAAGACATAAGCGGAGATGATGACATCCGCAAGTTTTGAGCGTCTGCATCTATCTTTGCTTACGATAATCGCGTGGAGCCTTCTGCTTCTGGCGCGAGAAGGACCGGTTCATGCTGCGCGTATCGGTAAAGCCACTCGCGACGGCCACTTCCAGAAGCGATAATCCGGTCTCGGCCAGCAGTTCCTTTGCCTTCTTGACGCGCAGTTCTTCGCGCACTTCGAAGGCTGTGCGTTCCAGCGCCAGCCGGAAGCCGCGCTCCATCTGCCGCACCGAAATGCCGAGCCTGCGCGCCACATCGATCATGGGCACCGGGTCTTCCAGCGTTTCCTCGAAAATGCGGATGGCCTTGCGGATCATCGGCGAGCGCACGCCATTGAAACTAAGCGCTGGCTGTTCGGAGCGTACCAGCTCGTAAGGGATCATGAGGATCGATGCGCTTTTACGCGCCAGTTCCTCGGAAATTTCGTTCTGGATGATGGAAAGCGCCAGCGACGCTGCACCCAATCCACCCGCGCAGGTATAGTGCCGCCCGCTGCGGTGAAACAGGCTGGTCGTATCGGCGGTATAGCCGTCGAACAGATCGAGAAAATCGTCGCGGTGGAACCAGTTCACACAGCAATTGCGGTCTTCGAGCAAGCTGCCCTCGGCAAGCAGGAAAGCGGCGGTGCAAAGCCCCACCACGGTCTTGCCGCGTTTGTCGGCGCGCTTGATGAGATCGATCAATGCCTGCTGGCGCGGACGATACTGGGCAAGCACCCCACCAACGACCGCCACATAATCGCATTCGTCGAGTTCGCCGATGGGAGCTGTCGGCTCGATCACCATGCCGGAACTGGACGCAACCGGATCGCCCGACAGCGTGCAGATTTTCCAGGCGCAGCGGATCTGGCGGCTCTTGTCACGATCATCGGCAGCGAGGCGGAAGGGATCGAGAAACAGGCTGAGCGCCGTCAGCGTAAAACCCGGCAGCGCGACAATGCCAACCGACAGCCTGCGCGGCGACGCATCCGCCGGGGCATCCTGTTTTCGGCTTGTTTCCGGTCCTGTTCCGTTGGCCACGTTCGTCGCTTTCCTCCGCACTTCATCTATCTGCGCGGAGCAGGCTCATACAGTCAACGAAAATGCTTGGAAAGCTTCAACTGCTGCGCCTGATAATTGGAGCCGAGATCGGTGCCGTAAAGCGCCTTCGGACGGTGCAGCATATGCTCATAGACAAGGCGTCCGACGATCTGGCCATGTTCCAGAATGAAGGGCACTTCATGGCTGCGCACTTCGAGAACCGCGCGGCTGCCCGTGCCGCCAGCCGCACTGTGACCAAAGCCCGGATCGAAGAAGCCCGCATAGTGAACGCGGAACTCACCGACCAGCGGATCGAACGGCGTCATCTCTGCGGCGTAGAGCGGCGGCACATGCACGGCTTCTCGCGAGACGAGGATATAGAATTCATCCGGGTCAAGCACGAGTTCGCGTGCGCCGCGATCATAGATAGGCTCCCAGAAATCGAGCACATCATTGGCGGCGCGCTTGTCCACATCGACAACGCCCGTGTGATGTTTGCCGCGATAGCCGATCAACTTGTCCGGGCCGCCGGAAAGATCGACGGAAAGCGCAATGCCGCCGCCGGAGATGTTCGGCATTTCAGCGGCCACCAGCGTCTCGGAATTATGCAGCGCGGCGAGTTCCGCCTCATCGAGCTGGGCGCGGCCCTTGCGGAAACGGATCTGCGACAGGCGCGAGCCGGTGCGCGCAACAATGGGGAATGTGCGCGGGCTGACTTCCAGATAAAGCGGGCCGTTGTAACCGGCAGGCACCTTGTCGAATTCCTGCGCGCCATCGGCAATCACGCGGGTGAAGATGTCGAGACGGCCAGTCGAGCTTTTCGGATTGGCGGATGCCGACAGTTCGGGCGACAGCGCAAGGCTTTCCAAGAGCGGCACGATATAGACGCAGCCGGTTTCGAGAACCGCGCCTGCGGTCAGGTCGATCTCGTGCAGCTTGAGCCGTTCGAGCTTATCTATAACCGGTGTGCCGGGACCCGGCATGAAGGAGGCGCGAACGCGATAGGCCTTTGCGCCAAGGCGGAGATCGAGGCTCGCAGGCTGAATCTGGTCGGTATCCAGCGGGCGCGGCGAAGCCAGCAAACCGCTTTCGAACAGCGCAGCGATATCCGCATCCGCCAGAATTCCCGCATCTCTTAGCGCCATCGACCTCGTACTCCATAGTCTGAGCAATTCTTCAAAAGACCTTTGACCACTCGAAGGCCCAATGCCAACCCTTCACGCCCGGAGAAACGGGGTTTTCCGCAGGAATCGAACCCAATCGTGAGCCAACGAGGCAGGCTTTTCCTCAAAACTCGCTATCGTGGCATTGACGACCTTGCGCAACAGGCATATGGAAAATGTGTTCCGTGGTGATTTGGCCGGCCGGCTTGCAGCCACGTTAAAGAATTCGCTAAAAAGGGCCGCGGTTCGTTACCGGCCTTTTGGGCCGGTTTTTTATTGGCCGCCGAGATGCCACTAAACGCTTTTGGGCGTCCCGGCCGACCAGCTTTTGACAGGTTGGAAAAATGACGACTGAGACTACCCGCAAGTTCCGCCCCGCAACGCAGCTCGTGCACGCCGGTTCGCTCCGCTCCGGTTTCGCCGAAATGTCGGAAGCGATGTTCCTCACGCAGGGTTTCCTTTATCCCGATGCCGAAGCCGCCGAAGCGCGTTTCAAGGGCGAAAATCCGGGTTTCATCTATTCGCGATACGCCAACCCCACCACGGACATGTTCGAAAAGCGCATGTGCGCGCTGGAAGGCGCCGAGGAAGGCCGTGCCACGGCTTCCGGCATGGCTGCCGTCGCCGCTGCCATTCTGTGTCAGGTCAAGGCGGGTGATCATGTGATTTCCGCGCGCGCCGTGTTCGGCTCGTGTCGCTATATCGTCGAGACCCTGCTGCCGCGCTATGGTGTGGAAATCTCGATCATCGACGGCTCGGACATCGCCAACTGGAAAGCCGCTGTTCGTCCGAACACCAAGGTGATGTTCCTCGAAAGCCCGTCGAACCCTACGCTCGAAATCATCGATATCGCCGCCGTGGCCGAAGTGGCCAATGAAGCAGGCGCGAAGCTGATCGTGGACAATGTCTTTGCGACCCCGCTTTACCAGAAGCCGCTGGAGCTTGGCGCGCATATCGTCGTCTATTCGACCACCAAGCATATTGACGGTCAGGGCCGCTGCCTTGGCGGCATCGTGCTGTCCGACCGCGAATGGGTCGAAACCGAGCTTCAGGACTATTATCGCCATACCGGCCCCGGCATGAGCCCGTTCAATGCCTGGATTATGCTGAAGGGTCTGGAAACGCTGTCCGTGCGCGTGCGCCAGATGACGCAGTCGGCGGCTGCCGTTGCCGATGTTCTCGCAGGCAAGCCGGGCGTCAAGCGCGTCCTTTATCCGGGCCGCGCCGACCATCCGCAGGCAGATGTGATCGCCAAGCAGATGACTGGCGGTTCGACCCTGATCGCGCTCGAACTGGAAGGCGGCAAGGAAGCCGCGTTCAAATTCGAAAATGCGTTGCAGGTGTTCAGCATCTCCAACAATCTGGGCGACGCCAAGAGCCTGATCACCCATCCGGCCACCACGACGCACAAGAACCTGAGCGATGAGGCCAAGGCCGAGCTTGGCATTTCCGATGGCGTGCTGCGCATTTCGGTTGGCCTTGAAGATACCGACGATCTTCTGGAAGACGTCGAAGAGGCGCTGAAGGCAGCCGTTCGCTAAATAAAGAAAAGGATGATCCGGCCTGATTCCGTCAGGCCGGGTCATCCGTTTATTTTCTGCATTTTCTTGTGCCGAAGCATCTCCGGATCATGCAAAAGACGGTGTTTCGTCTTAAAAAATGTGACCTTTTCGCTGCAATCCACCACAAGAACGATCCGATTGCAGAAAACCGCCCGCTTTGGCCCTGTCGAGATTGCCGCGCCACGTTGACCTCCAACGCAACTTTGGCGATAGGTGGGCAACAGGCACATGACAAAGGCGGATGCGATGTACAGGGCGGTGACGCAGGGGATCGAAATAACGGTTGAGCCGTTTTATCTGGAAGACGAGTCGGCTCCCGAAGACAACCGCTATGTCTGGGGCTACCGCATCACCATTGCCAATAATTCCTCCGACACGGTGCAGCTGCGCTCGCGCTACTGGCAGATTACCGATGCCAATGGCCGCGTCGAGGAAGTGCGCGGGGCCGGTGTCGTCGGCGAACAGCCGGTGCTCGATCCGGGCGACTCGTTCCAATATTCATCCGGCTGTCCGCTGACCACATCATCCGGCGTCATGGTCGGGCGCTATCAGATGCAGAACCCGACGGGCAATACATTCGAAGTGGATATTCCGGCTTTCTCGCTGGATGTGCCGGAACAGCGCCGCACGCTGAATTAGAGCAGGAAACAAAAAAGGCGGTTCTTCTGAACCGCCTTTTTTGATTACTTGGCGAACTGCGCCGGATCAAACTCGTAATGCGTCGAGCAGAATTCGCAGGACACCGAAATCTTGCCGTTTTCGATGCTGTCCTGAATTTCCTCTGCCGAGAAGCCCGACAGGACGCCCTGGATTTTCTCCCGCGAGCAGGAGCATATATCCGCCACCTTGATGGCGTTGAAGACGCGCACGCCGCGCTCGTGGAACAGGCGATACAGCAGGCGTTCCGAGCCGACCTGCGGATCGGTCAGTTCCGAGCTTTCGATGGTGCCGAGCAGTGACCGCGCCTCATCCCAGGCATCATCCACCGGATGAAACACGGCTTCTTCCTCGTCACCGTCGCCGCCCGGCAGATCGGGAACACGCGCGCGCAATTCCGATTCCGGCAGGAACTGGATGATCAGACCGCCTGCGCGCCATTGCTCGACCGGCTTGCCATCGGCACCCCGTTCGACCAGCTTGGCGACGCTCAGCTTCAGATCGGTCGGGATCTGTTCAGACTGACGGAAATAGGTCGTGGCAATTTCCTCCAGCGTCGAGCCGTCCAGCGCCACAATACCCTGATAGCGCTGCATATAGGCGCCCTGATCCACCGTGAAGGCCAATGTGCCGCGACCGAGCAGCTCTTCAGGCTGCGTCTTGCCTGTGGCGATGGCGTCCTTCAGGCGATCCTCATCGAAACGCGCATAGCCGCGCACCGCATTGGGTGTGCTGAAATCCACCACCAGCATGTCCACCGGACCGTCGGACTGGGTCTGGAAGATGAACTTGCCTTCGAATTTGAGCGAAGTGCCGAGCAGAACGGTCAGAACCGTCGCCTCCGCCAGCAGGCGGGCCACTTCTTCCGGATATTCGTGGCGTTTCAGGATGGCGTCGATGCTCGTGCCAAGCTGAACCGCGCGACCGCGCACATCGAGCCCTTCCACCTGGAAAGGCACGACGGCGTCGTCGCCTGCAAAGCCGAAATCACCCAGATCGAGCTTGGGACCCGAATGGCCGTTTTCGGCTTCGATATAATCGTTGCTGGTATTCTCAGCCACAGAAAACTCCAATCACGCGCCTTGCAGGCACCAGGCCAGAATGGCCTTCTGGGCGTGGAGCCTGTTTTCGGCTTCGTCGAACACGACCGATTGCGGCCCGTCGATCACTTCGTTGGTCACTTCCTCCCCGCGATGTGCGGGCAGGCAATGCATGAAGAGCGCCTTCGGGTCGGCTTTCGCCATCAGCCGCGCATTGACCTGATAGGGCATGAACACATTATGTCCACGGGCACGGTCCTCCTGTCCCATCGAAACCCAGGTGTCGGTCACGATGCAATCCGCACCGCTTGCCGCTTTTTCCGGGTCTGTCGTGGACATGATGTCCGCACCGTTTGCCCTGGCCCAGTCAATGAAGTGCTGGTTTGGCTCGCTGCCTTCCGGCGTCGCGATATTGACGTTGAAGTCAAACCGCGCCGCGGCTTCCACAAGCGAATGCAGGACGTTGTTGCCGTCCCCCATCCAGGCAAAGGTCTTGCCTTTGATCGAGCCGCGATGTTCCTCATATGTAAGTACGTCGGCCATAATCTGACAAGGGTGGGTGTCGTCGGTCAAAGCGTTGATGACCGGAACGGTGGCATATTCGGCCAATTCGAGCATGCGGTCATGCGATGTGGTGCGGATCATGATCGCATCCACATAGCGCGACAGGACCTTTGCCGTATCAGCGATAGTCTCGCTGCGACCGAGCTGCATTTCCGAGCCGGTGAGCATCAGCGTTTCGCCGCCGAGCTGGCGCATGCCGACATCGAACGACACGCGCGTGCGGGTCGATGGCTTTTCGAAAATCATCGCCAGCACCTTGCCGGCATAGGGCTTTTCAATCTCGCCCGCCTTCAGCCGCGCCTTGCGCGCCTTGGCGTCTTCGAGGATGGAACGCAATTCGCTTCCTGAAACAGAAGACAGGTCGAGAAAGTGCTTGATACCGTTATCCTGAGCCATGATTACGCCGTCTTGCTGATCGGATTTACGACAGAAAGCCGTTCCACGGCTGTTTCGATGCGGTTCAGCGCTTCACGGGCTTCTTCCGGCGTCGTGACCAATGGCGGCAGCAGACGCACGACATTGTCGCCAGCGCCGACGCTGAGGAAATGCTCGTCGCGCAGCGCCTGAATGAGCGTGGTGTTCGGCACAACGCATTTGATGCCCATCAAAAGGCCGCGACCGCGCACCTCGGACACCACATTCGGGAACCGGTCGATGATCGACGCAAGGCCCTGCTTCATGACAAGCGCGGTGGCCTGAACATTTTCCAGAAAACCCTCTTCCAGAATGACGTCCAGCACGGCATTGCCGACCGCCATGGCCAGCGGATTGCCGCCATAGGTGGTGCCATGCACACCGGCAACCATGCCCTTGGCGGCTTCAGCCGTTGCAAGGCAGGCGCCAACCGGGAAACCACCGCCGATGCCCTTGGCAACCGCCATGATATCCGGCGTGATGCCCGACCACTCATGGGCGAAAAGCTTGCCGGTACGACCAACGCCGGTCTGCACTTCATCGAGGATCAGGAGCAGGCCCTTTTCGTCGCAGATCTGACGGATAAGGCGCATGAATTCTTCCGGGAAGCCACGCAGACCGCCCTCGCCCTGAATGGGCTCAAGCAGGACAGCGGCGGTTTCATCAGTGATGGCGGCGCGAAGGGCCACCTCGTCGCCGAACGGCACCTGATCGAAGCCTTCGACCTTCGGGCCGAAACCTTCGAGATACTTGGCCTGGCCACCGGCAGCGATGGTCGCAAGCGTGCGGCCATGGAACGCGCCTTCAAAGGTGACAATCCGGAAACGCTCCGGATGACCGTTGGCGAAATGATAGCGACGGGCGGTCTTGATCGCGCATTCCAGCGCTTCAGCACCGGAATTGGTGAAGAAGACCTTGTCGGCGAATGTGTTGTCGACCAGACGCTGGCCGAGCTTTTCCTGTCCGGGAACTTCATAAAGATTGGACAGGTGCCACAGCTTGTCTGCCTGATTTTTTAGGGCTTCGACCAGATGCGGATGGGAATGGCCAAGGGAGTTCACCGCAATGCCAGCCGCAAAATCGAGATAGCGCTCGCCGGTTTCGGTGATCAGCCAGATGCCCTCACCTCGCTCGAAGCGCAGAGCCGCACGATTATAGGTGTCGTAAAGCGGTTGCACGGTCGTAGCGTCGGTCATTGCAATCAGGCCTCCATAAGCCTTTCTAATGCTGCATATCCGCAGAAAGCGGACTGTCAGCCTTGCCATTTTGAGCGATATTCCGGCCCTCTCTCCGGCCAGTTATCACAGGATTTTGGCACGTCGATCATGCGCCCTTCGCATGACGAACCTGCCGAAATAAAAAGCCGCCCACCGGGCGGCATAATTATTCTGGGTGTATATTGGCGCTCGCGAAAAAAATGTCAATCAAACTAAGGCTCGATTATCGCGCTTCTTTACGCATGAGTTGATGCATTTTTTGCCCGTTGTACGGGCGTTGCCCGCACTTTTTCAGCGCGCATGCCGGACTTGTCGCCAACATTTCCGGAAGCGGGCTAGCGCTACCGACATCCCGCCTATATATAGAGCCCAGTTTCCACGGCGCGGCGCGTGCAGCGGCTTCTCTCTCAAAGGTGTTCAAAAATGCACCACGGGACCAAAGAAAAACCGTCTTTGCCACCCAAGTTGGGGAAAACCTTAAAAATGGAATCTGCCTGACAGGGCTATCCCTTGTCATGGAGTCATCCGGTATTGTAGTTTCTCTTTAAAGAAAAAAGCTACATTTCGTGCGGCGGACCTAGTCACCCGGATAGATATGGTGTTTGCGCCTGGAGCAATCCGGGAACACTGGTGGATTCCGGATAACGAAAATGATTGGAGCCCAGGGCGATGAACTGGACAGACGAACGCGTTGAACTACTGAAGAAACTGTGGAGCGAAGGCTTGAGCGCAAGCCAGATCGCAGCACAGCTTGGCGGTGTGAGCCGCAATGCAGTGATCGGCAAAGTGCACCGTCTGAAGCTTTCGGGTCGCGGTAAGACGACGACCGCTGCTCCGCGCAGCAAGAAAGTCAATACGGTTGCAGCAGCACCGCGTCCTGTAACGCAGCATGCGGGCGGCAGCACGCATACGGCCCATACGACGACGATGCGCACCGCAACGGTCACCAAGATGGTAGGCGCAACGGCATTGCAGATGGAATATGCAGCCGAAGTGGTGACGGAAACCGTCGTCAAGCCGGCTTCGAATGTGGTGGTGCCGATTTCGCGTCGCCTCACTTTGTTGCAGCTCTCCGAGCGTACCTGCAAGTGGCCGATCGGCGACCCGCTGAACGAAGATTTCCACTTCTGCGGCAGTGAATCGGGTGAATCCAGCCCTTATTGCAGCTACCACTCCCGCCTGGCTTTCCAGCCGACGGCAGAACGACGCCGGGCACGCTGATCTAAGGGAATAGGTGAGTAAGGGAATAAGGGAGTATGCTTGACGATATCGTCGGCAGCTCCCTTTTTCTTTGCCTGCCACCCTATTCCTTCACATACTGCCCTACTGCCCTACTGCCCTACTGCCTTATTCCCTTATTCCCCTACTCACCTACTCACCTACTCACTTACTCCCCTATTCCCCTCCTCATAGACCCTCAGCGTGCGATCCGCGATGCCGTCCCAGCTGTAATCGCGGGCGATCCAGTCGATGAGTTGCTGCGACTGTTCTGCCGTCAGCGGGTTGTCGCTCTTGCGGCGTAGCGCGGTTTTCAACGCATCGATATCGCCGAGCGGGAAATAGTCGTCGTCTGGCAGTCCGACTTCCAGATTGGCCGTGATGTCGCTGGCCAGCACATTGAGCCCGTAGCCCATCGCCTCCAGAAGCGCGATAGGCATACCTTCATGGCTCGACGGCAGCACGAATAGCCCAGCCTGACTGAAAAGCGCGGAGAGTTCCTCCCCCTGCAATGCCCCGGTCAGGACGACGCCTGGCACGGCCTCGGCACGGGTGCGCACCTCTCCCGCATAGGCGGCCGTATATTCCGCCGAGCCGATCAAGGCGAGTTTCAGCGATGGATCGGAGAGCTTGGCGAATGCCTCGATCAGATCGAGCTGGCGCTTTTCCGGTACGATGCGCGCGACCAGCGCAATATAGCGGCTCGGAACTAGCCCATGCTTTTCCAGCCAGCTTGGATCACGGCTCGGCTCGCGCAGGGTCACGCCATTCGGGATGAAGGTGACGGGAACGTTATAGCGTTGCCCGACCGTTTTCGCGATATCGTTGGAGACGGCGATGCGGGCGTTTGCAAAGCGCATTCCCCATTTTTCGCCAAGCTTCAATGTCGTGCGCGCCAGGCGGCCCCATTTTTGACGGTTATAATCGAAGCCGTGATGGGTCACGACCGTCCGCAAACCGAGCAGACGCGCAAGCGGCGTCACTAGTGCCGGGCCGATAGCGTGGATGTGCAAAATGTCGGGCCGTGTGAAACCCGCGCGCAGCACGCCCAGAAGGGTATGCACGATGGCTTCGAACTTCATCGACGTTGGCGCCCAGATCGGCGTGACTTTCACGCCTTCCCAGACATAGGGCTGTTTGTTGGGGAGATAGGGGCTGCGGCCCACCACTTCGACATCCCAACCCTTGGCGATGTAAAGACGGGCCAATTCTTCGACATGTCGCTCCACGCCGCCCTGCACATTGGGAACGCCGCGCAGGCCGAGCATCATGACACGTCGCTTTTTAGCCCTTTGTTCCATCAAAGCGCTCCCAGTTCCGCGTAAAGTTCCAGTGTCCGGTTCCGATAAGCCTCCGGCGAGAACTCCCGACCGGCCCAGGTGCGGCCAAGACGGCCCATCCTGCGCCGGGCCTGCGGGGGCAGACTGGCGGCTTCGCTCATGACGCGGGCAAGGTCTTCAGCATCGCCGGTTCTGGCCACCATGCCGGTCTCGCCCGGCACGATCATTTCGGGAATACCGCCAATGTCGGCGCCAATCACCGGCACGCCAAGCGCATAGGCCTCCAGAATACTGATCGGCGCATTTTCATACCATTCCGACGGCAGGATCAGCGCCTTGGCCTCGCCAATGAGCCGGTGCAGCCGCTCGCCCGAGACATAACCCGCAAAGGTAATATCGCCGCCGGTTTCAGCCGCCAGCGCCCGCAAACTTTGCTCTTCCGGGCCGGTGCCTGCAATCACCAGTTTCTGGCCGGCAATTGCAGCTGCGCGGATCAGCGTACCAATGCCCTTTTCCGGGGCCAGACGGCCCACATAGGCGAAATAGTCGCTCTCATGCTCGAAGGGTTCGAGATTATCGGTCTGCGCGAAATTCGGGATATAGACCAGCTTTTCCTCCGGCCAGCCCCATTCGATCAGCTTCGAAATATAGAAGCGGCTCGGTACCACGATGCGATCGAGCGTGTTGCGATAAAGGCCGAGCGTGCGATGGATCGCCGTTTCGACCAGAACCAACCCGCTCAACGCCGTCGAATCCTTGATGCATTTATGGACTGCGACATTGTAGATGCGCCCGCCCTTGCAGCGCTCGCAAATCTGGTTATGCGACAGCATCTTATAGGCCGGGCAGGCGAGCTTCAGATCATGCGCGGTCATGACGGTCGGAATACCCGCCGCTTTCAGCACCGGAAAGATCGACGGCGACAGGTGATGATAAACATTATGCGCATGGGCGACGTTCGGGCGAAAGCGCTCGATCAGCGCCTTGATGCGGTCGCGCGCTTCCCATGAATAGATGATCTTGCCTGCCTGCGCGACTTTGGTGAGAAGGCCGCTCTCGCGCCCATATTCGATTTCCGACACGAAATAGGACGACCAGTCGGAGGCGAAATTGTCCGGATGCTGCATGGCAAAGGGAGCCGTCTCCCATCCAATCTCGGAAAAGAGCTTGATATGGTCGAGAAAAACCGCTTCGGCCCCGCCGCGACGGTAAAAATAATTATTGATTGCCAGCAGGCGGTGATCCGGATCGGCAGCTTTCATCAGGGAGCACCTTCCTCTGCTCCGATATGAGCCAGCGCATCGCGTATCGACAAAACTTCCGCGCCGCTTTGTGCCGCATGGGAAACCAGCTCTTCGAAGGTTTCCGGCGTGCAACCGAAAGGCGTCGGCCTGTCGCTGATATCATGCGTATAGAAGATCAGCCAGCCGGGATTTGCGACGAGATCGTCGATCCAGCGGGTCAATTGCTCCGCATGCTGCTCCGGCTGCCTTATCTCGACGGCTTCCAGAAAGGCGAGATCAACCGCATCACGATTGATGCGCTCGCCGCCACTGCGGCAGGTGGCGAAGCGGTCGGCAAACAGGCCGCGCGAGCGCATCGACGAGGCGCAATAGGGATAGGCGAAATTGCGCCGCCCGACCCGGTTCGGTTCGAACCCGTGCAGATAAGCGTGGTTGCGGTCAAGATCGGCCGCCAGATCGCGCGCGCCGACCGAAGGCACATTCCAATGTGCGTATGTATGGCAGCCAATGTCGTGCCCGGCCTCGGCCAGCCTGCGGAGCCCGTCTTCGGTGATCAGCCGCCGGTGGGTTTCGACGGAGCCTACCAGACCACCGGCAATATAAAACGTGCCGTGAAAGCCGTGGCGTTCCAATATCTTCGCGCCCGCGCTTTCAGCACTGTCGGGAACATCGTCGAATGTGAAACTGATGATCCGCCGGTCCTTCGGCAGTGGAAAGGGCCGCAACGGAAAACTGCGGCTCAGCGCGTCATGCAGGCGGTTGTTCAGCCGGTCCAGACGTGCCCGCGCCCAGCCCAATCTGTCCTGCTCCCCCAATTTTTCCTGTCCCATTGTCTTTACCAAGCCTTTGCCCCAAAAAGCTTAACTTACAAGTCGCGCCTTCGCCTGAAGGCGCATGCCGAAAACGGCAATCATCAAACAAAACCAGACCGCGCTGCCATTCTGGAAAAACGTGCTTTCCATGCAGGATGCATAGAGGCCGTACAACCACAAACGGCTGAAAAGAAGCGTCAATGCCGGATCGTTCCCCGTCGCTTCGGCTGCTTTGATATAACGTAGCGGCAGGATCATCAGCCAGATCAGCATCAGGATCAGGCCGAAAACGCCCGCATTGATCATCATATCCAGATAGGCATTATGCGCGTTGAAGGCTGCGACTGCCCATGTCGCCCCGCCTCCCCCGGCATAGACCATTTCCGGGGTTTTCCAGAAAGAGTCCAGCCCGTAACCGAATATCGGCTTTTTAGCGACTGCCGAAAAGGCTATGCGCCAAATATCGGCGCGGTTGGTAAATGTCGCGTCAATGCCGATGCTGGTGATCAGCTGGCGGATGGGGTCGGAAACCGCAGCTCCAATGGCGACGAAATTGAACGCCGCCACCCCGCCGATCGAGATCGGAATGCGTGTCCAGCGCCAATGCGTGAAGATCAGCGATATGATGGCAATGAAGGGCAGCATGGCCGTCGATGTCTTGCCGCCCGTGTGCAGCAGGAAGAAGACACAGAGCGCCACGACCAGCCCGCCTGCCTTACGATACCCCATTTGCCAGCCATAAAGGCCGAAGAAGCTGAGCAGCACCAATGCAGCAGCAGCAGCGTTCTTGTGCGGAAAATGTCCGCGCCATGCGCCCGCCAGCATCGGCTCGATGACATTTGTTGCCTGATGGATGGCCCGGCTCGGCATGAAGATAACGCCGAAATAGGCAAAGCCGAGCGTGATGAACGACCCGATCAGCAGGAGCCGCGCCATCTGGGTGGCGGAGCGCGGCAAAAGCAGGAATATGCTGGCATTGAGCGCCATCAATACCGACAGCACCACCTTGCGGCTTGCGATCGAAGGATGCGCCGAGACAAGGGCCGTCACGAACATCCAGATGAACAGCGTTACCAGAAGCGTTCGCGGCTGGAGAATGGTCTGGCGCAAGGGACTGCTCAGGCCGCAAGCGATGAAGCCTGCGGTCAGTCCCAGCGTCAGCAGCTGGTTCAGCAGGTTCGATTGCCCTGCCGAGGCAGCAGTGCCCAGTTCAGCACTGGAACTCGGATAGGGGCTGATCCCCACCCACATGAACAGAAACATGATCAGAAACAGGGCAACGCCCAGCGATGACGATACCGTCGTCAGGTCGCGGGGCGATGCTTTGACTGGGACAGGGGCCGTCACACGCCGATGGGAAGCGAGGTCAGACACGGCTCTCCCGATTTCTCCGCCAGGCGCCAAGATAACCCAGCGCAAGCGCCAGCGCCACGCCGAGACCGAGCCCCACGAAACCACCGGCTGCACCGAGCAACACGGTGCGCGGCGGCCAGCTGCGGCTGACGGGCGGGATCGCCGTTGAGATCACGCGGATATTGGTGGCGTCGAGTTGCTGGCGCTGATGCGTTTCCGTCGAGCGCGTCAGGAAGGTGTTGTAGATGGACACTTTGGCGGTCATGTCGCGTTCGAGATCGGACAGCTGCACCTGCGCATCATTGTCCAGCGCTACCGCAGAGCGCGCCGTCGCGGCCTGCGCATTGAGCGCATTGACAACCGCATTGGCCTGATCGAGATCGACCTTTGCCGATTGCAGGATGCGCGAGCGTTCATTGGCGATCTGCTGTTCCAGCCCGTCGAGCTGGCGCTGCGTGTTGATAAGCTCGGGATAGCGCGGGCCATAGGTCATGGTCAGCGCATCGTAACGCTGCTTCAGCGTCGCATACTGGCTGCGCAGATTGGTCATGGTCGGCGATTGCAGCGTGCTTGCCGGGCCAACCGGGCTACCCGTATCACGGGTCAGCTCGTTATAGCGGGTGCTGGCGTCGGTCTGGCGCGCCTTGGCATCGACCAGCTTCGTGTTGATCTGCGCCATGGACTGCGCGCTAACCAGTTCGCCTCCGGTGGTTTGAAGACCATGTGCGCGGCGAAAAGCGGCGACTTTCTCTTCCGCATCGGTGGCGGCTTTCTGCAAGGAAGTCAGGCGTTCCGACAAGGCCGCAGCAGCGCGACCTGCGCCATCGGCATCCGCCTCGGCCACTTCTTCCTGAAACGACTGCGCCAGAGTATCGGCAACCTTGACCGATTTTTCGGGATTATCAGTCCAGACACCGATGGTCACGAGATAGGACCGCTCCGGCCGGCTCACGACAATGCGTTGCGACAAGGCGCGCACCGCCGTCAGCTTGTCGTCGGATGCACCCTTCGGTTTGCCAAGTCCAACCAGCGCGCGCAGATCGAAACTGGCAGGCGGCGGTACGAATTCCGGATCGCTTTGCAGGTTGAGATCCTGCACGACACGACGCAGCACATTGCCCGAGACCAGCATTTTCATCTTGCTTTCGATGTCGAGAATCTGGCTGTCAGCCTGAAGGCTCTGAGCATAGATATCGTTGGGCAAAAGCTGCAAGCCGGATGGCGGCACCAGCATATCCGTATAGGCCGTATAGCGCGGCTTGGCCGTCATGCCATAGGCAAGGCCCGCCAGTGCACCGGCAAGCGCGAGAATGACGATCCATATCCAGCGGGCGCGCACCCATTCAAGTGCCGCCCAGAGATCGATTTCCGGCAGCATGAGCCCGCCGCCGTAAGACCCCGTCTCCTGCTCCACCGGACGGGATGCAGGTGCATCGGAAACGGACGCTGGCCTTGGATATGACGGCGCATGGTTCTGCGCCAAAGCCTGGTTCCATTGCTCGAGCGTCTCTGCACCGCGCTTTTGAGCAGCCGGTTGCTGAGCCTTCGAAGCAAGGTCACGCAAGGTGTACATTGATCGATCCTATGGTTGGGCCTTTGATCGCCCTCGTGTTGCCCCGTCGCGCAAAAAGCGCCTTTGCCTTGTTTATATGAGAAGATTAAAAAAATTGGTTAATCACAACTATCGGGCAGCAATACGCGATAAAACTGGAAAATACATGACCTGTTCAGTTAGGGTTCATATTTCAACGCTACATGTGCAATAAGCACAATAACCGCAGATCAAGACAATATTGAGTAAGTCGGGAGAGGGAAACAACCTTTCCGCAAAAGCCATGCCGGGCTGGACCGAGGCGCAAAGCCGACATCGGCAGACAATGCCCGACACAGATTACCCCCTAAATCCGCAGTAAGAAATGTTGAAACGCTACTGGCCCACCTTGTTGTCCTATGCCGCATCGAGTGGCAGTCTGTTTGCAGCCAATGTGGCGCAGCTGCTGACTTTTGCCATTCTGGCACGGTATCTCGGATCACACGAGTTCGGGCTTTTCGTGACCGTCATGGCGATCACGGCCATAGCGAATTACATTTGCGGACTTGGCGGAGCCGAATGTCTCGTGCGGCGCGTGGCCCAAAACCGGGCCATCTATCCCGCCATGCTCGGGCACAATATCATCCTGATCGTCACAAGCGGCGTCGTGCTGGTGGTGATCGGCATGATCCTGCTGCCGTTCTGGCTTGAATCCGTCCCGGAATTCGCCAGCAATTATCTCGGCATGTTTTTCCTGCTCGTCACGAATATCGTGCTTGTCCGCGCCATTCTTCTCGTCGAACAGATCTATATCGCCCATACCGACTTCGTATCGGCCAACCTGTCGGTGGTCGGTTTTGCGGTGGCGCGCACGCTGGCCGCAGTCATTGCCTGCCTCGTCTTCGATATTTCAACCGTGGTGCAGTGGGCCTACTGGCAGTTCGGCTGCCATGTGCTGGTGCTGGCGATCTATGTGTGGTTTTTGCGCCGGCTCGGCGCGCCGCAATATCGAATCGTGCGCGAGGAAATCCGGCTCGGCATCATGTTCGCCTCGCAGTTCATTTTTCGCGCTATTCGCCAAAATGCCGACCTTCTCATCCTCGGCGCGCTTGTCGCACCCAGCATCGTCGGCAGCTATGGCGTAACCCGCCGTATCGTGGACAGCAGCATGCTGACCATCGAGGCTATGAACCGTCTCGTCTATCCGCGCCTGTCGCAAGCCAGCGCCAACGGCATTCACCACGCATTGCCGATCACGCTGCGTCTGCTCGGTGCTTCGCTTCTGATCGGAACGCTGACCTCGCTGGTCATCTTCATCGCCGCGCCCTATCTCCCTCTTCTGTTCGGCCAGGAATATACGACGCTGATCGCCTTCTGCCGCACACTGTGCTGGATCACGATCTTCGTCGCTCTGTGGTCGATTGCAGTGGATTTGCTCGGTGCTGCCAGCCAGCACGCCTATCGCACGGCGGTGCTGAATGTCAGTAATATTCTGGGTGCGCCGCTTCTGGCGGCAGCCACCTGGTACGCCCCGATCACCGGCACGTTCACCGCCATTTACTTTATTGAAATATGTATCGTGTTGGCTTCGTGGTGCTGCGTCTTCTATCTCGTCAAAAGAAGCCGCGAGGCTGCTGCAAGGAAAGAGGTTCAAGTTTAAGCCCGGTCCGCCCGGGCAGAGGGGCAGGGTATAGTGGGGTTCACATCTGTCGCGGATACAAGGACACATCGGGTCCGGTCCATGCGTGTCGACGACATACCAGCGGTGCGCGACCTGTTCAGACAGGTCTTCCGACCCGAAGCCACCTCGAACGACGAGAGTTTCGACCGCTATTTCCAGCAAGTTTTCTTCGAAAACCCCTATTACGATGCCGATCTGTGCAGCATCGTGCATGAGGACAGTAAGGGCGAGATCGACAGTACGCTTTGCGTGTTGCCCATCCCCTATCATGTCGACGGCAAGATCGTCATGGGAAGGCTGCTCTGCGCCTATATGATGCGCCCCGGCAGCTCACCACGCGGCGCAGCGGAACTGACGCTGACCTTGCGCTCCCGGCCCAATGATTTCTCCTTCAGCGACAGTGCAGCACCCGTCAGCACCCGCCATTTCAGCGCGGTCGGTGGCATCACGCTCGATACCCATGGCCTTGCCTGGACCCGGATTTTCCGCGCTGCCAGTTATGTGGCCCAGTTCGTCGCCGAACGCCGCGCCGCCTTGCGCGGCTGGCCTGCGGCAAAGGTCGGCCAGCTTCTGGACCCTCTCGTTCCACTGCCCAAATTGCGCAATTCCACCAATGGCAAGCTGGCGGTGCAGGACATTGAGCAAAGCGACGCCATCGGCCTGATCCGTCACTTCCTGCCGACCTATGACGCCTATCCGGCATGGACGGAACAGGACCTGCACTGGGTCTTGAACCTTGCCCGCGACAACCGCGCCGCCGGTGCGCTCCGTTCCTGCTCGGTTTCCGGCACGAGCGGCGAGCCGGTGGGTTTCTTCTGCTATTATGCCCGGCCAAACGGGATTGCCGAAGTGCTCAGCATTCTGGCGCCGAAAAACCGCGAGCAAGCCGTGGTCGAAGTCATGCTGTCCCACTTGCAGGAGGCCGGGCATATCGCGGCGCAAGGCCGTGCAGACCCGCACTTTCTCGGCGCGCTGTCGCAGCAATCGGTGATGTTCTTCCGCCTGAAAGCCAATGTCTGTGTGGTGACCGCCAATCCAGATGTGCTGAACGCCCTCGACCACAACGATATCTTTGTCGGCGGACTCGCGGGAGAAAGCTGGAGCAGGCTTGTAACCGATTTCCAGTGAGGTTCTAGCTAGAGCAGTTCCAGCAAAAGTGCGAAGCGGTTTTGCGCAGGATAATGCGTAAAAACAAATAGATAGATCGGCTCCACGATTCCATTTTAACCGGAAATGCTCTAGCGGCTGAACCGGCGTTCGAGCAGGAAGAATGTCGTCGGCCCATTGGCGCTGGCGCCGTTATCGAGACGAAACTCCACTGCGCCCTCGCCGGTCGCAACGGGCGCATGAAGCTTGCCGTCAAGGCCGATGGCGGACAGTTTCCAGACCGATGCGGCGCCTGCAAGCCGGATATCGACGCGGTTGCGCAGCAGTGTAACGGGCAGACGCCCCCAATCCTCGATCACCTTTTGCGCGCTGTCGCGAAAACGCATATCCGTGTTGCGCGCATCGGTGGCAAAAATCACCAGCATCTTTTCGCTGGTCGCGAGGGGTTGTTCATCGAGCGCCGACACGGAAACGAGGCCGCGCTCTTCGGCATTGCCAAGTGTCACAACCCCGAGCGTCAGACTGTCCTTCAGATCGGCAAAGGCCAGAGCTTCGGTGCGGGGTGTCACCACCCGCATGCGGCTGCGGTCACGTTCCAGAAGGAGTTCCCCGGTCGCGCTGGCGAAGATGCCACGATAGGGATCGGTCGGATTGTCCTGCGAAAGCAAGCCTGCCTGTTTCAAACGCCCCAGAACATTATCCAGCGCGACATTGCGATAATTGATCTCGATGCCCCGCGTTACGGTTTCCGGCCATTGCAGACCGGAGGCGAAAAGTCCGATACCGCCGACCAGCGCCAGCGGTTTCAGCCTTTCCGGCTCACGCGCCTCAAGCGAATCTCCCAAGCTGGTTTCGCCCTGTATCATGAAGGGAACGGTAAAAGGCGCCGTTTTGACATCGCCACGCCGGAACAACAGCGAGGCCAGCGTTTCGCCCGCCCGCGCCACCGGATCGACCGCAAATGTATAGGGCACGATGCGCTGGCGAAGCGGCTCCGCCTCGTCGAAACCAAGCGTGACCGGCCCCTGCCCGTGGCGGCAAATGCCGTCCCAGCCCTGCAAGGCGGCATAGGCCGGAAAGACCAGCCCGGCTTCGTAGCGATAGCGGTTCCAGAACAGATGTTCATATTCGGTAACGAAGAACGGACGCCCGATCCAGCGCCCCGCCGCAAGCTCGCTTACATAGAAAGCGGCCTCACCGATGGAGCTGTTCTGCTTCATCGTCGTTCCCTGTTCCATTGAGCCGGTCCAGTCGTGATAGCTGTTGGCGCTGACCGCTTGTTGCGGCATGCGCGACAGCGCGGTCTGGACCGTGAACCAGTTATTATAGGGTGCGATCAGCCCCTTATAACCCAGCTTCCGATAGGCAGCCTCAAAGCGCGCGGCCAGCGCCTGTTCCCGCTCGACGGCGAAAGCCTGAAAATCATGCAGCCGCCGACCGCCGCCGGAGCGGCTTTGTGGCAGTTGCACCGTTCCCGCTTCAAGGCTTTCGCCAGCGGCAAGACCGCCCCAGGCGCGCGACAATGCAGCCGTGCCGGTATAACGTTTTTTCAAAAACGCATTGAAAGCCGGGGCAAATCCCGGCCAGAACGGCCCGCTCGCTGGCCTGCCATGCAGGAAACTCGTGAATTCAATGCCATTCTCATTGAAGGGAACAATCAGCGCCAGCGCCGGGTCGTGCAGCGGGGCCAGCCCCGTATAGGGATTGACCGTCGCATAGACTTCCTTTTGAAACCGCAACCAGTGGTCGAACGCGGTGTCGTCCACATAGATGCGGCGTTTCAGATTGCCTTCCGGCCCCCAGCGGTTGATATCCTTGCCGCCGAGCGCGCCGCTTTCCGCCGTCAGCCCGTCGATGGTCAAGTAGATGCCTTCGCGTTTCAACGCCGCCATCAGATAGCGAATGCGGTCCAGCGCCTGTGGGTCGAAGTTGAAGTCACCATCCCGACCCAGCATCAGGTCGGTGTCGAGGAAATGCAGCCGCGCAATATTGTAGCCATGGAGACGCAGCTGCCGCACATAACGGTCGATGAAGGCGTGGTCAATTTTCCCGGCTGACGGCAATCGCCAGGAGAGCGACGCGCAAAACAGGCGCTGAGGCTCATCCGGCTTTGCAGCCCGGACCAGACGCCCGGCGGCATTGGCGACGATGCGACCTTGCTCATCGATCGCAGGGTTGGGCAGAAAGGACGAGAAGTCCAGCGGGCTGCCCGGTGCCATTTCCAGCCGGGTTTCGGTGACCGGCATCCACTCTTCCGCGCCAGCCGTTACCGGCCAGCACGCCAAAGCGCCGAGACCGGCAAGGCAGGTTAGGAAAGCGGCGCGCGGCTTTCTCATGTCGTCTCTTTGAGAGGCTCTTTCGATATTTCTTTCACAACTCGGCTTTCGATCCAGTCCTGCGGCTTTCGGCGCGACTGGAAGAAGCCGAGCGGCATGGCGGCTGCGTGGAAAATCCACGCAACAACCGCGTAGACGCCAAGCGAAACGCTGCGCTCGCGGATCGACATCAGCACGAAAGGCAACAGCGCGAAAACGAGGGCTGCGACAGGCCCCCAAGGCGTGACGAAACCCAGCAATAGCGCGGCGAACACCAACAGCCACCAGACATAGACCGCGCCCCAGAGCCGCAATTCCGGCAGTTCTTTTATAACGTTCTTCCAGTGCGGCTGCCCGACTGCCGCGCGCAGCACCTCGCCCGTGCCGCGCAGATATTTGCTTTTCCAGCGGCGTGTCAGAAGCTTGTAGGCATTCATCGAATAGCCGAAATGCTGCACGAATGGCCGGTCGAGACGGTGCAATTTCCAGCCATGGGTACGCAGCCGCACGCCCGCGTCAAACTCCTCATGGCCATGCAGGTTGCGGTCGGAGAAATAGCCTGCCTGTTCGATTGCGGCACGACGGTAGAGCCCGCCGCCATTCATCCGGTCGATGTTACCAGCCTGCTTTTCGGGCGTATGCCTGCGGGCTCGCCGCTGAAATTCAAGGCTTTCCAGAATCTGGTCCACCACATGGCCGGTGACGCCACCGGCTTCGGGGTGGTCGGCCATATATTGCAGGGCTGCCGGAAAAAAATCCGGTTCGATGATCATGTCCCCGTCAATCAGGCCGACGAAAGGTTGCGTGGAATATTGAAAGCCCAGTTGCGGCCCCAGACCGCAGCTCGCCCGCGCAGGCGCTTCGATCTGCACCACCCGCACCGGATAGGCGCTGGCAATCTCCACCGTGCGATCTGTCGAACCGCTATCGGAGACGATGACTTCGACCTGTTCGTCCGGCAAGGCTGCAAGCGCGCTTTCAATCGCGGCGGCGATGCGCTGTTCTTCATTCAAAGTCTTGATGATGATCGAAACTGACATTACCCCGCCTTGCCCGCTACCGGTTGGTTATCGACAGTCATCGCTTGAAGCACATACACTTCTTGGATGTTTTCCAAAGTTTCATAGTTCCGTTTAGTTTCAAATAAACTAAACACCGCTATGCCAATATCGAATCGTCAGTGCATATTGGCGGATAAGCTTATCAACCGGCAAAGCAAACAGATATTTCAAGGCTACTGATGTCGAATGCCAATTTTCAAATAGAAGTACACAGTCGCGTTGATGATATATCCGAAGACTGGCCCGATGCAAATGACAGCAGCGGCAGCGCATTGTTCGTCTTTCAGTCGAAAACGTTTTTGCGCGCCTGGGAAGCGAGTTATGGCCAAGCCCGCAAGGCCCAGCTTTGTCTGGTCGAGGTGCGCGACCAGGACCGGCGCCCGGTCCTTTTTGTCCCCCTTTACATCCAGCAGCAACATGGCGCGCGCGTCCTCGCCTTCACCGATGACGGTGTGGCCGATTACAATGCGCCGATCCTTTTCGACCATGGGCAGACATGGGATGCCGCAAGTGCGGAGGCGCTGCTGCAATCCATTATCGCCGCTCTGCCGCCCTTCGACATAGCGGCTTTCGACAAGATGCCGGAAAGCATCGAGGGCCGCCCCAATCCGTTCTGGTATATTTCCAACCGCGATTGCGATGAGGCAACGCAATGGATCACGCTCGACCGGGCACAGCCCGATATCGAAGCATCGATCCGCGGCCTGCGCACCTTGAAAAAGCGCGCCAAGGCGCTGCGTCAGGCAGGCCGCTATCGCTTTCTCGTCACGCGCACGCCGGAAGAACGCGCCACCATTCTCGACGCCATGTTGCGGCAGAAGCAGCGGCGCTTCGTGGAAACCCGCGTGCCGGGCTTCGACGCTCATCCCGAAAAGCGCCAGTTCTTCGAGCTGGTGACGGAACCGCTCGCCGCCCGCAACGCCCTGCATTTCTCCGCCCTGACCATGGACGACGAGGTGGTCGCCACCATGTGGAGCGTCACGCGCAACGGGCATTATTGTGCAATGATCACCACTTTCGAAGATGGTGTCTGGAACAAATATTCGCCTGGCAAGGTGCTGATCCTGCGCCTGATCGAAGCGCTGAAAACCGACAATTACGCCTGTTTCGATCTCGGCTTCGGCAATGAGCCGTGGAAGCAGGATTTCGCAGATCGCACGATCCCCTTGCGCGATTATGTTGCCGCCCGGACAGCGCGCGGGAAACTGTCTCTGGCAAGCCAGCAACTGTTACGATCGCTGCGCTCCACCCGACTTTATCAGCGGCTTCGCCCGCTCAAATGGGAATTGCTGCGCCGGTTCTCGCGCTGAACGCTCAGCCCTCGCGCTTCGGCAGGCGCACCATGAAGGTGGAGCCTTCGCCAAGCTGCGAGCGGACGACGAGGCGTCCGCGATGGCGGGCCAGAATATGCTTGACGATGGCAAGCCCCAACCCGGTGCCCTTCTGCGCCCGGCTGGTTTCCACATCGATGCGGTAGAACCGCTCGGTCAGACGCGGCAGATGTTCGGCAGAGATGCCCGGCCCAAAATCCTGCACCGAAGCCACGACTTCCGGCGCGCTCCCGGTTTCATCCGTCTCCAGCTTGACGATGACTTTCTTGCCGCCCTGCCCATATTTGCAGGCATTTTCGACAAGGTTCTGGAACACCTGTATCAACTCGTCGCGGGCACCCGTGACCAGCACCGGACGATCCGGCAGATTGCGTTCGATGGCCACGCCCAGATTGGCGGCAAGCGGGGTCAGCGTGTCGGTGACATGGTTGATAACAGCCGTCAGGTCGACGCTTTCATTGACCGCCAGATGCGCCCGCATTTCCAGCCGGGACAGAGACAGGAGATCGTCAATCAGACGCGACATGCGCTCGGCCTGCTTCTGCATGATATCGAGAAAGCGGTCGCGGGCGGCAACGTCATTGCGCGCCGGACCCTGCAAGGTTTCGATGAAACCGCGCAAGGAGGCGAGCGGCGTGCGCAATTCATGGCTGGCATTGGCGATAAAGTCGGACCGCATGCGGTCGATGCGGCGCGTCTCGCTCTGATCGCGGAAGATGAGCACGAAGAGTTCGGGCCGCCCGTCCATATCCGGCAGCGCCTTGACCATGGCCTTGTACCAGCGGTCGATTGGCACACGCTCGAAATATTCGATGCTGCGGGGCTCGCCATCGGCAATAACGCCCTGAATGAGCGCATGCATTTCCGGGGCGCGGAAGCGCAGATAGAGCGCCGTTCCGCTTTCCAGCGATTGAAAGGCTTCAAGCGCCGCCGCGTTGGCGAACAGCACCGTGCCGCCATGGTCGAAAACGATCATCGGATCAGTAAGCAGATCGGCCAGCCGCTCGCCGGAAACACCGGCCATTTCGCTGTGGTCTTCGTCCTTGACCGGAGCCGCTTCGGGTTCACCACTACCGACTTCATTCGCGACCCACACCGCCCCCAGCACCACCAGAGCCAGAAGCGCAGCCCGGAACCAGAATGGCAGTTCCAGAGCCATGACGCAGACCGCCAGAACCATGCTGACGATGAGAACGCCTTTTACCCTGCCTAGCGGCGCAAAAATCGACGATTCCTGAACCTGCGCCGTCTGGGCGGTCTTGGCATCCTCGGTATGGCGGTTGTTTTCACTCATTCTTGTCCCTCAGGCGTGCCGAAGATCTGCCCCAAAATCCACAGCGACGTCTTTACGCAACTTCTTATCTGCCCATATCATGGATTGATATAAACGAAAGGGAATTGCCGTGGGTGACAGTTCGAAGACAGCTAACAAAAAGAACGACAAGAAAAGCGATATCCCAGCTATTGATAAGCCGCTGAAGCTGAAAATCGGCGGCGAAACCCGCAAGTTCGATATCAACGATCCCAAGCTTCCCAACTGGATTGACGATCAGGCGCTGCAGTCCGGTGGCTATCCCTATTCATCCCGCATGAAGAGCGATGAATATGAGGCGACGCTCGAACGCCTGCAGATCGAGCTGGTCAAACTGCAATACTGGCTGCAATCGACCGGCGGACGCGTCATCAGCGTCTTTGAAGGGCGCGATGCGGCTGGCAAGGGCGGCACCATCTTCACCATCCGCGAATTCATGAACCCGCGTACCGCGCGCAACGTCGCCCTGCCAAAACCCACCCCCACCGAAAGCGGGCAGTGGTATTTCCAGCGCTATGTGGCGCATTTCCCCACGGCGGGCGAATTCGTCACCTTCGACCGCTCCTGGTATAACCGGGCTGGCGTGGAAGCGGTGATGGGCTTCTGCACTCCTGCGCAGCTTGAAATCTTCCTCACCGAAACGCCCGATTTCGAACGGATGATCGTGACGGACGGCATTCACCTGTTCAAATTCTGGCTCGATATCGGGCAGGAAATGCAGCTGAAACGCTTTCACGAGCGCCGCCACAGCCCGCTCAAGAGCTGGAAATTCTCGCCGATGGATGTGGCCGGTATTTCGCGCTGGGATGATTATTCCGCAGCACTCCACACCATGCTGGAACGCACCGACAGCGGCTATGCGCCATGGACCATCGTGCGCTCCAACGACAAGCGGCGCGCACGACTGGCCGCCATCCGGCGTATCCTTTTGACCCTCCCCTATGACGGACGAGACCTCGACGCCATCGGCCCGGAAGATCAGTCCATTATCGGGCGCGGTTCGGCATTCATCACGCAGTCGACGGCATCCAAGTAAAAAATACTCGGCCTGTGCGGCGTTTTCTCCCAAAGATGTGGTTTGCGCACCAGCTGCCACAGCGCCCGCCAGGCCGAGAGCGAAATCAGCACCCAATAAATCGGTATTCCCGGCAGATAGGCATAACCGCCGCGTTCTGTCGGCTCCATGGTTTTTGCGCCGAGCAGATAGAAGCTGAGATAGGCCAGCAGAATATTCACCACATCCAGTACCAGCAGCCAGAGACTGGCGGGCGTCAGCGGCTGCGCGAGCAGCTTTACGACCAGGACGATCAGCGTCACCAGCATGAACGGATGCAGCAGCGCCGAAGCAATAATGCCAAGCGTATAAATCTGGTTGATCGCAAAGCGCCAGCCGCCAAGCTGGTGCAAGGCCGTGTAAGGGTCGCGGGCATGCACCAGCCATGTCTGTATCCAGCCCTTGATCCAGCGCGTGCGCTGCTTGCGCCAGACAGCGTAATCCTCAGGCGCATCCTCGATGGTGCCTCGACTGATTATGCCGATACTGTAGCCATAGCGCGCCAGACGAATGCCCAGATCGGCATCTTCGGTTACGTTGAAAGCATCCCAGCCGCCGACCTCTTCGAGACACGACCGGCGGAAATGATTGGACGTGCCGCCAAGCGGAATGACCAACCCCCGGCTGGCCAGCCATGGCAGAAGCCCGCGAAACAGTGCCGCATATTCAAAGGCGAACATGCGCGTCAAAAGATTATGCCGGAAATTGCCGATGATCAGCGGCGCCTGCACGCAGGCAAGCTGCCCGCCGTCGCGCCGGAAAGCCTGCCATGCCTCGCGTAACTGGTCGGGATGCGGGCGGTCCTCGGCGTCGAACACCGCAACAATCTCGCCGCGCACAAATTGCAATGCATAGTTCAGTGCATTCGGCTTGGTGCGCGGCCCACCCGGCGGCACGGTAATGACCTCGAAATTCGCAGGCAGAGTGTGGCGCTCTATCGCGGCGCGGGTTTCGACATCGTCTTCTTCGCAGACGAGCTTGATTTCCAGCTTGCTGCGTGGCCAGTGGATCCCGTTGAGCGCGGCAATCAGCTGGCCGATTACCTCTTTTTCCCGATAAAGCGGCACGAGCACGGAATAGACCGGCAACTCACTTTTCTTCAGCGGGAAGAGTTCCACAAAGCACAGACGCCCGCCGCTCGTCACCGCGAACAGCCGGATCAGCACGCAGCCGAAGAAGAACAGCGTCATCAGGACATGGATGGCAAGAAAAGTCTGGAGCGGCCAGTTGATGAGGGCGGCGATCAGCAGATAAAGCGCCATCGCAATGACGAAGGCTTGCCAACTATGCAAGACGCGGGCTGCCGAAAGGGTTTGCGGCGTCATCTGCCGCGCCCGTTCAATCAGCCGCGCGCGGTATCGCCGTCGCAAGATCTGCCTGAGAAGTGTAGGCGTGCAGATGCGGATACGCCTGCGCAGCGACGGATTTGCACGCACATGCTCAAGCAGGCTCCTGATCCGATGCTCCGCCGGCGCAATATAGAGATATGTCGTGCCATCCGGCCCGATGGTCGTGACCTGCGCGACATCGGTGAGCCGCAGCAAGCCCTCTTCATCCGACATGAACACGCGAGACGGCAATATTGCCTGCGTGAACTCCAGCCCCAACAGGTCTGCAATCGCTTCGAAAACCGCAATTTCCGTCATGCCGGGCTGCTGAACAAGTTCGGCGCAGAATGTGGTCCCGTTGCGCACGGCTTCGCTATAAGCCCCGATAAGCGAACATCGTGCAACTCCGCGCCGCTGCAATCTGGCAGATATGGCGCCGCATATCTCCAGATCGAAGCCAATCGATCCGTTATTCATAACGCCCCCCGACGTTCGACAAATATAAATCAGATATATTTATTTTATTGATTTATAATAGTAGAATATAATTATGCACTACTACCTTTCTCTTCGCCTTTTATTGAAATTTTAAAGTAAAAAAATATTATAAAAATGCAACCATTATTTTAAGCGCCATTCACTATGCAACTCTTGCAAGGTGCGCGTTAACGCGAAATTATGCCGAAGCTGATAGGAAGCCTGCCCATGAAACGGTGTCTTTCAAGCTTGATGATTTTAGCTGGCGCGCTGGCGGCGAGCCCAACCGCGTTTGCGCAGACGGCACCGGCTGCTCCGGATTTCCTCAACCAGAGGGAACGCCTGCCGCTGCCTTCGTTGCAAAGGCTCACGCGGCTGCGTTTCATTACCACAGTGGATTTTCCGCCGTTCAACACGCTCAACAATCAGGGGCAACTCTCCGGCTATAATGTCGATCTGGCCAAAGCGCTTTGCCGCCAGCTCGGCATCGAGGATATCTGCCAGATCGAAGCAGTACCCTGGAACGAGCTGGAAGACCGTGTCCTGAAAGGTGATGCGGAGGCGATTATCGGCGGCTGGCAACCCACCGAAGCGCGTCGTAAGGATTTCGTGTTTTCGCGCAGCTATATGCGCCTGCCCGCCCGCTTCGCGACGCAAAAAAGCAAGAGCTTTAACCAGCCCGCCTCGCTGGCAACCCGCGGCAAATCGGTTGGCGTTGTTGCGGGCACCGCGCATGAGCAATTGCTCAAGAGCTATTTCCCACAGGCGCTGGCAAAACCCTATCCGGATCGCGCAGCCATGCTGGCCGACCTGAAAGGTGGCAAGCTCGATAGCGTGTTCGACGACGGCATGGCGCTGTCCTTCTGGCTCAATGATGCCGAAAGCGGCAATTGCTGCGCCCTGACCGATGGCCCCTATCTCGCGCCGCAATATCTGGGAACCGGCCTCAGCATCGCCGTGACTGGCGAGAACGCCGCCATCGCCAGCGCCATCAACAATGCGCTGCAAGCCTTGCAGCAAAAGGGCGTCCTGACCGAGCTTTACCTGCGCTATTTCCCGACAAGCTTTTACTGAGCCCGGGTGGAATCAGCCGAATGACACTTTTCGGCCCGCCCACGCCCAAATGCGCATTTCAAATGACGGCATTTGCTGCACACGCGCCCCACAGGGGGCCAAACATGCGTGCCATTTTGACGCAGAGTAAAGACTCAACGATTTCGGATTTCACAAATTTTTGAAACTTCCGACAAAACAATATTTACAGTAATAAAGTAAAAATGTTTACTATCAAGCACTTTTGGGAAATTTCAGCCGCTAAAAGGTCGATAAAGCGACCCATATCAAGCAGTTACGCGCCGCTTTTACCACAAAAATAAGTTTAAATACATCGATTTATTTTGACTTGAAGAAACAACCGCCTGATCCCTAATCTGTCGAGGGGAGAAGGAGGATTTATACGATGTTTGATGGCGTTCCTGCACAATGGCACAAAACTCCGGAACAAACCAAACGCTCGCCGAATGAAGCGGCATATGTCTTTCTGGGGATCATGCTGGCAGCATTGACCGTACCGGCGGCATTTCTCGGCTGGGCACTGTTCCAGAGCATCGGCTCGCTGCTGCACTGAGCGGTTTTCGGGTCAAAACGCAATTCACCCGGTTTGAGGAGACTGGGACTGCTGTGGCGTGATCTGTAAACCATTGGGGACATCCCGGTGAGGATGTTCGTGAAACAAGATTTTGAGCAAATGAAAAGCCCCGCCGGATAGCGGGGCTTTTGCTTTTTTGGTTTCAGGGCTGACGGTCAGAGACCGCCGGCCGAGCCATTCGGCGCATCATGGGATGGCGTCTGCTCGATTGCATCATCCTCGTCCTCAGGCTTCTTCGGCGGCTTGCGCGCGATGATGCTGTAGAACATCGGGATGAAGAGCGTCGCAACGAAGGTTGCAACCAGCATACCGCCGATAACGCCCGTACCGATGGAGTGACGGCTGGCCGAGCCTGCGCCCGAGCTGATTGCCAGCGGCACCACCCCGAGAATGAAGGCCAGCGAGGTCATCACGATCGGGCGGAAACGCAGGCGTGCCGCAGACAATGCCGCATCGAAGGCGGATTTACCCGTCTCGCGTTCCAGCACGGCAAATTCCACGATCAGGATCGCATTCTTTGCCGCAAGACCGATGAGTGTCACCAGACCGATCTGGAAATAGACGTCATTGGTCAGTCCGCGCAGATGGGTGGCCAGAAGCGCGCCGAAGATCGCGAAAGGCACCGCCGTGATAACGGCAAGCGGCAGGCTCCAGCGCTCATACTGGGCAGCCAGGATGAGGAACACCATCAACAGACCGAAAATCATGGCCTGCGTGCCGGTGCCGCTGGTCGTGACTTCCTGATAGGCGGAACCCGTCCACGCGATCTGGAAGCCCTGCGGCAACACTTCCGCCGCCACTTCCTGCATCGCCTTGATGGCGTCGCCCGAGGTGTAGCCCGGCGCCGGATTGCCGGTGACCTTTGCAGCGTTGAACGCGTTGAAACGTTCGAGCTGGTCGGGACCGACGATGCGCTTGACGGTCACAAGGGCGCTCAGCGGAATCATGCTGCCGGAGTCGGCGCGCACGAACACGTGTTTCAGATCGCTCGGATCGCGGCGGAACTCCGCCTCGGATTGCAGGTTGACCTGATAGTTACGACCAAACAGCGTGAAGTCGTTGACATAGACACTGCCGAAGGTCGCCTGCATGGCGGTGAACACCGAGTTGATCGGCACGCCCATCGCCTTGGCCTTTTCGCGGTCAAGCTGGATGTCGTATTGCGGAACATTCGGATCGAATGTCGTGCGTACACCTGCAAGCTCGGGCCGCTTGGCGGCTGCATCAGTGAGCAGCTTCGTGGCATTGGTCAGCGATTCCACACCACCGCCGGTACGGTCCTGAACATAAAGTTCGAAACCGCCGGTCGTGCTGAGGCCGAGGATCGGCGGCGGGTTGAAGGCCAGCACAAGGCCGTCCTTGATCCCCGCATTCATGCCCATGATGGCGCCCGGCAGGTTGCGCGCATCGAGATCCGGCGTCGTGCGTTCCTTCCAGTCCTTAAGCATGATGAACATGGTGCCCGCACTGGTCTTCAGACCGCCCGACAAGAGGTCGAAACCCGAAACGGCAAACACGTTTTCCACGGCTGGATGCTTGCGGATGTTTTCGCTCGCCTGATTGAGAACCGCCGTCGTGCGTTCCAGCGAGGCGGCCGGAGGCAGGATGGCGACACTGAACAGGAAGCCCTGATCTTCATCCGGCAGAAGCGAACTTGGGACCTTCTGGAACAGGAAATATGTGCTGCCCAGAAGACCTGCAAAGATCAAAAGGCCGATGGCAACGCGCTTGAGGAAGAAGCGAACGCCCGCCGTATAACCTTCCGTAACCCGGTCGAAGAATCGGTTGAAGATGCGGAACGGCAGGATCGGCTCATGATGTCCCGGCTTCAGGATCAGCGCGCAGAGCGCCGGTGTCAGGGTCAGCGCCACAGTACCGGACAGCACCACCGAGATCGCGATGGTGACGGCGAACTGCTTGTACATTTCACCGACGAGACCGCCCATGAAGGCAACCGGAATGAACACCGCGCAAAGCACGAGAACAATCGCGATAACCGGCCCCGTCACTTCGCCCATGGCCTTGATGGCGGCCTTGCGCGGCGAGAGCTTCTCGGTTGTCATGATACGTTCGACGTTTTCAAGCACCACGATGGCGTCGTCCACAACGATACCGATGGCAAGAACCAGACCGAACAGGGTCAGAAGGTTGATCGAGAAGCCCAGCACATACATGCCCGCAAATGTACCGATGATCGAGATCGGCACCGCGATAACGGGAATAAGCGTTGCGCGCCAGTTTTGCAGGAAGATGAACACCACGAGGACAACGAGGATGATAGCCTCGATGAAGGTGTGGATGACTTCCTCGACCGAAACCTTGATGAACTTGGTCGTGTCGAACGGGATGGAATAATTGATGCCCGCCGGGAAGCTGGCCTTCAGCTCCTCCATACGGTTCTGGATGAGTTCCATCGTGTTGAGCGCGTTGGCGCCCGGCTGCAGATAGATCGCAATCGGAACGGCGGGCGTTCCATTGAGATTACTATCGACGAGATAGCTTTCGGTGCCAAGTTCCACGCGCGCCACGTCTTTCAGACGCAGCGTCGCCGCATTGGGACTGGACCGCAGAATGATGTTTTCGAAGGCCTTTGTATCCGGCAGACGGCCCTGCGTCGTCGCCGTATAGGTGAACGGACCGGCCTGCGGATCAGGCTGATCGCCGAAGCGACCCGCAGCAAACTGCGCGTTCTGTTCCTGAATGGCGGTCTGAACGTCGGATGGTGTCAGATTATACTGCGCGAGCTTGTCCGGGCGCAGCCAGATACGCATCGAATAATCGATATTGCCGAGCAGCTGCACATCGCCCACGCCCGACAGACGCTTGAGATCGTCGATGACGTTCAAAAGCGCATAGTTACCGACATAGGTACGGTCATAGCGTCCCTCTTCCGCGAACATGGCGACCATGCCCAGAATGGTGGTGGAACGCTTGTCCACGGTCACGCCGAGACGCTGCACTTCCTGCGGAAGCGAAGACGTCGCGCGCTGAACGCGGTTGTTGACGTTGATTGTGGCCTGATCCGGGTCGGTGCCCAGCGCAAAGGTCACAGTCAGCTGCATGGTGCCGCTGCCAAGGCTCGAGGACTGCATGTAAAGCATGTTCTCGACGCCGTTGATCTGCTGCTCAAGCGGCGCGGCGACGGTTTGCGTCACCGTTTCCGCGCTTGCACCCGGATAGGTCGCGGTGACCACCACCTGCGGCGGCGTCAGCTCCGGATATTGGGCGATCGGCAGGATGCGGATGCAGATAAGCCCCGCAAGCACAAGCACAATGGATATGACCGCCGCGAAAACGGGGCGGTCTACGAAAAACTTATTCATTTGTTGCCTGCCGCCTGTTCCTTGCCAGCTTCAGCCGACGATGCTTCCTTGTTGCCGGCAGCCGCCGCCTCGACAGGCTGCACCTTGCCACCCGGACGAGCTTTAATGACGCCTTCGGTCACAATGCGGTCGCCTTCCTTGAGGCCATCGGAAATCAGCCATTCGTCGGCGAGTTCACGCGCGACCGTGACCGGGCGCACTTCCACGACATCGTCCTTGTTCACGACATAGACGAATTGCAGCTGCGGACCCTGCATCAGGGCAGCCTTCGGGATCGTCACGGCGTTTTTCACCTGAATGCCGAGAATGACGGCGCGCACGAACTGACCGGGGATCAGGCGGCGATCCGGGTTCTGGACAACGGCGCGTGCACCGAGTGTTCCGGTTTCCGTATCGAGCGACGACGAGGTGAAGTCGATCGTGCCTTCGTGGTCATAAGCCTGTCCGTCACCGAACAGGATCTTGATCTTGAGACGGTCGGCATCCTCGCCCGTCGCGCCGCGTTCGGCGCGCAGCCGCTGGATTTCAGCGGCTTCCGTGTCGGTGAACGAGAAGTTCACATAGACCGGATCAAGCTGCGTGATCGAGGTCAAAAGGCTCGATGTCGCGTCGGTGCCGATAAGGCTGCCCTCGGACACCTGTTCCTGGCTGGTGATCCCGCTGATCGGCGCGGTCACCTTGGTATAGCTCAGATTGAGTTCGGCGGTGCGCAACTGCGCCTGCGCGGCGGCGACAGCGGCCTTGTTCAGATCGCGGGTCGCGAAGGCCGTATCGCGGACTGCCGTGCTCTGTACCTTCTGCTGGACCAGCTGTTCGGCGCGCTCGGCATCGCGGATGGACTGCTGGTACTGCGCCTGCGCCTGCGCAACCTGAGCCTGTGCTTTTTCAAGCTCGGCCTGATAGGGCGCCGGATCGATTTCGAACAGCACTTCGCCGGCCTTCACCTCGGTGCCTTCGACGAAGTTGCGGTGCAGGAGAATGCCGCCGACGCGGGCGCGAACCTGCACGTTACGATAGGCGCTGATGCGCGCTGCATATTCATAGGTAACGGGCACGTCGTGCGGTCTGATCGTCACGACAGAAACCTGCGCAGGCGGTGCGCCTGCGGGTGCCTGTGCAAAAACAGGCTGCCCTGCAAAAACAAGAAAAGCGGCTCCCGCCGCAAAAAGCCGGATAGAACGATGGATGGTCATGATGGGTGTTGCCCTTGTTGTCGCCCCGGTGGTGCCCATGAGGTGCGGCCAATTAAACATACATATCTGTTTGTAAACACGATTTGCGATGCTATAGTCAATAAGCTCAAAGGTAGATCACGAATGATTTATCCACGGTACAGCCGAAAAAGCAAGGAAATCCAGTCTTTTCCGGCAGATTGAGACAAATATGCGCCGAACCAAAGCCGAAGCCGCCGAAACGCGGGAAGCCATACTGATCGCTGCCGAGCAGATGTTTCTGGAACGCGGAGTTAATCAGTCATCGCTGATGGAAATCGCGTCCCATGCAGGCGTGACCCGTGGCGCGATCTATTTCCACTTTCACGACAAGCTGGACATATTTCAGGCCATCATCGGACAGGCGCGCTTTCCACAAGAAGAGATCATGCTGCAGGCGGCGAGCGTCAATCATCCGAACCCGCTCAATGTGCTCGAACAATCCATTGTTTCGGCGCTGGAACTGTTCGTGACGAATGAGCGCCAGCAGGTCATTTTCACCATCATCAACCAGCGCTGCGAATATGTGGGCGAAATGGCCCCGGTGGTAGAGCGCATCAAGGAAGCCCGCGACAACGTGCTGTCGCTTTTCACCGGACTTCTGGACGTTGCGGAACGGCGCGGCGAGCTTTCGCCGGAATGGACCGCCAGCACCGCGGCTCCGATCCTGCTCGCCATTGTCAGCGGACTGCTGAACGAATGGCTGCGCAGCGAAAAGAATTTCGATCTGGTGGCGGGCGGCAGCAGGGCTGTGAGGACACATATCCAGTCGCTTCGCCGGAACGACTGAGATCGGTCAGACGCGGTAAAGCTACGCTCCGGTTCTCAAAATTTGCATTTCCGCCAGCACCGCCCGCATCCCCTGACACCGAGATCAGGCCATTATACAGTGTTTGCTAAAGTTTTTCAGGAAGACTCGACAGCTTATTATTTTACGTTTACGTCAATGTAAGCCTTGCGAAGAAGTGGAAACTCGACCACATTATTCTGGAGGGAGCTGACCGGGAGGACGGGCCAGCTTGGGAGATGGGCGGATGACGTTCCGCTGGAAGACATTCCGAAAACTGTGAAATGGCTTTCGGATGCGATGTGCACGAACAAACGATCAGAGCGCCGGTCCGGTGATGGGATCGCAGGCGCTCCAGCTGCAACGGACGGAGCGATCCGGGGAGAAAAAATGGCGAAAAAAGCGACAGGGCAAAGTGCATCTGCAACCGAAACCGTCATGGCGCAGCAGGCCAAGCCTGCACCCGGACAGTTGAACCGCTACTGGCTGCAATCCTATCCGGCTGGCGTTCCCCATGAGTTCGAGCTGAACCGCGCCATGTCCATTGGTGACATGATCGCTACCGCCTGCCGTCAGTTTCCCGGCAATCCTGCCTTCACCTGCATGGGCAAGGACCTGACCTTTAAAGAGCTCGACGAGAATGCGCGGGCGCTCGCCGCATTCCTGCAATCGCGCGGACTGGTCAAGGGCGACCGTGTCGCCATCATGATGCCGAATGTGCTGCAATATCCCATCGCGATCGCCGCCGTCCTGCGCGCGGGCTTCGTCGTGGTGAATGTCAATCCGCTCTATACGCCGCGCGAATTGGAACACCAGCTCAATGATTCCGGCGCCAAGGCGCTGATCGTGCTGGAGAATTTCGCTGCGACCGTTGAAAAGACCCTGCCCGCCGTCAAGCTGTCGACCATCATCGTGGCCTCCATGGGCGATATGCTGGGGCTCAAGGGCCACATCGTCAATCTGGTGGTGCGCAAGGTCAAGAAGATGGTTCCGGCCTGGAACCTTCCCGGCCATGTCAGCTTCAAGGATGCTCTGGCGCAAGGCAGGTCGAAGTCGTTCAATCCGGTTCCCGTCGAAGGTTCGGACCTCGCCTTTCTGCAATATACCGGCGGCACGACCGGCATTTCCAAGGGGGCGATGCTCACCCACAGCAATATTCTCGCCAATGTCGAGCAGATGGAACTGTGGAATGAGGTGGCCTTCCGCATCAAGGGCAGGCCGAAAGCGCTGAACTTTGTCTGCGCGCTGCCGCTCTATCACATCTTCGCGCTGACCGTGAATGCGATTTACGGCATGAAACTTGGCGCGCGCAACATCCTGATCCCCAATCCGCGTGACATTCCGGGCTTCGTTAAGGAACTGAAGAAATATCCGTTCCATATCTTCCCCGGCCTCAACACGCTGTTCAACGGGCTGATGAACAATCCCGATTTCCAGACGCTGGATTTCAAGCCGATGATCCTGACGCTTGGCGGCGGCATGGCCGTGCAGCGCCCGGTGGCCGAACGCTGGCATGACATGACCGGTTGCCTGATCACCGAAGGCTATGGCCTGTCGGAAACCTCGCCGGTCGCCAGCGCCAACGCGCTGGACGCGACCGAATTCAGCGGCACCATCGGCCTGCCGATGCCTTCGACCGAAATTGCCATCCGCGACGATGACGGCAATGATCTTCCGCTCGGCGAAGTCGGCGAAATCTGCGTGCGCGGCCCGCAGGTCATGAAAGGCTACTGGAACCGTCCCGACGAAACCGCCCGCGCCATCATGCCGGACGGATTTTTCCGCACCGGCGACATGGGCTTCATGGACGAGCGCGGCTATACGAAGATTGTCGACCGCAAGAAGGACATGATCCTCGTCTCCGGCTTCAACGTCTATCCGAACGAGATCGAGGAAGTCGCAGCAGGCCATCCGAGCATTGTGGAATCAGCCGCCATCGGCGTTCCCAACGAGCATTCCGGCGAAGTGGTGAAGCTTTATGTGGTGCGCCGCGATCCGAACCTGACGGCAGACGAGGTCAAGGCCTTCTGTGCCGAACGGCTGACCAATTACAAGCGCCCGCGCGAAATCGAGTTCCGCGAAAGCCTGCCGAAGAGCAATGTGGGTAAAATCCTGCGCCGCGAATTGCGCGACTGATCGCAAAAATCAACAGCCGGGGTTTTCTCCCCGGCTTTTCTCTTTAGAGAGGTCCCGGGTAAAATGGAATCGGGCAACCGCTATCTATTTGTTTTTACGCATTATCCCACGCTAAAGCGCTACGCACTTTTGCTGGAAATGCTCTAGATCAGGCCGATGGCGGGGCAAGCGGCTGCACGATTTCCTGAAAAGGTGCGAGCGCCTCGCAGCGCCCGGCGAGTGTCGCCAGCGCCGGATATTTCTCGACGTCGACGAGATGCCCATGGGCCTCGCCAACAAACCGCAGCGCACAGGCAACCGCGATATCCGCGTGCCCGATATCGTTACCGAACCAGAACGGCGAACCGCGCGCGGAAAAGTCCTGCTCCAGAACGTCGAGCACACGCCCGATCTGTGTTTCGCACCGCTCCACCCAGACTGGTGACTGTTCCTTGCGCAAAAGCCCCTCATAGAGAAGGCTCACCGCCTTGTCGGCAAGCCCCGTGGCCAGCGCGCAAATCTTTAACGCCTGACGCCGTTCAATGCCGTGACCAGCGATCAGCGGTTTTCCCGCCTCGGCAATCTCATCGAGATAATCGAGGATCGCCGCACTTTCGATCAGCACATCGCCATCGTCGAGCAACAAGGTCGGCACACGGCTGAGCGGATTATAATCCGCCAGTCGGTCACGGTCGCCAAATGTAGACCACGGCCAATGCTCGAATGGCAGGCCATACAGGCGCATGGCGATTGCAACACGTCGGACGAAGGGTGAATCATATTGGCCGATAAGGATCATGGACTTAAGCTCGGATGAGGTTGTAATCCGGCCATGCTACCGCAGGACCCCGCTTCCGCAAGGGTCACTGCGATGAATTCTTCTGAACGAAAGATCAGAAAACGGAAAGCTTTACGGTATGGCTTTCAGCAGTTGCGGCAGACCGGCAATGGACTGAAGCACCACATCGGCATGCGGTTCCAGCGCCTCACGCGGGCTGTTGCCCGACAGGACGCCGATGGCCAGTCCCGCATCCGCCGCATGCGCTGTTTCGAGATCGTGCAGATTATCGCCCACCATGGCGATTTCACGCGGCTGAAGCCCCAGCTTCTCTGCGAAATGCAGCAATGGATCGGGAAAGGGTTTTGGGCGCGCTGCCGTGTCATAACCGATGATCACTTCAAAGAAGCCCTCAATGCCGAGCGCCCTGGCCGTCGCATGGGCGCCCGCCTCGGAATCATTCGTCGCAATGCCAAGCCGATAGCCCATGGCGCGCAGCGCTTCCAGCGTTTCGCGCAGGCCTTCGATGGCGACCGCCGAACGCGCGCCCTCCGCCACCGCATAGCGGTCATATTCGCCGATCAGGCTGCGCCGGTCAGCGTCGTCCAGTTCCGGATGCCAGAGCGAGACGATGTCTTCCACCGTTCCCGCAGCAATCACCGAATTGGCGCGAAAACGCTTTGCCGTCCAGTCATAGCCACCGGCATCAAGCAGGGAGCGCGCATGCGGCTCGTCGCCCTTTCCCAAACACTGGGCAGAACGCTGCGCCAGTGTCCACGAAACCGAAAACCATGTGCGGTCGAAATCGATCAGTGTGCCGTCCTTATCGAAAAGAACGGCACGGATGTTTTTCAGGCGGTCGGCAAAGGGCGTCGCACTCATGCTTCGAGTGCGCCCGCACGCTTCTTGACGGAAGACGGCTTGGCACCGAGCAGTTTCAGGAGATCGTCGCCACGGCGCACATAACGCAGCGAGCGGCGCGTCAGGATGCGACCGGCCTGCGGCGCGGTCATGACGATGTCGTGTTCCGGTTCGCCCGGCACGGTGACAATCGTGACGAGCTTCGCGCCTGCTTCCACCTGATCGCCCGGCTCGACATGGAAGAACACCATGCCGCCTTGCGGTGCGCGGACCATTTCGACGTTCGAAAGCGGCGATATGAGGCCCTTATAGTCGAGGTCGAGCTTGACGCTCTCGTCGCGGATGACGCCGCGATGCACGAGAAACTTATAAAGACCTTCCGCATCGCCCTTGCCCATATCGGCGTAAACATCGGTCAGGCCGCGGAATTCCACCGTGGTCACGGCGCGGCGCTTCATATCGCGCTTGTCTTTCGGCAGTTGCAGAACGGGATGCGCGCAGGCTTCCTCAAAAGCAGCGTCAGCTGTGGTGTCCCATGCAAGGATCGCTGTGGAATTGAGCGCGACCGCCAGATCCTTCATGTCCTCCACGAATTCCTCCGCGATATAGACATAATTTTCGCTCTCGTCGTCGCAATGCAGGTCAAGCACGATATCGTTCGGCAATGCGAGCTTGAGAAGCGTCGCCTTGAGCCGCTTGGCCAAAGCTTCCGGCGCATCGGGACCGGGCAGTTCCGAGGTATCGAAATCCGGCAGCAGCGGGAATGCGCGATTGAAGTTCACCGCCGAGAACATCTCGAAACGGCCCTGATGCTGATAGGCCAGCCACTGGTTGGAACCCACCGGATTGGCCTGTGGCACCACGGTGATGTTGCCCAGAATGCGGCCTTCTTCGCCAGCCTTTTTCAGCATCGGGATGAGAAAATGAAGTGCGGCCTGACCCGGCAGCTCCGAACCATGCAGCGAGGATTGCAGATAGGCTGTCGGCGCATCGCCACCCTTGCCTGCAAAGCGCAGCACACGCAGTTCGATGGCATTGCCCGGTACGTCGCCCGCAAATTCGATGATCTCAGTCTTCATTTCACATCCCATTTCATTTTCATACGAATGAAGCCGGGTCTGGTACAACAAACCCGGCTCCACATTATTTCTATTACGCAGGATTATGCCGTCAAGCTTTGCGTCGTGCGTGCAGATGCGCGACAAGACCTTGCGTGGAGGCGTCGCGGGTGCCTGCCGTCTCCTTGCCGGAAACCACCGGCAGCAATTCGGTGGCCAGTTCCTTGCCCAGTTCCACGCCCCACTGATCGAAGGCATTGATGCCGAAAATCTGCGCTTCCACGAACACACGGTGTTCATAAAGCGCGACGAGGCGACCCAGCGCATAAGGATCGAGCTTGTCGTGCACCAGCGTCAGCGACGGGCGGTTACCGGAGAAAACACGGTGCGGCGCGATCCGCTCGACTTCGCTTTCCGGCAGCTTCTTCGCCTGCAACTGGGCGCGGGCTTCGTCGAGCGTGCGACCCTTCATCAGTGCTTCCGACTGCGCAAGGCAGTTGGCCAAAAGCATTTCATGCTGATGATCGAGTTCCGGTTCGTGCCCTTTGGCGGCCACGATGAATTCCAGCGGGATCGTATCGGTGCCCTGATGCAGAAGCTGGAAGAAAGCGTGCTGGCCGTTGGTGCCGGGCTCGCCCCAGACAACCGGACCGGTCGGGCCGGAAACCGGCTTGCCGTCCACAGTCACACTCTTGCCGTTCGATTCCATGTCGAGCTGCTGGAAATAGGCCGCAAGGCGCGAAAGGCGCTGATCGTAGGGGATGATCGCGCGGCTGCCATAGCCGCAAATCGCTCGGTGCCAGTAGCCGATCAGGCCGAGCCACAGGGGCAGGTTCTTGTCCATCGGCGCATCGCGGAAATGCACATCCATGGCATGGGCACCGGCGAGGAACTTGCGGAAATTTTCGGGACCGACAGCGATCATCACCGGCAGACCAATCGCCGACCATACCGAATAGCGACCGCCGACCCAGTCCCAGAAACCGAAGACGCGCTCTTCGGCAATGCCGAAGGCCGCAACCTTGTCGAGCGCCGTCGACACGGCAGCGAAATGCGCGCCGACCGCCGCCTCGCCCAGCGCATCGGCTATCCATTTGCGCGCCGTCTGCGCATTGGTCATGGTTTCGATGGTGGTGAAGGTCTTCGAGGCGATGATGATCAGCGTCGTCGCCGGATCGAGCGGAGCCAGCGTGTCGGCAATATGTGCGCCATCGATGTTGGACACGAAATGAGCGCGCGGACCATCGTGATAAGGCGCCAGCGCCAGCGTCGCCATGACCGGGCCGAGATCGGAACCGCCAATGCCGATATTGACGATATCGGTGATCTTCTTGCCCGTCGAACCCTTTAGCGCGCCGGAACGGATGCCGTCAGCAAAGGCCGCCATGCGATCCAGAACCTGCTTCACATCCGGCAGCACATTGTGGCCGTCAACGAGCACTTCCTTCGACGATGTGTCGCGCAAGGCCACATGCAGCACGGCGCGGTCTTCGGTATTGTTGATATGTTCGCCTGCGAACATGGCAGCGCGGCGGCCTTCCACGTCTGCGGCCAGCGCCAGCTCTTTCAGAAGCCCAATGGTCTCGTCATTGACCCGACATTTCGACCAGTCGAACAAGAGATCGTCCAGCGACAGCGAATAACGCTCGAACCGGCCCGGATCGGATTGAAATGCCGCGCGCATGTCGTGCGGGGCTTTCTCCGTCCAGTGCTTTTTCAGCTTAGCGACCGTTGCTTCAAGCTTCGTCGCGTCTCTTGCCATGATGCTACTCCCGAATCAAATCGATTTAATTCCGCATATTAGGGCAGTTTAAGAAAGTTTGTGGCAATTAAATCACCGAAACTTCCTATTTGGATAGATTGCCATATACATCTTATCAATCAAATTACATTGATAGCAGCACGCGTCTGGAGCAAAGCATGGACCTGACAGGTGAAGAACGCATAGCAGCGCCAAGACAGGCGGTTTGGGATGCGCTGAACGACATCGAGACGCTGAAAGACTGCATTCCCGGCTGCGAGGATATCGAGCGTCTGTCGCCAACCGAAATCCGCGCTGCGTTGAAAGTCAATCTCGGCATTGTCAAAGTCCGGTTCCACGGCATGCTGGAATTGTCCAACATGAACCCGCCAGCCTCCTATACGATTTCCGGCCATGGCGAGGGTTCTATTGCCGGTTTTGCGCATGGCGTGACCGACGTGATGCTGACCGAAGATGGCGACGAAACAATCCTGTCTTATACCATACGCGGCGATGCGGGCGGCAAGATTGCCCAGCTCGGCACCAAGCTGCTCGGTTCTGTCGCGCGCAAAGTGGCCGACCGCTTCTTCGCCAATATTGCCGAAGCTGCATCCGAAGCCTCTGCGAGAACAGCATAATTTCAAACCATCTATCTGCCTTGAAAAGCGGTGCCTCGCATCGCCTATTTCTTGACAGTTTTTGAGCGCCGCATTTCCGAACGCAAAACCGTTTCACACTTTTGCTGGCAATGCTCGGGAATCATAAATTGACCAGATGATAAAAAATTTGACCTTCCGAAAAAATCTGTCATCCTAACCATAACCGGAGCAAGCAACAGCAAGATTGCAGCCTGGACATGAGCGGCATTGCGCAAAGGGAACCCGCATGTCGCATGGAGCACCAAGGCGTCCGCAAGGGCGCACAAAGGTCGCTCCGAAGCATTTCTACGCATCGTGATTTCCAAAGGTCGATCCGGACTTTTGGGCCAATACTGTAGATAAAAATGGGAGATGCGATCCATGAATCCTTCCACGAGGGGATCCGCAGGCAGTTCATCCATTGATGCAGAAACGGGCCACACGCCTGACATTCACGGCGCGCGCCTTGCCGCCGGTGAATATGCGCATGTGTTCGACGATCTGCATCCGCCGCTGACGCGGCACGAAGCCATTGTCGAATCCGACCGCTGCTATTTCTGCTATGACGCGCCCTGCATGAATGCCTGCCCGACGGGCATCGACATTCCGCTGTTCATCCGGCAGATCAATGCGGGCAATCCGGTCGGTGCGGCCAAGACAATCCTGAGCGAAAACATTCTGGGCGGCATGTGCGCCCGCGTCTGCCCGACGGAGACGCTCTGCGAAGAAGTCTGCGTGCGCGAAACGGCAGAGGGCAAGCCGGTCAAGATCGGCAATCTGCAACGCTATGCCACCGATGTTCTGATGGCCGAAGGCAAGCAGCCCTTCAAGCGTGGAGCGGAAACCGGCAAGCATATTGCCGTGGTGGGCGCTGGTCCCGCCGGTCTTTCGGCAGCGCATCGTCTGGCCATGAAGGGCCATCAGGTCACCGTGTTCGAGGCGCGGCCGAAGGGCGGCGGTCTCAACGAATATGGTATTGCGGCCTATAAGACCGTCAATAATTTCGCCCAGCGCGAACTGGAATTCGTGCTGGAAATCGGCGGCATCACGATCGAATACAACCAGACGCTCGGTCAGGACATCACCATCGAAGCGCTGAAAGCGGGCCATGATGCGGTGTTCCTCGGCATGGGGCTGCCAGGCGTGAACGATCTTGGCCTTGCCGGCGAAGATGCGCCCAATGTGCTCGACGCGGTCGATTACATCGCCAATCTGCGTCAGGCCAAGGACCTCTCCGCCCTCCCCGTCGGGCGCAATGTGGTCGTCATCGGCGGCGGCATGACGGCCATCGACGTCGCCATCCAGACCAAGAAGCTCGGCGCGGAAAATGTTACCGTCGTCTATCGGCGCGGTCAGGAAAGCATGAATGCCAGCGCCTACGAGCAGGAACTGGCGCAGATCCATGGCGTCGTCATCCGGCACTGGCTGCGACCCCATGCGCTGGAACGCAGCGGCGACGGCACCGTCCATGCCGTGACCTTTGAATATACCGGCAATCAGGACGGCAAGCTGGTCGGCATGGGCGAATATTTGACGCTGGAAGCTGATCAGGTCTTCAAGGCTATCGGCCAGACATTCGATCCAGAACCGCTGCGCGGCTCCGGTATCGGCATGGCCAAGGGCCGGATCAACGCAGATGCGGAAGGCCGAACCACGGTTGAAGGCATATGGGCGGGGGGCGACTGCGTTGCAGGCGGCAAGGACCTGACGGTCGCATCGGTCGAGGCGGGCAAGATTGCCGCTGAATCGATCCATGCCACGCTGACGCGGCGTCCGCAGGCCGTGGAAGGCTTTGCGGAAGCCGTGCTTTCCGGCGGCGCGCACCACACGGCTGCTCCCTCGCGGGACCGCAACGTCCCATCCGATCATTGGGCAACGACCCAGCTTGGCAACGAGCAAGGCTGAGGAGGTTCAGGACATGGCTGATCTTTCAACGAATTTTCTCGGAATCAAATCGCCCAATCCGTTCTGGCTGGCTTCCGCCCCGCCGACCGACAAGGCCTATAATGTCGAGCGCGCCTTCAAGGCGGGCTGGGGCGGCGTTGTCTGGAAGACGCTGGGCGCGGAAGGCCCGCCGGTAGTCAATGTCAACGGCCCGCGTTACGGCGCGATCCACGGCGCCGACCGGCGGCTGCTCGGCCTCAACAATATCGAGCTGATCACCGACCGTCCGCTGGAGGTCAATCTGCGCGAGATGAAAGAGGTAAAGATGCGCTGGCCGGACCGCGCGCTGATCGCCTCGATCATGGTGCCTTGCGAGGAGGAAGCCTGGAAGGCGATCCTGCCTCTGGTCGAGGAAACCGGCGCCGATGGCATCGAACTGAATTTCGGTTGCCCGCATGGCATGAGCGAACGCGGCATGGGTGCCGCCGTCGGCCAGGTGCCGGAATATGTCGCCATGGTCGTCAAATGGTGCAAGCAATATAGCCGCATGCCGGTGATCACCAAGCTGACGCCCAATATCACCGATATTCGAAAGCCCGCGCGCGGCGCGCATGCGGCGGGTACGGATGCCGTGTCGCTGATCAACACGATCAACTCCATCGTCTCGGTCGATCTCGACCGCATGTCGCCGGTGCCCTCCATTGACGGTCGCGGCAGCCATGGCGGCTATTGCGGCCCGGCGGTAAAGCCCATTGCGCTCAACATGGTGGCGGAAATCGCCCGAGATCCCGAAACCCACGGCCTGCCGATTTCAGGCATTGGCGGCATCACGACATGGCGCGACGCAGCCGAGTTCATCGCGCTCGGCTGCGGCACGGTGCAGGTCTGCACGGCGGCCATGACCTACGGCTTCAAGGTCGTGCAGGAAATGATCGACGGCCTGTCGGACTGGATGGATTCGAAAGGCTATGAAACGCTCGACGATTTCCGCGGCATGGCCGTACCGCAGGTTACCGACTGGCAGTATCTGAACCTGAACTATGTCACCAAGGCGCGCATCGATCAGGATCTCTGCATCAAATGTGGTCGCTGTCACATCGCCTGCGAGGACACCTCGCATCAGGCGATCACCAATCTCGTCAATGGCGCGCGCCATTTCGAGGTGATCGACGAGGAATGCGTCGGCTGCAATCTCTGCGTCAATGTCTGCCCGGTCGAGAACTGCATCACCATGGAGCAGATCGGCGGCGTCGATCCACGCACCAAGGCGCCGATCATGCCTGATTACGCCAACTGGACCACCCATCCGAACAATCCGATGGCGGTCAAGGAAGCGGCTGAATAAACGCTATCCAGCAAAGACAAAGCGCCGGGCAAAACCCGACGCTTTGCAAGCTAGAGCATTTCCAGCAAAAGTGCGTAGCGCCTACGCGGGGAAATCAGTCCACTGGACTGATTTCTGGTCCCGCTTCGATGCGTAGGATAATGCGTAAAAACAAATAGATAGAGCGGTTCCACGATTCCGTTTTAACAGGAACCGCTCGCGTCACGAATCCTTGAAACGCGCCTGAATGCTCTGTGACAGCAGTGCCACCGGGCGGGTCTGATCGCCGGGCGGGTTCCACAGCAGTTCCTCAATCTCGCTGGAAGCGACCGGCACCTGACCGTCCTTCAGCGTGAGATGGAAAAGCTCTGCTTCCACGGTGGCGTCCACCTCATTGGCGGCTGGGGCCGACATCTTCGCCGCATAGCGCAATTGGCTGGCGTCGATGCGAATGCCAAGTTCTTCCTCGATCTCGCGAATAAGCGCGATTTCCGGCTGTTCGTCCGCATCGATCTTGCCGCCGGGCTGGAAGAATATCGCGCTGCCGCGCTTGCGCACGAGCAGGAACCGGCCTGCCTCGTCGCGAATGATGGCTGCTGAAATGCGAATCGTTTTCATGATGCGGCAACTTCTTCCCGTGGGCGGATTCCGTCAAGGATGACGGCGCTGACAGCGGCTGCCGTTTCGTCGTAAAAGCCGGGCTTCTGGGTCCGGTCACCGAGAATGGCGGAAACCTGCACCGAGAAATCGGAATAATGCTGCGTCACCGCCCATATCGTGAAAATCAGATGATAAGGATCAACCGGCGCGATGCGCTTTTCGGCGATCCAGCGGTGGATGACCGCCGCCTTTTCATCGACAAGCTGCTTCAGATGCCCTTTCAGAAAATCGGAAATGGCGGGAGCACCGTGTAGAATTTCATTGGCGAACAGGCGCGAGGCTTCTGGCTTTTTGGCCGATATTTCCAGCTTCACCGCAATATAGCGGCGCAATTCATCCAACGGGTCGCCCTCCGGGTCGATATTCTCGAAAGGCTCCAGCCATGTGGCCAGCGTATCTTCCAGCACGGTGACATAGATGTTCTGCTTGCGCGGAAAATAATAGAGCAGGTTCGGCTTCGACATGCCCGCCTTCTCGGCGATCTGGTCGATGGTCGAGCCGCGAAATCCATAGTTTGAAAACACTTCCAGCGCCGCGTCGAGAATGAGCCGGCGATTGATGCCCTGAATACGCGTCGCACCTTCCGTCTTTTCGGGCGCGGTTGGGTCCGCAGATGGGGGTGCTGAAGGGGCTGTGGCCATTTGACACCTTTCGGCAGTGTAGAATTTTTCAAAAGCGCTTGACCGTCTTCGAACGCTCTTCTAGCCTGCATTTTGACCAACTAGTCAAGTTTTTGCAATTCAGGCAAGAATATTGTGGCCAAAGAGCCGGGTCGCGGGAACTTATAAGCGAGTGGATACGAGCCTTAGGCAGATTTGGCGCGGCGTCCAACGCATCCATACAATGAGGAGGTCGAGCGCATGGTGCTCACCAGCAATCTCAGAGTCAATGGCGACCGCCTGTGGGACAGCCTGATGGACATGGCCAGGATTGGCCCTGGTCTGCGCGGCGGCAATAACCGTCAGACGCTGACCGATGAAGACGGCGAAGGCCGCAAGCTTTTCCAGTCCTGGTGCGAAAAGGCCGGACTGTCGATGACCGTCGATACCATGGGCAACATGTTTTTCTTGCGCCCCGGCGAAGACGCCGATGCCGACCCCGTCTATATGGGCAGCCATCTCGACACGCAGCCGACCGGCGGCAAATATGACGGCGTTCTGGGCGTTCTGGGCGGGCTCGAAGTCATGCGCACGCTCAACGACATGAACATCCGCACCAAGCGCCCCATCGTGGTCACCAACTGGACTAATGAGGAAGGCACCCGCTTCGCGCCTGCCATGCTGGCTTCCGGCGTATTTGCAGGCGTGCTGGATCAGGACTGGGCCTATCAGCGCACTGACGCCAAGGGCAAAAAATTCGGCGATGAGTTGGAGCGCATCGGCTGGAAAGGCGACGAGCCGGTCGGCAAACGGAAAATTCACGCCATGTTCGAACTGCATATCGAACAGGGGCCGATCCTTGAGGCTGAAAACAAGGATATCGGCGTTGTCAGCCATGGTCAGGGCCTGTGGTGGCTGCAAGTGACGCTGACCGGCAAGGAAGCGCATACCGGCTCGACGCCGATGAAGATGCGCAAGAATGCCAGCCTCGGCCTTGGCAAGATGCTGCAACTCGTCAACGAAATCGCCATGGCGCATCAGCCGGATGCGGTTGGCGGCGTCGGCCATATCGATGTTTCGCCGAATTCGCGCAATGTCCTGCCGGGCACGGTCGTGTTCACGGTGGATTTCCGCTCGCCCAATCAGGATGTGCTGGACGGCATGAAGGCGCGTTTCGAAAAGGAAGCGCCGAAGATTGCCGAGGAACTGGGCATCGGCATCGAAATCGAAGTGGCTGGCCATTTTGATCCCGTCACCTTCGACAAGGGCTGTGTGGAAGCTATCCGCAATGCCGCCGAACGGCTTGGCTACAGCCATCGCGATCTTGTTTCCGGCGCTGGCCACGACGCCTGCTGGGTCAATCGCGTTGCACCGACGGCAATGGTCATGTGCCCCTGCGTCGACGGGTTGAGCCACAATGAGGATGAGGAAATTTCGAAGGAATGGGCGTCGGCGGGAACCGACGTGCTTCTGCATGCCGTATTGGAGACTGCTGAAATTGTAAGCTGATTTCACTGCCATCCAATACAGCACCTGTGTTCATACAAAACCAAAAAGGGGAACGAACAGTGGCTAAGACTGGAGCATCCAAGGTCATCAAAGGCGGCACCGTCATTACCGCCGACCGCACCTTTAAAGCCGACGTTCTCATCGAAGGCGAGAAGATTGCTGCCGTTGGCGACAATCTGACCGGCGATGAAATTATCGACGCGACCGGCTGTTATATCATGCCCGGCGGCATCGATCCGCATACCCATCTGCAAATGCCCTTCATGGGCACCTATTCGTCCGACGATTTCGACACCGGCACGGCGGCGGCCCTTGCGGGCGGCACGACCATGGTGGTCGATTTCGTGCTGCCGGATTCCGAAGGCAACCTCCTCGACGCGCTTCAGGAATGGTTCCAGAAGGCGGGCAAGGCGCGCACCGATTATTCGTTCCACATGGCGATTACCGGTTGGAACGAGCGCACCTTCAACGAGATGGCCGAAGTGGTGAAGCGCGGCATCAACACCTTCAAGCATTTCATGGCCTATAAGGGCGCGCTGATGGTGAATGACGACGAGATGTTCGCCTCGTTCCAGCGCTGCGCGGAATTGGGCGCCATGCCGCTCGTTCATGCCGAGAACGGCGATGTTGTCGCCCATTTGCAGGCCAAGCTGATGGCCGAAGGCAATAACGGGCCGGAAGCCCATGCCTATTCCCGCCCGCCGGAAGTGGAAGGCGAAGCCACCAACCGCGCCATCATGATCGCCGATCAGGCAGGCGTACCGCTTTATGTCGTGCATGTTTCCTGCGAGCAGAGCCACGAAGCAATCCGCCGCGCCCGACAGAAGGGTATGCGCGTGTTTGGCGAACCGCTGATCCAGCATCTGACGCTGGATGAAAGCGAATATCATAACAAGGACTGGGATTATGCGGCGCGCCGCGTGATGTCGCCGCCGTTCCGTGACAAGGTCAATCAGGATAGCCTGTGGGCGGGTCTTGCTGCGGGCAGCCTCCAATGCGTGGCGACCGACCATTGCGCCTTCACCACCGAGCAGAAGCGCTATGGCATCGGCAATTTCACCAAAATTCCGAACGGCACCGGCGGTCTGGAAGAGCGCCTTCCGGTTTTGTGGACGCGTGGTGTTCGCACCGGTCGTCTGACGCCGAACGAATTCGTGGCGGTGACTTCGACCAATATTGCGAAGATCCTCAACATCTACCCGCAAAAGGGTGCTGTCCTGCCGGGGGCCGATGCCGATCTGGTGATCTGGGACCCGGAAGCCACCAAAAAGGTTTCGGCCAGGACACAGCACTCCTCCATCGACTACAATGTGTTCGAAGGTTTTGAGCTGAAGGGCCTGCCGGTCGTGACGCTCTCTCGCGGTCGCGTTGCCTATAACAAGGGCAAGGTTACCGCCGAGCCGGGCGATGGTCGCTTCATCGAACGCGAGCCGAACGGCGCGGTGAACAAGGCGCTGTCGCAGTGGAAGGAAATCGTCGCTCCGCGTAAGGTGGAACGCAGCGCAGAACATATGCCGATAGGGGTCTGACACATGGCTCTAGCTCAGCTTCGGGAACCGCGCATGAATGTGAATGACAGCATGGCCCCGGAGAGGGGCTTGGAGAATGCGCAGACGGTAATCGACATCAAGGATCTGTCATTGGTTTTCGAGACCAATGACGGGCCGGTCCATGCGCTGTCCAATATCAACCTCGCGATCCAGCGCGGCGAGTTCGTTTCCTTTATCGGTCCTTCGGGTTGCGGCAAGACCACGCTGATGCGTGTGGTCGCCGATCTCGAACAGCCGACGTCCGGCTCGGTCACGGTCAACGGCATGACGCCCGAACAGGCACGGCTTGACCGCTCCTATGGCTATGTGTTTCAGGCAGCAGCCCTGTTTCCATGGCGCACGATCGAGGACAATATCAGCCTGCCGCTGGAAATCATGGGCTATTCCAGGGCGGAGCGTCAGGCGCGGATCGAGAAGAACCTCGCGCTCGTCAATCTGACCGGCTTTGGCAAGAAGTTTCCATGGCAGCTTTCCGGCGGCATGCAGCAGCGCGCTTCCATCGCGCGCGCCCTGTCGTTTGACCCCGACATGCTTTTGATGGACGAACCCTTTGGCGCGCTCGATGAAATCGTGCGCGACCACCTCAACGAACAGCTTCTGAAACTCTGGGCCGCGACGCGCAAAACCGTCATCTTCGTGACCCACTCGATCCCGGAAGCCGTGTTTCTTTCCACCAAGATCGTGGTGATGAGCCCGCGTCCGGGCCGCATTCATGAAATCATCGACTGCGACCTCGGACCGGATCGGACGCTGGATATTCGTGAATCGGAGGCTTTCCTGAAAATCGCCCATCGCGTGCGCGAAGGCCTGCGGCTGGGGCATATTCATGAGTAGAGCTTTCGGCCTATATGCAGGAGGCCGCAAATGAAAGCCTTCCTGCACGACAAATTCATTCCCGTGACGACGGTTCTCGCCGTGTTCGTCGCGCTCTGGTATGGGCTGGCCGTTTTTCTCAATGCGCCATTCGAGCGCGATCAGGCAGAGCGCGCCGGGACCGAGGTTTCGTTTTCCACGCTCGTCGCCAATACGATGAACCAGGAGCGCCCGGTTCTGCCAGCACCGCATCAGGTGGCGCAGGAAATCTGGAAGACCGTTTTCGACGTCAAGCCCACATCCAAGCGCAGCCTCGTCTATCATGGATGGGTCACGCTGTCCTCTACGCTGCTGGGCTTCGCGCTGGGTTCGCTTCTTGGCATCGCGCTTGCGGTCGGCATCGTCCATTCGCGCACGCTCGACAAGAGCCTGATGCCGTGGATCATCACCTCGCAGACGATCCCGATCCTCGCCATTGCGCCAATGATTATCGTTGTTCTGAATGCCATCGGCATATCGGGCCTGCTGCCGAAAGCCTTCATTTCGACCTATCTTTCCTTCTTCCCCGTTGCCGTTGGTATGGTGAAGGGGCTGCGGTCGCCGGATGTCATGCATCTCGACCTCATGCGAACCTATAATGCGTCCCGCGCACAGGTGTTCTGGAAGCTGCGATGGCCTGCGGCCATGCCGTTCCTGTTCACATCGATGCAAATTGCCGTTGCCATCAGTCTCGTTGGCGCAATCGTCGGCGAATTGCCGACCGGCGCCGTGGCCGGACTTGGCGCGCGTTTGCTCGCTGGCTCTTATTACGGGCAGACGGTGCAGATCTGGGCGGCGCTCATCGCCGCCGCATTGATGGCGGGTGTGCTGGTCGCACTGGTCGGGCTGGTAGCGCGCATCGTCAACAGCCGCATGGGTGCGAAACCGGAAAGGGCTGCTGCATGATGACCGGCATTCTCTCCGTTATCACCATCATTGTGGTATCGTGGGTGATTGTGGGCTGGGTTTCCAGCCTCAAGGCCCGCACCCCGCAGGGCCAGAAACTTCTCAACATCGCGGTCCCTGCCCTGTTCGGCATCGCCATGCTGGTGCTGTGGGAAGCAGCCGTCCGGCTGTTCGCCATACCGCAAGTGCTGCTACCTGCACCTTCCGCCATCTGGGCGCGGATTGTCGATTCCGTGCCGATCCTCTGGGCGGATTTCCGCCAGACCTTCATGAAGGCGGTCATCATCGGTTATGTCGCCGGTTGCGGGCTTGGCTTCATCACGGCCATCATCGCAGATCGCATCCCTTTCCTGCGCAAGGGCCTGTTGCCGCTCGGCAATCTGGCGGCGGCGCTGCCCATCGTCGGCGTCGCGCCGATCATGGTGATGTGGTTCGGTTTCGACTGGGAGTCGAAGGCTGCCGTCGTCATCATCATGACCTTCTTCCCCATGCTGGTGAATACGGTTGCAGGCCTTGCCAGCACCGGATCGATGGAGCGCGACCTGATGGAGACCTATGGCTCCAATTACTGGCAGACGCTGGTGAAGCTGCGCCTGCCCGCCGCCATGCCGTTCATCTTCAACGCGCTGAAGATCAACTCAACGCTTGCGCTGATTGGCGCTATCGTGGCCGAATTCTTCGGTACGCCGATTGTCGGCATGGGCTTCCGCATTTCGGCTGAGATCGGCCGCATGAATGTGGACATGGTCTGGGCCGAAATTTTCGTGGCCGCCCTGGCGGGATCGCTCTCTTACGGGCTGATCGCGCTGATCGAGCGCAAAGTGACATTCTGGCACCCTTCTTACAGGCGGGGGTGAAGCCTTTCCGGCGAAAGCGCGAAGTGCTTTTGCAGGAAAGACGCAGATGTAAGCAGATCCGGTATCCGCCACCATAAGGCGGGACCGTTAACCAGAGGAGAACCAAGCATGAAGAAGGCACTATCCATAGGCCTTGCAACAGCCGGACTTGCATTGGCACTCATGAGCACGACCGCCATGGCCGCCGACAAGCTGACCTTGCAGCTCAAATGGGTTACGCAGGGCCAGTTCGCAGGCTATTACGTGGCCAAGGACAAGGGTTTCTACGAAGAAGAAAAGCTCGACGTCGAGATCAAGCCGGGCGGTCCGGACGTGGCCCCGCCACAGGTGATCGCCGGTGGCGGTGCGGATGTGGTGGTGGACTGGATGCCGTCGGCGCTCGCCACCCGCGAAAAGGGCGTGCCGCTGGTCAACATCGCGCAGCCTTTCAAGAAGTCGGGCATGATGCTGACCTGCCGCAAGGAAACGGGCATCACCAAGCCGGAAGATTTCAAGGGCCGCACGTTGGGCGTCTGGTTCGGCGGCAATGAATATCCGTTCCTGTCCTGGATGAACCATCTGAAAATCCCGACCACGGGCGGCAAGGATGGGGTCACTGTTCTCAAGCAGGGCTTCAATGTCGATCCGCTGATCCAGAAGCAGGCCGACTGCATTTCCACTATGACCTATAATGAATATTGGCAGGTTATTGATGCCGGTATTCCTGCCGACCAGCTCGTCGTCTTCCCCTATGAAGAACAGGGCGTCGCGACGCTGGAAGACGGGCTTTATGTGCTCGAAAAGAGCCTCGATGACCCAGCCATGGTCGACAAGCTGGCACGCTTTGTCCGCGCTTCGATGAAGGGCTGGCAATATGCGTCCGAACACCCGGATGAAGCCGCCGAAATCATTCTCGACAATGATTCTTCCGGTGCGCAGAAGCAGGAAGTTCAGGAACGCATGGTCAAGGAAATCGGCAAGCTGATCGACGGCTCGGACGGCACGCTCGATGTTGCCGCTGCCGACCGCACGGTCGAAACGCTGCTTGGTGGCGGCTCCGATCCGGTCATCACCAAGAAGCCGGAAGGCGCCTGGACCACAAAGGTCACTGATGCGATGAAGAAATAATCATTGCCATCTCAAAAAGAAAAAACCCGGAAGCGTGCTTCCGGGTTTTTGTTTGCATAGCCAGTATTTTTACTTCAGCTTCTCTTCCAGAGCCACGGCCCGAACAAGCTCGCGTTGCAGACGCGCTTCTTCCTCGACCTTCGGCTTGGTGAAGCGTCCGAGCAGCAGATAGGCCACCGGCGTCACATAAAGCGTCGCAATGGTTGCAAGGCCAAGACCGCCGACGATCACCCAGCCGAGCGCCACGCGGGCTTCCGCGCCCGCTCCGCTTGCTAGCACCAGCGGCACGCCACCCAACACGGCGCAAATCATGGTCATGCAGACCGGACGCAGGCGGATATTGGATGCTTCCTCGACCGCCTCGCGTACGCTCAGCCCCTTGTCGCGCAGCTGATCGGCGAATTCGACGATCAGAATGCCGTTCTTGGCCATGATGCCGACCAGCAGCACAAGGCCGATCTGGCTATAGACATTGAGGCTGGTGCCGGTCAGCATCATCGCGACAACCGCACAGCCCAGACCGAGCGGCACCGTCGCCATGACGATCAGCGCGCTGACAAAGCTTTCGAACTGCGCGGCCAGCACCAGCAGAATGATGATGATGGCAAAGCCGAATACCATGGCAAGGCCGGTGGAGGTTTCGCTGAGCGTCGAGGCTTCGGCCAGCGGAATGATATGGCTGCCCGGCGGCAATAGCGGCGCGGCGATTTCCTGTGCTGCCGTGAAGGCATTGCCGAGCGCGAAATCGGCGCGCAGGCCAGTGGTGATGGCCACCGAACGCTGGCGCGTTTCTCGGTCGAGCTGCGGCGGCACCGCCTTTTCAACAACGGTTGCAATGGACGACATCGGCACATAGCGACCGTCCGCCGCTTTCATGAAGATGTTTTCCAAATCCGTCGGATCGTTGATCGGATTGGTTGTCGCGACAAACTTCACGTCGAAGCTGCGGTCGCCGACATAGACAGAGCCGATCTTGCGCCCGTCCAGTACCGACTGCACGGCATTGGCAAGGCCGGTAATGTCGATGCCAAGATCGGAGGCGCGCTCACGGTTGATCTCGACGGAAAGCTGCGGCTGCGTCGGCTCCACCGACAGGCGCGGCTGCACAAAGCGCGGATCTTTTTCCAGCGCCGCAACCACGGCCTGCGCGGCAGGCTGAAGCTTGGCGTAGTCGCTGCCGACAATGGCGAATTGCAGTCCGTTACCCGCGCCGCGAATGCCAAGACTGTTCGGCTGCGTCGAGAAAATACGCACGGCGGTGATGTTCTGCACCCGCTTCGTGATATCCGCCATGATCTCCTGCTGGCTGCGGTGACGCTCCTTCCATGGCGCGAGCGTCAGCACCATGAAACCATTGTTGGAGGAGCCACCGGAACCCGCAATGGCATAGGTGGTGACAATCTCGCCATCGTCGCGCAAGGGTTGGATGGCTTCCTCGATCTTGTTGAGCTGCGATTGCAGGAAATCAACACTGATGCCTTGCGGGCCATTGATGCGCAGCAGCGCCACCGCGCGGTCTTCCGACGGCGTCAGTTCCTGACGGATCGTGCCAAAGACCACGACCGACGCGCCACCGAAAAGCAGCGCCACCAGCACGACCACCCATGGCGCGGCCAGACAGGCATGGAGCGTCTTGCGATAGAAACCGGCGAGCGCGCCGCCAATCCGGCGCAGGAACAGCGGTCCATGCGCACCTTCCGTCTCGCCGCTTCCCTCTTTCAGAAAGCGCGAGGCCAGCATCGGACACAGCGTCAGCGCGACGACCGACGACAGCAGAACCGCAATGGCCAGCACGAAGCCGAACTCACGAAACAGGCCGCCCGCCTGCCCCGGCAAAAACGAAATCGGCACAAACACGGCGGCAAGTGTCAGGGTGGTCGCGATGACGGCAAAGAACACTTCCTGCGTGCCCAACACGGCAGCAGCACGCGGCCCCATGCCCTGATTGCGTCGACGCACGACATTTTCCAGCACCACGATGGCGTCATCGACCACAAGGCCGGTGGCAAGCACCAGCGCCAGCAATGTCAGGATGTTGATGGAAAAGCCCGCAAGATAAATCGCTGCGACGGTGCCGATCAGCGCCACCGGCATGGAGAGCGCCGGAATGAGCGTGGCGCGAATATCCCACAAAAACATGAAGATGATCGCTACCACGATGATCACCGAAGCGATCAGCGCAATCTCGACTTCGTGGATGGCGCCATTGATGAAGCTTGCATCATCGCTGGTGACGGCGATGTTCACGCCCGGCGGCAATGTCGTTTGAAGATTGGCAACGGCGGCGCGCACGCCTTGCGAAATATCGAGCGTGTTGGACTGCGCCTGACGCACGATGCCAAGGCCGATTGCCATTTTGCCGTTGGAACGCACGGCAGAACTTTCCACATCGGGGCCGAGCGTGACAGTGGCGATATCTCGGACCTGTGTACGGCCCTTGATATAGACATTCTCGAAATCTTCGGGCTTTTCCAGATTGGCCGTCGCGCGCACCACGATGGCCTGATCGGAGCTGCGCAGCGATCCGGCTGGCGCATCCAGCCCCATGGAATTGAGCGCGGTCGCGACATCGGCCAGCGTCAGCCCGTAGCTTGCAAGGCGCGCCTGATTGATATCGATGCGAAAAATCTTGGCGCGGTCGCCATTGATCTGCACATCGGCCACGCCCGGCACTGCCGACAGCACATCCTGAATCTGATCTTCGATCAGCACGGTCATGTCGTCGACCGACATGGAGTCCGACGTCACGGCCAGTCGCATCACGGGATCGGCGTTCGAATCCGCCTTGATGATGCGGGATGGATCGGCCTCTTCCGGCACCGTGTTGGCGACGCGTGAAATCGCATCGCGCATATCGGCAGCGGCAACGTTGAGATCGACACCGTCATTGAACTCAACCGTCACGCGGCTGCGCTCGAAGGACGAGGTGGAGGAAATCGACTTGACGCCGGAAACACGCGCAACGGCGTTTTCCAGAACCTGCGTCAGCTGGCGGTCGATGGTTTCGGCGGACGCGCCGCTGAAATCCGTGCTGATCGTAACCACCGGACGATCCACATCGGGCAATTCACGAATATCGACGCCGGTAAAAGCGGCAAGGCCCGCAACGACGATCAGAACATTGACGACAAAGGCGAAGACCGGACGACGAATGAAAAGCGCCGTCGAACCGCCCCGCTCGGCGGATGGTGATTTATGGTTGCTCACCGGCGCGCCCTCAACCGGCAACGCGCTTGGTAGGCGCAGGCTCGGCGCGGGCGGTGCCCTGCTCCTCCATCACGCGCACGGGCGCTTCATCGCGCACGGTCTGCACCCCTTGCGTGACGATCATGTCGCCCTGCTTGACCGGACCGTCCAGAAGAATGCTCGTCGCATTGCGCTGCACGACACGCACGGCGACCTTTTTTGCCAAACCCTGCTCGATGCGCCAGATATAAGAGCCGTCCGCGCCCCACTGGATCGCCAGCGGATCGACAGACGGAAACCGGCTGCCGGGGAAAAGCACGGTGACGTAGAACGACATGCCGGCGCGCAGGCGATCTTCGGAATTATCGACCTCGGCCCGCACATGCATCGTGCGGCTCGCCTCATCGATCATATTGTCCACGGCGTTGATTTCGCCCTTGTGGGTTTCCCCCGGAAAGGCCGTCGTTTCCGCCGTCAGCGGCTGGCCAACCTTGATCTGCGGCGCAAAACGCTCAGGCACCCAGATATCGACCAGCATCTTCGAGCGGTCGTCAATGCGCGCAATGGAGGTCTGCGCGGTGACATAGTTGCCAGCATTGACGGGCAGAATGCCCACCACACCCGAAATCGGCGAGCGCACCGTGCGGCGGTTCAAGGCAAGTTGCGCGTCCTTCAGTGCAAGTTGCGCATTGGCGACGGCCAGTTCGGCTTCGACCGCCTGAACACCGGTTGCGGTGTTGGTGGCGCGCAGCCGCTCAATACGCTGCCGGGTCGTCTCAGCATCTTTCAGGGCCGTTTCAGCCTTGGCGACGGCAATTGTCTCGGTATCCGAATCGAGTTCTGCAATCGGGTCGCCAACCTTGACGCGGTCGCCCGCCTTGACGAAAAGTTTGTTCATATAACCGCTGGAATAAGGCGTGATCGAAACAGTGCTAAGCGCACGTGCAGAACCAATGACGGTCAGGCGATTGTTGATCGTTTCCTCGCTGGCCGGTTCGACGACGACCAGCGGCGCCCTCGCGCCGGATCGGGCAGCGGATTGCTGAGTGCGGGGCGTGTCAGCGCCTGCGGCGGCGTTTTCCGGCGCAGCGTTCTTCTGTTTATAGGCGTACCAGCCGCCCGCAGCGGCCAGAACAATAAGCAGGCAGAGTGCAATCTGCTTCCACGATTTCATTCAGCTCTCCGGCAGGCCCCGTCCCGTCGCTGCCCGACGGGCCTGTCTTTTCAAAAATATACTTTTTTGCACGACACGTCGAATGCCCGACCATTCGCGACAACCTATCGGCAAGATGGTTACCGCCTGCCCATGACAGGGATTCGATGGAGAAATAGCTAACACATCCCCATATTGCTTTTTTGCATCGCCTCCCAAGAAGGTCGAATTAAATTTCGGTAATCCTTGCACCCAACAAGTGACGACCACATTTAAATCGATACAATAAAGCCTGTTGGAAATCTCCCCCGCCACCATATATAGGAAGCTATATTTATTGCAGTATCGAGACTCATAGACATATCGGACGCGCTGCACCGGCCAACAGCCCCAGTCGCCGTCTATTTGGAATCAGGTTATGGCGGTTGTTGAAAAGACCATAGTTCCGGGCGTTGCTCCGATAGAAACCGCTGCGCCGGACGGAAGCGCCGAGGATCGCACCTCGCCGGCGCAATTTACGCGGCTGCGCTGGCAGAACCGCCTTTCCAGCAAATTGCTTCTGCTTATCGTTCTCGCCGTTCTGGTAGCGGAAGTTCTGATTTTCGTGCCGTCCATCGCCAATATGCGCCTGCGCTGGCTGACATCGCGCCTCGATACGGTGGGCGCAGTCAGCGAAGTGCTGGCGGCAAGCGCCAATATGGACGTGCCGCGCGCCATTCAGGACAAGGTGCTGCTCGTTACCGGCACCAAGGCGATTGCACTGCGCGAAGCTGGCGCGTCACGCCTTCTCGCCATGTCGGAAGTGCCTGGCAAGATCGATCAGGTGATCGACCTCGACAATGTCAGCGAAGCGGCGTCCATCTGGGACGCCTTCAGCACGCTTTTTCACGGTGGCGACCGGACATTGCGCATCTACGGTTCCGTTTCGCCCACCACGTCGCCGGGGCGCGTGATTGAAATCGTCACCTCCGATGCGCCCATGCGCCGCGCCATGTTGCTCTATGCCCGTAACGTGGCCGTCATTTCGCTGATTATTTCGGTGATCGCCGCCAGCCTGATCTATCTCATCATCCATGAAATGCTGCTGCGCCCGGTGCGCATCATGCATCGCAACATGATCGATTTCGCAACGACGCCCGACAATCCAGCGCTCATTCTCGTGCCGGAAAACCGCAAGGACGAGTTCGGCATTGCCCAACGACAGATTGCCCACATCCAGAGCGATCTGCAACGCACGCTGAAGGAACAGAAGCATCTGGCCGATCTCGGCCTCGCCGTATCGAAGATCAATCACGACATGCGCAATATTCTGGCTTCCGCGCAATTGATGTCGGACCATCTGTCTGACGCCAAGGACCCGATGGTGAAGCGCTTCGCGCCGAAGCTGATCCGCACACTCAGCCGCGCCATCAGCTATTCGGAAAGCGTCATCGCCTATGGGCGCTCGCAGGAAGCGCCGCCGACGCCGCGCCGTGTCAACCTGCACGCCATCGTCACGGATGTGCAGGAAAGCCTCAATCTGGAAAGCGAAAGCGGCATCGAGTTCGACAATCGCATTCCTGACGACTTCGAACTGAATGTCGATTCGGAACAGCTGTTCCGCGTGCTGAGCAATCTTTGCCGCAATTCCGTGCAGGCCATGGAGCGCGACGCTACCGGCGGTGCCGCCGCGGTGAAGCGCCTGACGCTCTCATCTGGACGAATCGGCACCACGGCGATCATCGGCGTTGAGGATACGGGGCCCGGCCTGCCGCAAAAGGCGCGCGACAATCTCTTCACGGCGTTCAAGGGTTCGACCCGCAGCGACGGCACCGGACTGGGCCTTGCCATCGCGCAGGAGCTTATTCGCGCCCATGGCGGCAGTATCGAGCTTCGCGAAGACCGCCCGATCGGCGCGCATTTCGAGATTCGTCTGCCTGATTTGCCTGCACAGCGCGAAAGAGAACAAGCGCGGCGCGAAGAAACCGTGTGACTGGGGAAAAACCCCAGGGAAAACAACGGTGAAAAAGCCCGGAAATCCGGGCTTTGACAAGAAATCTTCACAGAACGGCATTTTTTTCTCACAAGACGCTTGCATTTAGCAATGGGTCCGATTATCAACCGCCCATCGCCGCAGCGAGCGGCGCCAAGGCAAGCACCCGTAGCTCAGCTGGATAGAGCACCAGACTACGAATCTGGGGGTCAGAGGTTCGAATCCTTTCGGGTGCGCCATTTCTTTTCAAGCATTTAGCGAAGATTTCACGACAGACTGATCGACAGGTCTGACTTCGCTTTTTTGCTTATTCCATTGCAAAACGGATTGCCGGCGTCGTCTCTGCAAAACGCAGCGACGGTGAGGCGGCCCCCGCCCTATTCCACCGAATCCATAACGCATTGATATGTGACGCCCTGCGACGTGATGGCGATTTTGGACAAGGTCTCGAATGCAATTTCATAGCCCTCGCCCGCAAATTTGCTGCCGGAGCTGGAGGGCACCTTCTCAAGAAGACGGTCGCGGCTGAAAGCGCTCAACCGGATATGGTTGGGGTCGTCGGTCGAGGTGAAGACATCGATGACATTGTCGTGGTCGCATACATAGGAGATGCGGTCCTGATCGGCTTCAGCATGGGCCAGAGACGGCATCAGGATCAAAACAGCACCGAACAGCCAACGCATGGACAAACCCCTCCTGAGACCCGCAACGCGCTTCTGTCGGAATGAAGCAGACAGGCGTTGACGGCTTCCTTTAGGTGCATCCGAATGAAACGCCGTCCCAATCGGCTGCACGACACTCCCACATAACGAATTGTCGGCAATCCGCGCAAGAGATCATGCAATCAACCGCTGTGAAAAGCGGCAACACGCAAACATTGTCGCTTAAAATGCAGCATTCTTTCTTGGAGAAGAAGTGGTGCCCGGAGGCGGATTCGAACCACCGACACGCGGATTTTCAATCCCAATTTCAATAAAATAAATCAATACCTTAGTGCATTCTTTCGCGTCAAACCGACTTCTGGAAATCAAATACTTAGCTGGAGTTTGTCAAACCCAAAACGGTATTCTTTTCAATTTAAAGATGCTGCGGGTAAATTCTTAGCCCTTATCTCTACCGCTCTTGTTATTGCGTACGAGCCATCCTGATGAGTGCTGCATACTCATTTCGAGAGGTGAAGCTACAATGGCTTCAGCAGTTGAGCTGCGACAGGGATTTGAGCGACAATGCAAAGTGCGTGGCGCTCTATATCGTCACCACGCATTTGAACGGCCACACCGAGAAGGCGTGGCCGTCCTATAAAACGATTGCCGATGCGACCGGCAAAAGCGTGAAGACAGTTCAGCGCGCAATAAAAGACCTTGAGCTTTCGGGATGGTTCGAGGTCGTGCGCGGAAATGGCGTCGGGCATAATACGGAATATCGTCCCTCAGCAGAAACGATTCTACGCGCATCTCAAGCTCGCGAAAAGACGGACAAGATTGTCACCCTTTATCCGGCCAAAGGCGGTCAAAATCGTCCGGCAATGCGGTCAGATTCGTCCGTTGAAGGGGGACAAATATGTCCACCGAATCCAGAAAAAGAAAAAATAAATAAACCTAACGCGCGTGAGCGTGAAGCGTCACAGGCTTGCGGCTATCCGCCGATTGCACTGGTTTTTGTTTCTGATCATCAGGCCGTCCAGCTCGGTCATTGGCGTGACTGGTTGCAACAACATGGGTTCGCGACACTTGAAGAACTCGGCACGAGGTCGGTGAAATCCGGGCGATCTGGATATGCTTTGCCGGGATATTGGCCCCCGGCTTCTGGCGGCGAGCACGAAGCTGGATCACTCGATTTCTTCCGGCGGCGAAGTGCTCACTTGGCGCAGGGTAATCCGGTTGCGGATCATGGCCGGAGGGTGTCATGACAGGCGACGAATTGCAGAGAGCAAGGCGACCCCTGTCATACGGCAAGCCGTCAGACAGGGAGCCTTGTGAGGGGATGCAAGCCTCCCCTTCAAACCCCACCAAGAAACGAGGCAGATCGCTGAAGAGCGAACTTGATGCCGTTGTTGTTTTCCGCTGCACGGCGGCGGAAAAGCAAGCGCTCATCGAACGTGCCGCAATGGCTGGATTGCCATTCGCCACCTTGTTGCGAGAAGCGCTTGGTCTGGCTGAGACGCGCCGCCGCCGCCCAGTTCCGAAAGTGGACCCGGAACTGATCCGGGCCATTGCTCGGATCGGCAGCAATCTCAACCAGATTGCCCGCTGGCTGAATACGGCCCAACGTCAGGGCAACGTTTCAGCCATCGACGCTATGGCTGTTTCAGCCCGGCTTATTTCCCTTGATCGCGGTTTGGCAGAAACGCTTGATGCATTTCGTGTGCGGGAGCACGGGCAATGCTGATCAAGTTCTTCCGCAATGGTCAGGGTGGTGGCGCGGGTCCGGTCGATTATCTCATCGCCCGCGAAGTCGTGTCCTATGACCAGAACCGCAATGCCGTTCGTGATGAACGCGGCAATGTGATGCTGTTTTCCCGTGAGCCGCTGCCGGAGATTGTGCAAGGCGATGCAGACCGAATGCGCAATCTTATTGATGCCTGTCCGCATCAATGGACTTACCGGGCTGGCGTCATCGCCTTCACGGCAGAAGACGCACCAACACCTGATCAGCAGCGGCATGTGATGGATCGGTTTGAAGAACTGGCCTTTGCCGGTCTCGAACCCGATCAGCGTGATATTCTGTGGGTGCGCCATACACATGAGGGTCGTGTCGAGTTGCATTTCGTCACGCCGCGCATGGAACTGGAAAGTGGACGCAGCCTCAATATCGCTCCTCCCGGTTATCAGAAGCACTACGACAATCTGCGTGACGTTCTGAACAAGGAACATGGCTGGAATGATCCGCTTGCGCCTGAGCGGTCCCGCGAGACTGTCAGCCTGATTGAAAGCGTCCGGCGTGGAGAAGCACGAGAGATCATCCATGACTGGATTCTTGAGCGCATCGAGACAGGCGAAATCCACGACCGGCAATCGATGACAGCAGCTTTGCAAGCGGCTGGTTTCGAGATTCCCCGAACGGGCAAAAACTATCTCACCGTACACGACCCCGAAAGTGATGAACGCTGGCGGCTGAAAGGAGAGCTGTTTCGTGAAGACTGGACCCGAGAGAATACCCTTGAGCGAGCGCTTGAAAGAACAGCTATCCAGCCCAGCCGCTCAGGAAGCCGTCTCGATGCCGCCCGCATCGAAGAGCTTCGAGAACGATTGCAGCGAAGCATTGAAGGACGCACACAATATCATCGAGCGCGATATGCGCGCGTTCATGACCGAGAACCAACAGCAATTGAACGAAGCCTTGGCAGTGACCGAGCGGAACATCGCTCGCCTGCGCCAGATGGTCCAGCCCTTCTTTCTAACCATGAGCGCATTCACCCTTCTGATCATAGCGACGAGTTTCGCCGCGAGTTGGTATTGGGCGGGTTTGATGATCGACCGAGCCCAGAGCGCGAGCCTTTGGCAAATGGGGTTTCAGATCAATCAGACCAACAAAGGCAGAATCCTCACATGGGACGCCCGGCGACTGCATCTGATCAGCTGCCAGAGCGGCAAGGGCCAGATGCCTTGCTTGCAGATCGTCGAGAAGGAATAGGCCATGACCAGCACGAGGGAAATGGACAACGGCCTTCCAGAGCGGCTTTCGCCGCTGGAAATCGAATTGCTGACATACGTCGAAGAATTGGTGAGGGCATTGGAGCACTCACGCGAACAATTCAATCGGCTGGAGAAACGCTCGACAGAACAGATCGAACAGCGGTTACAGGCCTTGGAAGGCTCAGTGAAATTGCTGGCCGCATCACAGGCATCGTTTCTGAGCGGCTATCCCGGCTCAGGGACGCATTCCAGCGAAACGATAACGAGCGAGCTGATCGAGATGCTTTCAGCTCTGCAGGACATAGCGCAGGCCAACGAAACGAAGCCACTGACACGCTGATCAAGCGAAGTCCGGCCCTTGGCCGTGACCGGTCGTAATGCCGTTGCTCAAAGGACGATTTTCTTGAATCTAATCATTCCCATTTATCGCATGCTTTTGACCCTTGCTATCCTGATCGGCGGCTTGCTTATCATACAGACCGGCATTGAGTTCGGCTTCCTGCAATCCAGAACCACAAGGATTGCAGGGTTCCTGCTCATTCTGGCTCTGGCGATAAAAATCCTTATGGCGGACACGCAAGGCCGCATTCGCACTACGTCGGGCTTAGCTATGATGGCTGCCCTCCTCGGTGCGTCTGCTACCGCACTGATCGAACCGGTCAATGTTGCAATGCATGTCGCCGATATATTCTGTATCTGGAAGAATGCGGGCCATGGCATTATCGGCAGCGCCAAGGCGGCTCTTTCAACCTTTGACCGCCTGCCGGATGCGCAGATACAAACGCTCATCGTCAGTCTGGTTCTCGGCCTTCTACCCATTGCCGGATTGGCAATCTGGGCTTTAGCTCGGTTTGCACCGCAAGGACGACCACGCATTGCAAAAAACGGACCATGGCGCGCCCGCTGGATGAACCGGCGCGAAATCCTTCAGCTTCGGCACAACGCGAAAGGCCTGCCCTTGGGAATGGTCGATGGAGCGATCTTGCGCTATCGCCCCAACCGCAAACAGGGATGGAGAGAGGGGCATCACGTTGCCATTGCCGGGACACGTGCCGGGAAAGGCGTCTCTGTCGTGATCCCGGCGATTATCGACCACGATGGGCCGGTAGCCGTGCTTGATATCAAGGGCGAGAATTTTACCGCAACGCAGCGCTACCGGCATTCCCTTGGCCGCAATGTCTATGTCCTCAATCCCTTTGGCGTTCATGAGCCCTCAAAGTCGCGCTTTAATCCGCTTTCTTTCATCCGCACAGAACACCTTGTCCGCGATATTGATGTGATCGCGGAGGGACTGGTACGACCGGAAAGCGGAAACGGCGCGCATTTTGCCGATATGGCGAAAACGATTGTTGCCGCTGTCATCGAGTATGTCATGACGCAGAAGCCGCAGTCCGGGCGTGGCATCATTGAAGTTATGGACCTGATCTTCTCGGCGGATTTTGAGAAGTCGCTTTCGATATGGGCAAATGACCCCGAAACCTATGGTCGGCGGGTATCAGGTGCCGCAGCGACTTACCTCTCAGCCGGTGAAAATGAGCGCGGCGCGATCAGGACCACCATGAAGAAAGCCTTTGACTGGGCGCGTTCGGATGAAATGCGGACCTTTCTCACCGGCTCTACGAATGCCTTTGCCGATCTCTTCAACGACAAAGGCGATCTGTTCATCGTCATCCCACTCGATCAGGTTGAAGCGCAATCCGTCTTCATGCGCCTGATCACCAATATCATTCTAGCAATGTCGGTGCGTTTTGATGGTGGACGAAAGCCTGAAAAGAATGTTCTTCTGGTTCTGGATGAATTCGTTCGACTTGGGCGGATGGAAAAGCTTCTCAACATTGCCAATGTCGCGGCGGGCTGTGGGATTGAAGCTCTGTTCATCACCCAAGACAAAGGCCAGATTGAAAGTGTCTATGGCAAGGGTGACACGGCCAGCATTCTCGGCTCTTGCGTCACCGCCCGGATATTCGGGCTGGGCCGTGCAGAATATGAAACAGCCAAATGGGCCGAAAACGCGCTTGGTGAGCAGACAATCCTTACCACGACCAGACAGGCGGCGAGCAGGCTTGGCGATAGGCCGACAACATCAATCACCGAACAACGCCAGAAGCTCATGACTGCCGATCAGATACTTGAAATGAAGGCTGGAAAAATGTTGCTTTTGGCCGGGTCAAAGCCGCCGATCATTCTGGACGCAATTGTTTCATACAGACATGTGTCATATCAGCGGAGCTTGGATTAGTCTTAGGTATCGTCCGCAATGTTGTAGAAGTCGTAGAATAAATTGAATCACATTCGCTTTAATTAAGTGACGTTCAACCCTTGGGTTCTTTATATACATTGATGAAGACCCGTACAGCTTCACGGAGCACCGCATGCGCCTCGATCACGAGTGTTGCGTCGCGCTCGAACTGCCCCTCTGGTCCTCCAACAAATTTCTCGCCGTGTAGATAGCTGTTTCGTACACGACAGACGCCATTGACAATGAGCTGCGTCACATTCGTGAGAGGCTGGGTTTTCTCAGGAGACCATTCCATGTTCGCGAGCAAGCGTCTTGGTGGATTGCCTACAAGTGTAATGGCGATCCCACTGGTTACGATATGCTGGAAAAAATCTGGTCCGAGTGTCTTGGCGAACTCGTCCCAATCGGCTTCAGCTATGTCCTTATTCTTGCGCAAGTAACCACACCTTTTGAGCGTATACTCAGTCTGCCCGAAGGCTTGAGCGAAGTCTTGTGCTTCCCTATATGGATTTGCCATTGCAGCAGCTTTCTTCATGAGGCATGGCTTGTTTGGGCCAAACTGGTCGCGACAATTGCGCACGCCTATGACGTTCGTTGACATAACCGTCTTGATTTCCTTAAAATCGTCGCACTTCTTCGGAAATTGAGTGGTCCAATAGGCAGTAGTAATCTTGCTCTACACACAACGGACGTGTAACTTCCTCAAGCATATTTAACACGTCGAGGTTTAATGGACTCCTACCTTGAGATAGCTCAGCGGGTTCTTAGAGCGTCCCGGCGCCCCATGACCGCTGCCGGTATTCTCGAAGCGGCATACGTGGCCTCGATTGTTCCAAAGCACCTCTATGGAAAGACACAGGTAAAGACCCTCAGGGCCCGACTGAGCGAGGACGTGCTAAGGAGTCAACATTCTGCATTCTTCCGCACAGAACCCGGTTACTTCTTCCTCAATGAGCTCGTAAGCGATCCTACCATCCCAACCAAGTATAAGGAAAAATTTGAGGCGCGGCGGCGGGCGCGCGACCTGCATATCGCGCCTTTTCTGGCTGTCGATGCGGACTATGTTGCTGGATGCGGCCAGAGGTTGCTGTCCGACTGGTACGATTTTGTCAAGACTGCTGAGTCATGTGACGCCATCCACTACCTGCAATCGCGCAAGCACACTGACAAATCGCTCATCGTATGGACCTTCTCCGTAGTTCGGCGAGGCACTAAAGTACTTTCGTACAGGACGGGACGTTACCGCAGTGACGCGGAAACCTTCGCAAATAAGCGCACAATCGGGTTTCCGGGCGTCGTAAGTTTCTTTGACTGCACGCTCTTTTCGGATGGGGATTATGGAGCCAAGGATAACGCGCTTGGAGCTATTTTGTCCGACCTCGACATATCCGCCGTCGCCGTTCACGGCGAGAAGCTTTCAGACCCTGAGCCACGTTTTGCAATGCGAGCGCAGCAAGATGACGGGCAGGAGATTCTTTTAATTGTCATGGATTGGACTTGCCCGTCTTGGTTCGAGCCAACAACGCGCCGACTGTCGCTCAATGATCCTCGCTGGCTAGATTTGAGAGTCCCACCGAACGACATCGATGACTTCGAGCCGTGGACGAGGGCGACATTAGAAGCTATCGAAGAGGTCTACGTTCCTTAGTGGCGATCATTTCTCCGGGCCAGACTGCCTTCCTTAAGTTTGAAATCGAAAACGGTGACGCAAGGCGGCGGAAAGTCGCGCTTCAGGACCTTTCGCGCAGGTATCGTCAAGGTGACAAACTGAACTCTGAAGGCAGGAGCTCGTTCGAGAAGACCATTAACGGCATTGTTCTAAGCGATGGTGACCGCAAGGTCGTGCGATGGTGCCTGAATGCACTTGCGAGGCTGGGAACAAGGCAGGGCAGTAGCACGTACGTCGCCGCGGTGATGAAGCAGCACGAAGAGGATCCGGAGATCGTCGCTGCTGCAGTCGCTGCTCTTTCCCATCTGTACCATGGTAATCTTGAGGCCGTACCTGGACTGTCGGTCTTGGATCCATCTGTACGTCTACTCGCTGCGATGCAGACTACCGACGCTCACAAGTTGGACCTTTCGCGGCTTACAATCGACATCGACAAGGCCGACAAAGAAATACTGAAGCTCGCCTTGCTGGTCATTGGGCTAAACAAAGACATCCAGAATCTACTCCACCCCCGTCACTCAAATGGGACCATCGTTAAGCAGTTGGGACAACACGACGATCCCATCGTGCGACAATATAGCGTTTGGTCGGTTATGGAGAACAGGCACCTGACCTTAGCCGACCTTGGTATACCCTTCGACACGATAGGCTCCCAGCCAGCCAATGTGCAGGCAAAACTTCTGCAACTCGCCGCAGAACGTGAAAACGATCTGAAGTTGCGTCACCAGATTATCCATGAAGGCACGTTCAACGATATACCTGAAGCTAGACTTGGTTTGGCAAAAGGCCTCCTTCACAGCTATTATGACGGTCTCGAGGACCTTACGATCAGATGGTTTGATGTAGAGGAAAATCCCGACGTTCTTGCTCTGGTCGCCGAACATTTCGCCCGTTTCTCGGACGAGTGCGGTCCTTACTTTGAGAAGGCACTAGAGATCGTTGAGGCGACGCCCAAGCTCACAGAGCGTATCCTTCTAGGTGCTGAGGGTCGCAGCCTATACGTGAAAATCAAAGGTTCGAACCGCGCGAACGCCATAGCTGACTTATTTGGCATCCCGTCTGACCTCGCTGCCATGTTCCAGCAAACAACACCAACATTAGGAAAGAAATTGTCTATGAAGGTCCTGTTTCTTGCAGCGGCCCCTTTGGACGAGGGGCGTCTGAAGATCGACAAAGAGGCGAGCGACCTCAAAGAACAACTTGCTCAAGTACGTGACGCTAAAATTATGTTAAATGTGGAAAATGCGTGGGCTATTCGCACCGACCAACTCCAACGCGAGGTCCTAAACACAAAGCCAGATATTTTACACTTTAGTGGACACGGCGACAAAGGCATGCTGATATTTGAGGATGCAGGTGGAAATGCCGTCGAAGTTTCCGGTGAGGCCCTAGCCGGCCTCATCGAGTTGATGCCGATGATCAAATGCGTGGTACTCAACGCCTGCTTTTCGGACTCCGTATCTAAACTCGTCGCGCCACATGTAGAAGCAGTAATCGGATGCGACAAATCGATTAGTGACACCGCCGCGATCCTTTTTACCCGGGCATTTTATCGAGCCCTAGCGCACGGACAGCCATTCCAACGATCATTCGAAATGGCGAAGAACGACCTAAACTTAAACGGACTAGCAAAAGAAGGAGAAAAGTACAAAATTTATACAAACTGAGTGCGCTTAAAGGTAACCGGTGTTCCAATCCCACATTGATCTAGCCGCCCTGATCTGTGATCGGTTTTCCATGGAAGAGCAACTGGAGTTTCTCCATGGAGAGTACATTGGAGGTTCTCACGACCAGGAAGTCTGGACGTGAGCCGCATCGGCATTGGCCGGACGACGTCAAGGCCCAGATCGTTTCCGAGAGTCTTCGGCCCGGAGCGCAGGTAAATGAAGTCGCAGAACGGCATGGCCTGAAGCCGAACCACCTGTCCACCTGGCGAACGATGGCGCGGCAGGGTAAACTGGTTCTGCCTGCGCCCGAGGATGCGGTAGAGTTCGCAGCGGTAATCGTCGATCCACCCGTTGTGGAACCGCCCATCAAGAAAGCCAGCCGTCCCGAGATCATCGTCGGGTCCGTCACCATTCGGCTGGAAGAAGGCGCATCTGCCGCCCGCATAGCCGCTGTCGCGCGTGCCTGCGCGGTCCCGGCATGATCTTTCCATCGAACCGCGTTCGGATCATTGTGGCGACAAAGCCCGTCGATTTCCGCAAAGGCCACGATGGACTGGCGGCGCTGGTCAAGAACGAGCTGCACAAGGACCCTTTTACAGGGACGGTCTTCGTATTCCGGTCCCGCAAGGCCGACCGATTGAAGCTGATCTACTGGGATGGCAGCGGTCTAGTAATGGCCTACAAGCGGCTCGAAGAACACACCTTCATCTGGCCGGGCATCAAGGATGGCCTAATGAAGCTGGGCCACGCACAATTCGAGGCGCTGTTTGCGGGGCTCGACTGGCGTCGCGTCCGTTCCGTAGAGGCGAGATCGCCGGACGCTATCGAATAGATGCGGCACGATGACTCGGGCGGCAAATTCCAACGGCGAAGCGACGCTGATTTTGATAGACTTCGATCATGTTGGACGCCGCCGATCTTCCCGACGATATTGCTGCGCTGAAGGCGATGCTGATCGCGGCGCAAGCGCGTGAAGTTCGTATGCGCCGTCTCTGCCCCATTGATTTTGGGTTTGCGCTTGAACTTTTGCGGTTTCGCTCATTCGATGAATGAGCG
>NZ_JABXGB010000129.1:0-262 GCF_022627935.1 Ochrobactrum sp. C6C9 | reverse complement strand
GGCCATCCTGATCTTCGATGAAGCGACGTCGGCGCTGGATTCGCGTGCCGAACAGGCGATCCAGCAACAGCTCGAAGAGATCGCGCGCGAACGCACGACGCTGGTCATCGCACACCGGCTTTCCACCATCGTCAATGCGCAGCAGATCCTGGTGATGGACCATGGCCGCATCGTCGAGCGCGGTACCCATGCGGGCTTGCTGATGGCCGATGGTCTGTACGCGCAGATGTGGCTGCGCCAGCAGGCGGGAGGTGACGAGGAC
>NZ_JABXGB010000128.1:0-263 GCF_022627935.1 Ochrobactrum sp. C6C9 | reverse complement strand
GAAATGGGTATGCGCAGACATCAAAATCTTGCTTTGGTGGCAGTTTCCACGCTTACTATGGCGATTTCGCTTTTTGCAAGCCAGGCTCGTGCTGATGGCGAGCGATTGAAGGAAATCCTGGAACGCGGCACTCTCCGTGTTGGTTTGCAAGGGGCTTTCAAGCCCTGGTCTTTCCCAGGTGCGGATGGCAATCTTCAAGGTATCGAAGTTGATCTCGCCAAGAGCGTCTCGGATGCGCTGGGTGTCAAACTAGAGCCCGTCAT
>NZ_JABXGB010000127.1:0-268 GCF_022627935.1 Ochrobactrum sp. C6C9 | reverse complement strand
CCCCCATGACGACAACGACGTCGCACGTGCACACCACCTCCCCCCACACCCACTCGCACGCCGCGCCTCGGGCCTCCAGGGCCCCGCGTCAGCCGAACGGCCCGTCGGCGCTCCGTCCGCAGGGCCTCGGTCGCACCCTGCTGAGCTTCGGCTCGCACATCCTCGTGCCCCTCTTCCTCGCGATCGGCATGGGTCTCGCCTACCTCGGCGCCTTCCACGCCCCGACGCCGCACGACCTCCCGGTCGGCATCGTCGGACAGGGTGCGGC
>NZ_JABXGB010000126.1:0-275 GCF_022627935.1 Ochrobactrum sp. C6C9 | reverse complement strand
ACCATGTACTGGCCGAGCGCGTTGTCGCGGAACGCCACCACGAAGTTGTCGAGGGTGAACGACTGCGGGAAGGCGGTCGGCGGCGACTGCCCGATCTCGGACGCCGGCTTGAGCGACGTCGACACGAGCCAGTACAGCGGCAGCGCCGTGAGCACCGCGATGACGACACCACTGACGTTGACGGTGTTGACCCACTTCCGCCAGCCCTTGCGGACGCGTTGACGGGGCATCAGGCATCCCCTCCCTTCGCCTGGTTCCGGAACGCCCGGAGGAAC
>NZ_JABXGB010000125.1:0-276 GCF_022627935.1 Ochrobactrum sp. C6C9 | reverse complement strand
CCCTTGAGGCCTTCGTCGAGGCGGCCGCGGCCGGCTCCTTCAGCGCCGCGGCACGGGTGCTGGGCAAGCGGCAGTCCAGTATCAGCGAGAGCATCGCCCGGCTGGAGGACGACCTGGGGGTGTCGCTGTTCGATCGCCAGGGCCGCTACCCGCTGCTGACGGCGGCCGGCGAGCAACTGCTCGACCAGGCCCGCGCCGTGCTCTCGGCCCACGACCGCCTGGCCAATCGCGCCACCCAGCTGGCGGCCGGGGTGGAGCCGCGCCTGACCCTGGTGA
>NZ_JABXGB010000124.1:0-279 GCF_022627935.1 Ochrobactrum sp. C6C9 | reverse complement strand
ACCATGGTGTCTCCTCACCGGCTATTCAATCAGAAGGCGCATTATGCCTCAATTCGGGCACTGCTTTTGCGTTGCAATAAATGATAGAAGACCATGCCGGCCTTGTCGGCGCGGACCACTTCCCAGTCTTGCATCCACGCCGGGGCATCATCGCCGTCGAGCGGGAATTCGGCTTCGGCATAGACCAGCCCCGACGGCGCAAGCAAAGTCATGCAGACAGGCAACACTTTTTCCAGCCAGCCCTGGTGATACGGCGGGTCGATGAATACCAGGCTGTAG
>NZ_JABXGB010000123.1:0-279 GCF_022627935.1 Ochrobactrum sp. C6C9 | reverse complement strand
GGCGTACTGGTGCACTGGTTCCGCCGCGCCTGGCCCTGCCTGCTGGTGGTCGACGTCTCGGTGGAGGTGGCGCTGCTGGCCCGGTTGTGCGGCGTGCCGACGATCTATCTGCGCCAGCGTGGCAGTCGCTTCGATGCCGCCCACGAACTGGCCTACGCCAGTGCCAGTCGCCTGCTGGCACCCTATCCGGACTGCCTGAAAGAGCCTGATACCCCAGCCGCCTGGCGAGCCAAGACCTGCTATGCCGGCAGCCTGTCGCGCTATGCCGGGCAAGGGCCC
>NZ_JABXGB010000122.1:0-280 GCF_022627935.1 Ochrobactrum sp. C6C9 | reverse complement strand
GACAAATTCGGCGCAGGCGCTGCCGGTCTTGGCCTTGGCGTAGCCGGAAACGTTCAGGCGCGCGGCGTGTTCCGAGATCTCGGAGCAGACTTCGCCTTCAAAACCCGGACGGCAGTGCATAAAAAGGGTGTTCATCAACTCTCCTGGTGAATCAACCGGCTTGCGCTATCGCAATACCTGTCATGAAAACCCGCGCATGATAACGGAGTTCGGAACCTTGGACTTAACGATAGAGTCCAGTTATTAGCCTGCTAATGAAAACAGGGCTAACGTGTAAAGC
>NZ_JABXGB010000121.1:0-292 GCF_022627935.1 Ochrobactrum sp. C6C9 | reverse complement strand
CAGCCGACATCACGAAAGCGGCCAGCTTGTAGCGATTGACGGAGTAACCGAGCGATATGGCGCGGTTTTCATTCTCGCGCACCGATTTCAGGATCATGCCGAAGGGCGAGTTGATGATGCGCCAGATGGCAAACACGCCGAGCACGAACAGCGCCAGCACAAAGTAATACATGTTCATCGGATTGTTGAGATCGATGAAGCCAAACAGATATCCGCGCGGCACGCCCTGCAAGCCGTCTTCGCCATGGGTGAAGGCAGCCTGCAGGCAGAAGAAGAAGAACATCTGCGACAG
>NZ_JABXGB010000120.1:0-295 GCF_022627935.1 Ochrobactrum sp. C6C9 | reverse complement strand
TCGGGATAACAAAGGCACCGAGATAAAATGAGCGGATATAAGAGCGAGAACACCGTCGCAACCAAAGGCGGCAAGCTTTTTGAGCACTACTGTGATTCGAAGGGCTGCAAAGCGTGGGGTTCGTTTGGCTACAAGACGGCCTTTGGACAGCTCTGGTTTTGCCGTGAGCATAAACAGGAAGGCGAAGACGCGCTGGCTGGCAGAAAGAAATAGGCGCTCGTTCACAGGCGCCCGTTGGAATTACCTTCCAGTCTTGCATCCTTTGCCGGTACGGCAGTGACTTTCTGGCTTCCAG